>JAIXTT010000014.1 GCA_027483795.1 Hyphomicrobiales bacterium
TCACGGGCCCCGCCGCCCGCGGGTCCGTGGGAAGGGTGGCCGAGCGGTTTAAGGCAGCGGTCTTGAAAACCGCCGTGGGCGCAAGTCCACCGTGGGTTCGAATCCCACCCCTTCCGCCATGACCTATTGATTTAATTGAAGTATTAGTGATTTCTGAAAATCTACTAACGATCTACTGCTGGAAATCAGGTCGTCGAAACGGTGTTATGCGGGTGTCAGGTGCGCTGAAACTCGGCGGGATGGACTTAACCGTGACCTGTAGGCGGACGTAACACCGTACTTGCCTGTCCGGTAATAGGGCTGCATCATCAGACCCAATTTATGAGGACTTAAACCGATGACAATGAGAACGCACTTCAAAATAAGATGCGTATGTCGTCACGAGGGTTCAATTTTACTCAAGGAAAATGATCAGCCTTATTCCCAACCTTGGGAGAGATATTCTCTTGTTAATTTAAACGGCGGTTCGTTTGGTTCAGATGGCGGCACTCACGAATGGGATGAGATATTTGCTGTAATGAAACCAGAATGCCCGAATTGCAAATACATACTTACGCCGGAGCATTTGATTTGAGAAAATTGGTCGCTTCTCTCATTTTTGTTTTTGCTACGACAAGTGTTTATGCTCAATCTTTTTATAGTGGTTTTGGGTCTTATTCATGCAGCAAATATTTACAAGAAATGGCTCACACTGATGTTCAGATTTCGGCATTTTCATGGGCGCAAGGATTTATTGCGGGTATAAACGTTGCTTCGATTAATGAGCGCAAAAAATATTACGATACTGACAGACTGACCGGAATGGAAGTATTGAAGCGGGTCACTGCTTTCTGTGTGAAAAATCCTGATAAACCATTTATTGCGGCGGCAGATGCGTTGCTTTCGACGCTTCCAAAATCAGATTGGCGGGGCAATTAACAGATTCTCCAGTTGCTCTTGCCAGAATTGCATGGCCAAGACAGGGGTAGTACCAGTACCCGCCCGGCCAATGTCAAAGTAAGGGAAGCTTCGGCCCGATCCTACCAAGCTCGAATGCCGATAGCGCATACAGCGGCAAGGCCAGAACCCCGCGCGTGTTAAAGTCCAAGCCGCCAAGCCCGGCTGCATTCAAGGCAGACTGAATGCTTTAGCCGGCACTGGACAGGCCAACGGCAACGGCTTGCGGCAAGTGGCCTTGTTCAATTTTCCAAAGGATATGCAGCGCCCGCTCGATCATGGCGGGATGGCTGCTAGGCGGCGTCAAATCGACCGCGACGCCCCCGCCCGCCGCATCGCGCGTCACCCTGCGACGAAACCCGCCCGTTTTGCGCGCACCAGCGCGAGGTCCAAGGCCGAGAGAAAGGCCGAGCGGTCGCGGGGGGTGAAGGGCTTGGGACCGCTCGTGGACATTCCGGCCGAGCGGAGATCCGTCATCAGGTCCCGCATGGCGAGCGCGGGGCCGATCGTGCGGTCGTCGAGGATGCGCCCGTCCGGCGCGATCACCTGCGCACCCGCCTTCACGCAGCGCGACGCGAGCGGGATATCCGCCGTCACCACGACGCTGCCCGGCCGCGCGCGTTCGGCGATGCGGTCGTCGGCCACGTCGGGGCCCGAAGGCACGACGACGCGCTCGATCAGCGGATCGCGCGGCACGAGGATCGGCGCATTGGCGAAGACGATGACGCGGACGCCGTGCCGGAACGCGACCTTGTAGGTCTCGTCCTTGACCGGGCAGGCATCCGCATCGACCAGAACCTCGAGCGTCCCGGGTTCGGGGACCGCTTCGCTCAACCGCGATCCCCTTCGCGACGCCGGGGCTTGCGGTTCGGTCCCTTGCGGTGCGGCTTCGCGGACGCTTTGCCGGGCGGCTTCCGCCGAGGCCCGTCTCCGTCCCGCTCGCGCGACGGCGGCGGAGAGCCCTCTCCGGTGTCGCGGCGGATGACGATGTTCTCGCCGTTTGGATCCGGTTTGGCCGTCGCATGAGCGAAACGATCCGCGACCGCGGCCGCGATCCCCACCACGCTGTTGCGGTCGAAGATCTCGATCCGGCCGATGTCGTGGCGGGTGACGTGCCCGCGACGGCAGAGGAACGGAACCAGCCATTTGGGATCGGCATTGTGCCGCCGGCCGACATTCAGCGAGAAGCGGACCGCATCGCCCTCGTCCGTCCGCTCCCGGCCGGGCCGCGGGGCGCCGCGATCCTCATCCGCGCGGGCGGACCGTTCGCGCGGCGCGCGCTCGTTGAGCACCGTGAGGTCCTCCGGCGCGGGCAATCCCGCGCGATGGAGCCTCAGAAGCGCCAGCGCGAGATCCTCCGCGCTGCGTCCGGCGAGCAATGCGCGGGCATCGGCGCGTTCCTCGTCGGAGACGTCCGCCTCGGGTTCCGTCTCGCGGATCAGCCGTTCCAGATCGCCCTTCAGGATCTCGGCCGCCGACGGCGGCGGGGTCCATTGCGGCTCGGCGCGCGCGGCGGCGAGCATCCGCTCGGCCTTCCGGCGGCGACTGAAGGAGGCGAGGACGACGCAGACGCCCTTCCGCCCCGCCCGCCCGGTCCGGCCGCTGCGATGCAGGAACGCCTCTTCGTTCGTGGGCAGATCGGCATGGACCACGAGCCCCAGATCGGGGAGGTCGATGCCGCGGGCCGCCACGTCCGTCGCCACGCAGACACGGGCGCGGCCGTCGCGCAGCGACTGCAGCGCGCGGTTGCGCTCGGCCTGGCCGAGTTCTCCCGACAGCGCGACGACCGAAAATCCCTTTTCCAGCAGATGGCCATGGAGCCGCTTGACCCCCTCGCGCGTCGCGCAGAAGACCAACGCGGCGCCGCTGTCGTAATGGCGCAGAACGTTGACGATGGCCGCATCCGCTTCATGCGGCGCGATCGTCATGGCCCGAAACGCGATGTCGCCGTGCGGACGGTCGCGGGCAGCGAGCGCGATGCGCTCGGCATCGGTCTGATAGCTGCGGGCGAGCGACAGGATGTCCTTCGGCAGCGTCGCCGAGAACAGAAGCGTGCGCCGCTCCGCGGGCGTGGTGTCCAGAATGGCTTCGAGATCGTCGCGGAAGCCGAGATCGAGCATCTCGTCGGCCTCGTCGAGGACGACCGCTTCGAGCGCGGACAGGTCGAGATGGGAGCGTTCGATATGGTCGCGCAACCGGCCGGGGGTGCCGACGACGATATGCGCGCCCTGCGCCAGAATGCGCTGCTCGCGGCGCTGGTCCATGCCGCCGACGCAGGAGATCACCCTCCCGCCGCTGGAAGCGTAGAGCCATTCGAGTTCGCGCTGGACCTGAAGCGCGAGTTCGCGCGTCGGTGCGACGACCAGCGCCCGCGGCAGGCCGGGTCTTTCGAGCCGGTCGTCCTCGCCGAGCAGCGTGGTCCCGAGCGCGAGGCCGTAGGCGACCGTCTTGCCCGAGCCCGTCTGGGCCGAAACGAGCAGGTCGCGGCCCGCGCGTTCGGGCAGCAGAACGGCCTCCTGAACGGGCGTGGGCTCGTCGTAACCCCGCTCCTGCAACGCGCGGGCGAGATGACCGGGAAGTTCGGGAAACGGCATGAGAGACCCTTGTGCGGATCGGCCGCGAGGGGCGCCCGAACGAATATCCGAGCCCCGGTCTCGAAGTCCGGCGCGTCGGGGCCGGTGACGGCCGCAACGTCTCGATACCGGCACGCCGCCGAACCCGCAATCCGCCCGCCCGCTCCGGCGATCGGCGGAAAGCCCCGCCTTCCGCCGTTTCGCGCCTCACGGCATATAGGTGCCGCCGTTCACGTGGATGGCCTGCCCGGTCACGAAGGCCGCACTCGGTCCACAGAGATAGCGCACCATGCCCGCGACCTCGTCCGGAGTGCCGCGACGGCCGAGCGGAATGTGCCGGGCGGCGTGATGCACCGCCTGCGCGGGGTTCGAGCCGCCGCGCACCGTATCGATCATCCCCGGCACCACGCAGTTCGACGTGATCGCATGCTCGGCGAGATCATGCGCCAGCGCTTTCGTGAAACCGACGAGTCCCGCCTTCGCGGTCACCACATGGACGCGCTCGGGCGCGCCGCTGTGGCCCGTCATTCCGCCGATATTGACGATGCGCCCGCCGCCCGAAGCCGCCCGCGCGATGATGTGCGGCATGGCGGCCCGTGCGGCGAGGAAGGCGCCGTCCAAGGTCGCGGCCATGATTTCGCGCCATGCGGCGTAGTCGATCGTCTCGACCCGCCCTTCCCTGCGCAGCGCGGCGTTGTTGACGAGGATGTCGAGCCCGCCCAACGTCTCCACCGCCTTGGCGACGGCGGCCTCGATTTCGGCCTGAACCCCCACGTCGCCCGTCACGACGACGGCGCGCACGCCCTCGGCGCGCACGAGCCGCGCGGTCTCCTCGGCCTCGGCGACCGAGCTCTTGGTGTGGACCGCGACGTCCGCGCCGCCCTGCGCCAGCGCCAAGGCGATGTGGCGGCCGATATTGCGGGCCGCGCCCGTGACGAAGGCGATCCGGCCGGCCAGTTCCTTCGTCGGTCCGTTGCGATCAGTCATGGGCCACCTCTTTCAGCACGTCGAAATTGCGCAGCGCCGGCATGTCGCCCAGCGCCGCCAGGATCCGCTCCGACGCGGGGTCGGCGATGCCGCCGAAACGCGTATTGGCGCGGTATTTGGAGACCAGCTCATCCCGGCTCATCGGCTCGCGCACGCCGCCCCTGAGGCAGGACTGCCGGGCCTCCATGACGCGCCCGTCCGTCAGCGTGACGCGGACATGTCCGGTGTAATTGCTGGGATATTCGTTCTCCGGATCGACCACATAGGTGACCTTCGACGCCAAGGCCAGAATGCGCGGGTCGGCGATGCGGTCATGGGTGAACTGGGCGAGGCCCGCGTCTCCGTCGACCGCCGCCACCGCGATGCAGTAGGGCGAGGAGAATTTCGCGCCGTAGGGCGTGCGCGGGGCCTGCTTTTCGGCGAGCTTTTCCCAGAGGCGGTGCACGGTGCCCTCGCCGACTTCGCAGACCACGCTCGCGACCTGCTCCGGCACCAGCCCCTCGCGGCGCAGCTGCAGCATGCAGTCGATATAGGGCTGGGTCATCGTCCCGCAGGCATAGGGCTTGAAGGCCACGTCGCCCGCGGTCCAGCGCTCGCCGAGGCCGTCGACCAGGAGCGGGAAATCCGGCTCGATGCTGTGGGCGAAGCCGTTGAACAGTCCGTGCGTCCCCTCGAAGACCGAGACCGGACCGTCGAAGCCCGCCCGCGCCAGCATGGCGGCCCGGATGCCCGCCTGCGCCGCCCATCCGGCATGGAAGCGTTTCGTCGAGGAGCCGTCGGCCAGATATTCGATGATGCCCGACGCCGCGCTGCCCGCGATGCCGAAGGCGTGCATCGTCTGCATTTCGTTCAAGCGCATGGCGCGGGCCGCGGCTCCCGCCGCCGCCAAGGTCCCGAGGATGGAGGTGGGGTGGAAGCCCGCGGCATGGACGGCCTTCTTGGCGACGAGGCCCAGCCGGCAGACGATCTCGATGCCCGCCGCCATGGCGACCGCCGCCTCGCGCCCGTCGATGCCGTCGCGCTCCGCCAGAGCCATAACGGCGGGAACCATGACCGCGCCCGAATGCACCGGGCAGCCCTCGAAGGTGTTGTCGAAGTCCTCGCCATGGGCGGCCACGCCGTTGACGAAGGCCGCGCCGCCGGCATCGAGCCGACGCGAACGGCCGAGCACCGTGCACGGCCCGTCGGCGTCCCAGCTGTCGACGCAGGCGCGTGCATAGTCCTCGTGGCGCGCGGAGAGGCTGAGCCCGACCGTGTCCACCACGGTGCCGGTGACCGCGTCGATCGTTCGGGCGGGCAGGTCCTCGTAGCGCAACGAGCAGATCCATTGCGCCAGCCGGGCGGAAACCGTGGCGCCCCCCACGGGCTTTGCTGAAGTCATGATGCGGTCCTTCTTGCGTCAGGCCGCCCGCAGCGCCGAAAGGGCGCCGAGATCGGGCAGGTTCGGGAGGTCGAGACAGAAATCGAGCAGTCTGCCGCCGTATTCGGGGGACAGGCCGCCATGGGCGACGTTTCCGTGGAACTTGGCGACGAGCTCTTCGCGCGTCAGCGGCGCATGGCGGCCGCCGCGCATATGCGGGCGGCGGATCTCATGCACGGTCCCGTCGGTCATCGTGGCGCGGATATGCCCCGTGTAATCGACCGGATAGGGGTTGGCGGGGTCGACCACGTAGCGGATACGCCCGGCGAGCGCGAGGATGCGCTCGTCGCGCGCCTTCCGGTCCGTGAACTGGGCGAGCCCGGCGTCGCCCTCCAGGAAGCCGACGGCCATGCCGAAAGGCATCGAGAACTTCGCGGCATAGCCCGACGACGGCCGGTGCTTCTCGGGCAGAGGCTCCCAGAGCCTGTCCACAGGCCCCTCGGCGGCTTCGCAGACGATCTCGACGATGTCGTCGGCCCGAACGCCGCGTCCGGCGAGTTCGATCATGCAGTCGATATAGGGGTGGATCATCGTCCCGCAGGCATAGGGCTTGAAGGCGATGGCTTCCATCAGGAAACGCTCGCCGAGCCCGTCCAGAAGCGCTTCGGTGCGCGCCGGCGCATCGCGGCCGAAGACCTTGAAGACGTTCCGCCGACCTTCGAAGATGGTGCGCGGACCGACGAAGCCCGCCTTCGCCAGCATGGCGGCGCGATAGCCGGAATGGGCCGCCCAACCGGGATGCAGGCGCTTGGTCCAGGCCCCCTCGGTCAGAAACTCGCCGAGCCCCGAAGCGAAGCTGCCCGCGATGCCGAGCGCACGCGCCATTTGCGTCGTGTCGAGGCCGAGCGCGATCCCGGCCCCGGCCGCGCCGCCGAGCGCGCCGAGCACGCCGACGGGGTGGAACCCGGCCTTGTGGATGGCGCCGGGCACCACCTGATTGACCCGGCAGACCGTCTCCATCCCGGCCACGATGCCCATCAGAGCGTCGCGTCCGCTGCGGCCGTGGCGCTCGCAGGCGGCGAGCACCGCGGGAATGACCATGGCCCCGACGCGGATCGGCGCGCCTTCCAGCGTATCGTCGAAGTCCTCGCCGTGAATGGCCGTCCCGTTGACCAGCGCCGCGCCCGCCGCGTCGATCGGGCGGGCATGGCCGATGGCGGTGCAGGCGCCCTCCCCGTCCCAGCCGTCCATCAGGGCGGCGATGTAGTCGGACCCGCGCGCCGCCGCGCACAGCCCTGCCGCGTCGATGAGGTCGTCGATGGCGACGCTGACGGTCTTTGCCGGCAGGTTCTCCGGCACGAGCGCCACGAGGCGTTCGGAGAACAATTCGGCGAGCGCCTGACCCGGCGCGATCTTCGCGGGCCGCAGATCCGTGGTGTTCATGATGACGCCTTACTCCCGCGATGCCGCTGCGGTCGGGCCGTCCCCGGCCAAGGTTTTTCCCGCCAGCGCGCTTTTTCTGATGCCCCGGCGGAGCAATTCCAGACCGACGGCCTGATCGTCCTCGATGTCGAGGCTCACGCCGTTGCCGAAGCTTCGAACGTAGAATTCCTGCGTGGACGTGTCCTTGGCCTGAAAGATGAGCGTCTCGACCCCATAGGTCGCCACGACCTCGCGCACGAGGTCGAGCCGGGGCTCGTCGACGCCCTCGGTGATGCCCTCGGCCTGCACCAGAACGCGCCAAGGCCCGGCCTGCCGCAGGGTCGCGATCTCCTTGATGATGCCGCCGTGCAGCGACGGGCGGGGATCGCTGCCCTTCCGTCCCGCTTCGGCCACGACGGCGAGTCCAGCCGCCGTCGCCGTTTCGATCAGGCGGAGCTTGTCGGCCGTCGGCATCAGCACCTGCGCGCTCGAAACCTCGACGCCGTCCGCGCCGAGGTCGCGCACGGTCTTGTAGAACCGCTCGGACACGCCCTGCAGATAGGCCGCTTCGCTGCAGTCGCCCGCCATGAAGACCTTGATCCCGGCCGCGTGCAGGGTCTCGATCTTGCGCCGCAGCAGCGCCTCGTCGAGCACCCGCCACGCGCCGATCGCGAATTTGACCCAGTCCACGTGGTCGCCCGCCGTCTCGATGAGGTCGGCGATGCGGTTCATGCCGTAGCCGCGATCGGCCACGATGGTGAGGCCGTCCTCACGGGGCTTGGAAGGCCGCGGCGCGACGCGTATGAACGCGAAAGCCTTGTCCTCCAGTCCCGTTCTCCCCGGCTCGGTCCCGCTCATGCCGCTCTCCTGCCCCACGATGCCGTATGATGCCTGAACTGACCGCCGCGACGGTGTCGTTGCTCGCCGCCTCCGCCTTCGCGGCCGGCGCTTTCGGTGCGATGTTCGGTCTCGGCGCCGGAATTCTTTTGTCGTTCGCCGTCACCGCGGCCTTCGGGGTCACGGCCGTGATCCCCGTCGTCACGACCGCGATGATGCTCGCCAATGCCGGGCGCATCTGGGTCTATCGCGGCGAAGTGAACCGGCGCTCTCTCGTCATCGCGCTCATCGGAGGCGCGCCCGCCGCCATGCTCGGCGCGCTCGTGCATGCGCGCCTCGAACCCGCCGCCGCGGCGGCGATCATCGGCGGCGTGCTGATCGCCTGCATTCCCGCCGGACGATACGCCCGTGCCCGGAACCTGTCGCTCGGCCCATGGGGACTGGCGACGGCGGCGATCGGTCTCGGCTTCATCGGCAGCCTCGGGATCGGCGCCGGAATGCTGGCGGTCCCCGTGCTGCTCGCGGCGGGCATCACCGGGCCCGCGCTGATCGCCACGGACGCCGCGCTCGCCGTCGGCACCTCCTTGGTCCGCGTCGCCTCGTTCGGCGCATTGGGCCTGCTGCCGCCGGAACTGCTCGGCGCGTCCGTGCTGATCGGCCTCGCGACGATCCCCGGCGCATGGGTCGGAGCCCGCCTCGCCCGGCGTTTGGGCACGAAGAAGCAAGCCCTCGCGGTCGAGGCCTTCGCCGCTTTCGCCGGATCGGTCTTTCTCTGGCAGGCGTGGCATCTCGCCTGACGGGCCGCGCATGGTCATGACGTCGGTGAAGCCGCCGCGGCCTTGCGGGAGTCGCGCCAGTCCCGCCACACCCCGAAGACGATGAACAACGCCGAAGCGATCAGGAGACCCACGGCGATGGGATCCTCGAGGAAGATGTCGTGCTCCCCGCCCGAGAGCATCAGCGAGCGCCTGTAGTTGCTCTCGACCAACGGCCCCAGCACGACGCCGAGAACCGCCGGCAGGAACGGGAAGCCGCAGATGCGCATGAGGTAGCCGACGAAGCCCGCGAACAGGACGACCCCGACGTCGAACATCGTGGAGTTGATCGTGTAGATGCCCGAAATCACCAGCAGGAACACGAAGCCCGCGAGATAGGGCCGCGGCCGGTTCACCAGCCAGATGCACAAGGGCAGGATCAGCACGCCCACGAGGATCTGCGACAGCGTCGCGACCAGCGACCCCGTATAGAGGCCGATGACGACGTCGGCATTCTGCTCGAACAGTCGCGGGCCGGGCATCAGGCCATGGATCAACAGCCCGCCCAGAAGCACCGCGGCCGAGTTCGAACCCGGAATGCCGAAGCTCAGCAGCGGGATCAGCGACGTACTGGCGACGGTGTTGTTGGCCGCCTCCGGTGCGGCGATTCCCTCGGGCGAGCCCTTGCCGAACTCCTCGGGCTTCTTCGACCAACGCCGGCTTTCGCTGTAGGACAGGAACGCGGCGATCGAGCCGCCGCCGCCGGGCAGCAGCCCCTCGACGGTACCGACCGCCGAACCGATCATCTGCGGCTTGAACAGCCGGCGCATCATGGCGAAGTCCGGCAGAACCAGCCGCACGGTCTGCTTGAGCTTTTCGAGAACGCCCGGGTCGCCCGACTGCTGCAGAAGCTCGCTGACCGCGAAAAGCCCGACCATGATCATGATCGGCTTCACGCCGGACAGGAGCTCGGGCACCCCGAAGGCGAAACGGCTGACGCCCGCGATCGGGTCCGAGCCGATGGTCGCCACCATCAGCCCGACGATGGCCGCGGCGAGAACCTTCAGCAGCGACCCGCTCGCGAGCGAGGCGATGATGCTGAGGCCCAGGATGCCGACGGCGAAATAGGAGGTCGGCTTGAACAGCAGCGCCACCTCGGCGAGCGGCTCCGTCAGCAGCACCAGCATCAGGAGCCCGAACAGGCTTCCGATGACGCCGGACCAGAGCGAGATGCCGAGCGCCTCGCCGGCCTTGCCCTGCTTGTTCATTTCGTAGCCGTCGATGACCGTCGCGGCGGCCGAGTTGGTGCCGGGCGTCTTGATCAGGATGGCCGGGATGGAGCCGCCGTACTCGGCCCCGATATAGGTGGCCGCCAGCAGAACGATCGCGTTCGTCGGGTCCATCGTATAGGTGAACGGCAGGATCAGGGCCAACGTGATCGAGGCCGAGATGCCGGGAAGCGCGCCGCCGATGATCCCCCAGACCAACCCGAGCAGCGAGATCGGGATCAACGGGGTCGTCACGAGCAGCGTCAGGGCGCGGCTGAGATCGTCCAAGGGAAGTCCTTTCAGAAAAACCAGCCGGCCGGCTGCTCGGTCCCCAGCAGCTTGACGAAGATCGCCCAGAACAGGCACCCCGCCCCCGCCGCGACCGCAGCGACGCGCCATGTCGGCGCGACCCCCTCATAGACGGCCACCACCGCGACGAGCAGCGCCGCGCCGATGACGTAACCGACGACGGGCGCGACGAGGATGTAGCCGACGCCGATGGCGACGAAGCCCAGCGCCCGCGGCAGGCTCGCGACGTAATCGCCGCCGGAATCCGCCGCCGGCTCCGTTCGCCGCAGCCTGACGGCCGCCGCGATCCCGCGAACGAGGATCAGACCCGCCACGACCGCGAGCCCGATGGCGAGCAACCGCGGCAATCCTTCCGGTCCCACCTCGTCGGAGAGGCTCGACTGCGAAATCCGGAGGGTCTCGAAGTGGTAGAGCGCCGCCACGAGAAGAAGGACGCCGCCGGCGGCGACGTCCCTCATGGCGCCCTTTCGGTCGACGGGTACGCTCACTTGATCACGCCGTTCTCTTTGAAGAAGGTCTCGGACTCTTCGGCGAACCTGTTGATGAACTGCGCATAGGCGGCCTGGCCCATATAGTCGGGCTGCAGCGCCTCGCTCTGCACGACCTTGAGATATTCGGGGTCGGCGAGCAGCTGCTGCACGGCCTTTTCCCAGATCGCGATGATCTCCGGCGGCAGTCCCTGCGGCCCGGCGAGGCCGCGATACTTGCGCATCACGACGTCGAAGCCCTGCTCCTTGACCGTCGGCACGTTCGGCAGAGCGGCCGAACGCGTCGGCGTCACGGTGGCGAGAATGCGCACCTTGTTGGCCTCGAGCTGGGGCCGCAGTTCCGCATATTCGCCGATGCCGATGTCGAGCGTTCCGTTGAGCACGTTCAGCAGCAATTCGCCGCCGCCGTCATGCGACACCACCGCGGCGTTGACGTTGGCCGCCTTCTTGATCCGCTCGGCCGCCTGCCGTTCCATGGACGCGGGGGTCGAGGCGCCCCAACGGCCGCGCTTCTCCTTCGCGGACTTGATCACGTCGTCCAACGATTTGAACGGGCCGTCGGCGCGCGTATAGACCAGCGTCGGGTCGGCGAAGAAATTCACCAGCGGCTGCAGGTCCTTGTAGCTGTGCTGAGGCTTGCTGAGCAGCGACGTGAACACATAGGTCGGCGTCGTGGCGTAGAAGGTGGCGCCGTCGGGCTTGGCCGTGGCCAGCTTCGTCATGGCGCGCGCGCCGCTGCCGCCCTGCGCGTTCTCCACGATGAAGGTCGCGTCGATGTATTTCGGCAGATGCTTGGCCATCTCCCGCAGGAAGATGTCGCTGCCCGCGCCGGGGCTCGAATGGGTCACGAGCGTGACCACCTTATGGGGATAGGGTGCGGGCTGTGCCTGAACCGCGGCGGTCCCCACCGCGGATGCGGCCGCCATCAGCAACGTCGCGAGTAACTTGCGCATCGTGTCGTCTCCTCCGAAGGCGGCGTCAGCGGCCGCTCGTTTGATCGTCCCCGTGGGTCCCGCCCGCAGACGGAACCTCCACGGCGGCTTCCTCTGCTCGAACCACCGCGAGCAGCCGATTCTTGGCGTTGATCACATGGCGCCAATGCGCGTCATGAGCCCATTGCGCGTCGCGCGCGCGAACCGCCTCGACCATCTCGCGATGCTCGCGGTTCGATACGCCCAATCCGCCGCCCTGCACGAGGCTCCGCGCGCGGAACAGCGTCAGCCGCTTGACGAAGGCCTTGTATTCCGCCGCGAGCGTTGCGTTCCCGCAGGCGTCCAGAATGAAGGCGTGAAAGGCCAAATTGAGCGGATAATAGCTCTCGAAATCGAGCGCCGAGGCCGCGGCCTCCATGCGCGCGATGAAGTCGTCGAGCGTCTCCACGTCGCCCGAGGTCGCGCGATCCGCCATCAGCCGGCCCGCCAAGCCGAACAAGGCCGCGCGCACGTCATAGACCTCGCGGACCTCGCCCACCGACAGCGTCCGGACGAAGACGCCGCGATTCGGAATGGCCTCGACCATGCCCGCGCCTTCGAGCGCCCGAATCGCCTCGCGGATCGGTCCGCGGCTCGTGCCGAAGCGGGCGGCGAGTTGATTCTCGTTGATGCGCTCGCCCGGTTGGATCGTCCCGGCAAGAATGAGGCGCTCGATCTCCGTCTCCAGCACGCTGGCGAGCGAGCCGGTCCGAAAGCTGTCACTGGGCGCCGTCCTGAGCATGGCGATCAGAGTGAAGGGCACGAGGCAGGATCGTCAACACTTTTCGAAGCCCATCCCGTCGGATGTCCGCTTTTGCCCTGAATTCCCAAAGCCGGGGCGTAGTTCTTCCGTCGACTTCCATCTGAAAGTGTCGACAATCCCGTTGACATTGGCGCGGCCTCGCGCGCATCAATCCGCAACGGGCCGAGGCCGCCGACAGGAGAAGACCATGACCGACCATTCCGCAGTCACGAAGACGCTGGCCGAATTCGTGGTGAACTCCCGACCGGGCGACATTCCCGAGGCGGTCTACACCGAAGCGACGCGCTCCTTCCTCAACTGGATCGGCTGCGCGGTCGGCGGCTCCATCCATCCGGCCTTGGACCGGGCCTTGACCGCCCTCATGCCCTTCGCGGGCCCCGCTCAGGCGACCGTGCTCGGGCGCGGCGTGCGCACCGACATGCTGCACACCGCCCTGCTGAACGGCATCACCTCGCACGTGTTCGACTTCGACGACACGCATCTGAAGACGATCATCCACCCCGCCGGGCCCATCGCCTCCGGCCTCTTGGCCATGGCCGAGACGCGCAAGATCACCGGCCGCGAGTTCATGCACGCCTTCATCCTCGGCGTCGAAGTCGAGTGCCGGATCGGCAACTCCGTCTATCCCGAGCATTATGACCGCGGCTGGCACATCACCGGAACGGCGGGCGTCTTCGGCGCGGCGGCCGCCGCGGGCAAGATCCTCGGCCTCAGCGTCCAGCAGATGACCTGGGCGCTCGGCATCGCGGCGACGCAGTCGTCCGGTCTGCGCGAGATGTTCGGCACCATGTGCAAGTCCTTCCACCCGGGCCGCGCCGCCCAGAACGGCACCATGGCCGCTTATCTGGCGGCTCAGGACTTCACCAGCTCCGACCGGGGCATCGAGGCCCCGCGCGGTTTCGCGAACGTCGCCTCGACGAAGTTCGACCCGAAGGAAATCACCGAGAACCTCGGCAAGACCTGGGAAATCGCGCTCAACACCTACAAGCCCTTCGCCTGCGGCATCGTCATCCACCCGGCCATCGACGGCTGCGTGCAGTTGCGCAACGCCCACGGCCTCAAGGCCGCGGACGTCGCCTCCATCGCGCTCAAGGTGCATCCGCTGGTGCTCGAGCTCACGGGCAAGACCGCGCCGCGCACCGGCCTCGAAGGCAAGTTCTCGGTCTATCACTCCTGCGCGGCCGCCATCGTTCACGGCCGCTGCGGCGAGCATGAATATTCCGACGAATGCGTCACCGATCCCGTCATCGTCGGCCTTCGCGGCAAGGTGACGGCCGTGGCGACGCCGGGCATCCACGAGCATCAGGTGGACGTCGTCCTGACCACGACCGACGGGAAGGTGCACCACCTCTTCGTCGAGCACGCCATCGGCAGCCTCGGCCGCCCGATGACGGACGCGGAACTCGACGCCAAGCTCACCGATCTCTGCGACCCCGTGCTCGGTGCCGCGGGTTCCGCCCGCCTGATCGTCGCGGCGCGCAGCCTGATCGACTCCGACGACGCGTCCCGCATCGTCGCGGCCGCGATCCCGGCCTGATCCCGGCAGCGTGGGGAAGCCGCCCGTCCGTCGGGCGACGTCCCCGGCCCGCGTCTTCGATCCGTCGGTCGCGCCCGATCAAGGTCGCCGTTCGGGCGGTCTGACGCCGATGCCGAACAGGAACGCCGTGATCCGGACTTGCATGTCCGCGGTCACGGCGTCGCTTCGACACACGGAAAAACGATTGTAAACATTGAGAGCCCGCCCGCATTCGCCGTCGACGGCCGGAGAATGCGCGCCTCGATTGGCGACGTCCCAGCCATGGGTCGCGTCGGGATAATGTTTCCAACTCGCCGCCGCGCGGAAGACCGCGCGATCGCAATCATCGACCGGCGTGGCCGTGTCCTTGCCGCCGGTGAAGACGATCACGGGCGCGCCGTAGGGGCCGAGCCGCGGGCGAAGGGCCGAGCCGTCTGCCCTGCAGTTCGGATAGAGGGCGACGCCCGCCCGATAGAGACGCGACGTCGCCCGCCGCAGGAAGGGTTCGTCGGTAAAGGTCCGCAGAACCGTCCATCCTCCCTGACTGTCGCCGATCAGCACCATCTTGCGGGGATCGACGCCGTGAACGGACGTCAGCCAACGCCCGGCCGCGATGGCGTCGAGCGCGCGCATGTTCGCGCCGAACGGCGTCCAAGTCGCCCAGTTCTCCTCGCGGCCCCTGCTCCAATAGCTGTCGAGCACGAGAACATTCGCCTCGAAAGTCCGCCTGGCCCACAACGCCGTCGCGAAATTGGTCGGAACCAATCCGTGTCCCCCGTGGACGATGACGAAGGTGGGACGATCGGCCGTCCCGTCCGGGTGCGGATTCCAGCTCGCGATGAGAAGACCCTTGCCGTCGAAGCCCGGCACTTGGGCACGCATCCGCGCCAGCCCGACCCGATCGGTATTGTTCGCGAGGCTGTAGGATCCGCGCAAAGGCCGTTCCGCCACGACGTCCGTGACGATCTCGGGTTGAAACAGCCGCAGGTCGAACGGTGCGGGCTGAGCCTCCGCACCGGACCAGACGAGACAGAACGCCATGAAGACGAGGGCCGCCGCGATCCTTGACCGACGACCGGCGACGCGCGCCGGTCCGCTCCCGTTCGTCCTCGGCCGCGCTCCCGTCATCGACACGCGCGGGTGCCGTGGTCGACGAGGATCAGTCGCTCGACCGGGAAGCCGAGCGCCTTCGCTTCCGCCACCAGACGGTTGCGGACGGAAGCGTCGAGATCGGGGCGTCGCGCCAGGATCCAGAGATAATCCTTGGTCGGTCCGGCCACCATCGCCCACGCGTAATTCCGGCGATCGAGCGATACGACGTGATAGCCGCCCGCGAACGGCGGGAAGAAGCTCACCGAAAGGCTCGCCGTATCGGCGTCCCCCTGCAGGACGGCCTTGCCCTCGGCGACCTTCCATCGGCAACCTTCGGGGTCGAAGCCCCTGTTGACGACGCCGATCGACCCGTCGGCGCGCGGCGTGTAGGCGGCTGTGACATGCGTCAGGCCGCGCTCGAAACGGTGATCGAGCCGCATGACCTCGAACCATTCGCCGCGGTAACGCGAAAGGTCGAAAGAGCGCAGCGGCTCGACGCCTTGCGGCGGCCCCGCGCAACCGGCGAGCAGAGGGAGCATCAGAACGGACGCGCGCAGCTTCGCAATCCGGGTGCTCCATCCTCCGAGAAAGAGTTTCAGCATCATCCCGCCCTCGGCACGGTCGGCCTTCACCGCGAACGTTCCGAAACGCCCCCTGAAGGATCGCCGCCGCGTTCACGCATCGCGCGGAGCCGAACGGCTCCGTCTTACGACGCGACGAGGCAGCATAACGGTCGCATGGTGAGCCCCTCAAGCCCGTCCGCCCCCGTAGAAGCCGTTGCGGCATCGGCGATCGGGGTTCATCGAAAGAGCCGCACGAGACCCCATCGCCAAACGCCGCCGACTTGGTTTATCGTGGCCCTACACGCGAAAGGGGCGTCGAAACCCTCGCCGCAGGGCGCGACGGGTATGCTTGCGTGTTCTGATTGTCTCTTGAAATTGCGATCGTCATCGTACTCACGGTGATCAACGGCCTTCTCGCGATGTCCGAATTGGCCGTCGTGTCCGCCCGCCCCGCGCGGTTGAGGATGTTCGAGAAAGAGGGCGTCACCGGCGCGAGAACCGCGCTCCGTCTCGCCGAGAACCCCGGAAGGTTCCTTTCGACGGTCCAGATCGGCATCACGCTGATCGGCGTCATGTCCGGCGCATTCTCGGGCGCCACGCTCGGCCTGCGCTTGGGCGAATTCCTGCAGACGCAGGGTCTCCCGGAACATTTCGCCGAAGCCTCGGGCGTCGGCGTCGTCGTCGTCGCGATCACCTATCTGTCGCTGATCGTCGGCGAACTCGTTCCGAAACAGATCGCGCTCAAGGATCCGGAACGTGTCGCGATCCGCGTCGCCCCCGCGATGATGGTTCTGTCGCGCGCGAGCGCGCCGCTCGTCTGGCTGCTCGATGCGTCCGGCAAGGCCGTGCTCCGCCTCCTCGGCCACAAGAACGACGACCCCGAAGGCGTCACCGAAGAAGAGGTCCGCACGATCATCGCGGAGGCGGAGAGCGCGGGCGTCCTCGAGACGGACGAGCGCGACATGATCTCCGGCGTCATGCGCCTCGCCGACCGGACCGCGAAGGCCCTGATGACGCCGCGGCGCGACGTCGAGATCCTCGATCTCGACGACGATCTTCCCGCGATGCTCGAACAGGTCCGGTCGACCCGGCGCTCGCGTCTTCCCGTCAAGGACGGCGAGGCGGATGCCGTCGTCGGCGTGATCTTCGTCAAGGATCTCGTCGCGGGACTGCTCGACGAGAAGAATTTCGACATCCGCGCCCTGGTCGCCGCCGCGCCGATCGTCACCGACAACGCGCGTGCGCTCGACGTCGTCCGCGCGATCCGCTCTTCGACGGTCCACATGGCGCTCGTCTTCGACGAATACGGCCATTTCGAAGGGATCATCACCGCCAGCGACATTCTCGAAGCGATCACGGGCGTGTTCCGCGACGAGCATGACGAAGAGCCCGCCTTTGTCGCTCGTGCGGACGGCAGCTGGCTGGTGTCGGGCTGGATGCCGATCGACGAGTTCGAGGACAAGATCGGCGCGCCCGTCGACCGACAGGCCGACTACGAGACCGTCGCGGGCCTCGTCCTGGACCGTTTGAAGCGCCTCCCGGAAACGGGCGAGCGCTTCACCGTCGGCGCATGGAGCTATGAGGTCGTCGACATGGACGGCCGACGGATCGACAAGGTGCTCGTGACGCGGCGGGCGGCCGAGGACTGACCGCCCGTCCGTCCCGCGAACGCCCGGCGGCGCGTCCCCGCGTCTTCAGATCCGGGCGAGCGCGCGCTCCAGATCCCTGCGCAGGTCGCCCGCGTCCTCGATGCCGACCGAGAGGCGCACGAGCGCGTCGTCGATGCCCAGTTCGCGGCGGGCCTCGGCGGGCACCGAGGCATGGGTCATGATGGCCGGGTGTTCGATGAGGCTCTCCACGCCGCCGAGGCTTTCAGCGAGCGTGAACAACTCGCAGGCCTCGAGGAAGCGCCGCGCGCCGTCGAGATCGGTCTTGAGGCGCGCGGTGATGATGCCGCCGTAGCCGTTCATCTGCTCCCGCGCGATGCGGTGCTGCGGATGGCTCGACAGGCCGGGATAGATCACGCTCGCCACCGCGGGATGCTTTTCGAGCATGGCGGCGATTTCGAGCCCGGACGCGCAATGCCGCTCCATGCGGAGATTGAGCGTCTTCAGGCCGCGCAACGCGAGGAAGCTGTCGAACGGCCCCGAGACCGCGCCGACGGCATTCTGCAGGAACGTCATCTTCTCGACGACCTCGGGCCGGTCGCCGACCACGGCGACGCCGCCGATCATGTCGGAATGGCCGTTGAGATATTTCGTCGTGGAATGCACCACCATGTCGAAGCCGAAATCGAGCGGCTTCTGGACATAGGGGCTCGCGAAAGTGTTGTCGGCGACGAGCAGGATGCCGTGCCGGCGGCCGAACTCCGCCGCCCTGCGCATGTCGGTGATGCGCAGCATCGGATTGGTCGGCGTCTCGACCCAGATGATGCGGGTCTCGGGCCGCCGAGCGGCCTCGAGCGCCGCGGGGTCCGTCATGTCGACGAAGCTCACGGCGAGACCCGTCGTCTTCGCCTTCACGCGTTCGAAGAGCCGCCGCGTGCCGCCGTAGAGATCGTCGGACGCGATGATGTGCGAACCCGCGTCGAGCATGTCGAGCACGGTGGAGATCGCCGCCAGCCCCGACGCGAAGGCGAAGGCCGCCGTGCCGTTTTCGAGATCGGCCATGCAGCGCTCGAAGGCCATCCGCGTCGGATTGTGCGTGCGCCCGTATTCATAGCCGAGATGCTCGCCGGGGCTCTTCTGCGCATAGGTCGAGGTCGCGTAGATCGGCACCATCACGGCGCCCGTCAGCGGGTCGTTCCGCTGGCCGCCGTGAACGCAGCGGGTGGCGAAGCTCTGGTCGTTGCGGCTCATCTCGGTTCTCCGCGGGAGGGGGCGGCGTCAGAAACGCCAGCCCTGCGCCCGGATCCATTCGTCGTTGAAGAGTTTGGAGAAGTACTTCGCCCCGCTGTCGCAGACGAAGGTGACCACGCGCTTGGGCTCGTTCTGCTTGCGGCACCAGCGCATCGCCGCGGCGAGCAGCGTGCCCGACGAGGTTCCCGCGAGAATTCCGTCGCGCAGCAGAACCTCGCGGGCGGTGCGGAAGCTCTCCTCGTCGGAGATCGAAAAGGCTTCGTCCACCAGCGAGAGATCGCAGTTCGGCGGCACGAAGTCCTCGCCGATGCCTTCGACCTTCCAGCTCCCCGGCGTCGACGAGCGACCCGTATTGACGAGATCCGCGAGGATCGAGCCGACCGGATCGGCGAGCACGATCTTCGTCTTCGGCGAATGCGCCCGCAGATAACGGCCGACGCCCGACAGCGTCCCGCCCGATCCCACGCCGCAGACGAAGGCGTCGAGGTCGCCATCCATCTGTTCGAGGATTTCCGGCCCCGTCGTCGCCTCATGCGCGGCCGGGTTCGCGGGATTGGCGAACTGGTCCATGTAGAGCGCGCCGGGGATCGTCGCCGCAAGGGCGACGGCCATGTCCTGATAATATTCCGGGTGGCCTTTCTCGACGTCCGAACGCGTCATGACGACTTCCGCGCCGACGGCGCGCAGATGCGCGATCTTCTCGTCGGACATCTTGTCGGGAACCACCAGGACCGTGCGGTAGCCCTTGCGCGCGGCGATCAGCGCCAAGGCCACGCCCGTATTGCCCGCCGTCGCTTCGACCACGGTCCCGCCCGGCTTCAGTCGGCCCTGCGCCTCCGCCGCCTCCATCATCGACCGCGCGGGCCGATCCTTGATCGAGCCGCTGGGATTGGAACTCTCCAGCTTGGCGAAAAGCCGGCAGGGGCCCGTGTCGAGCCCCGTGATTTCCACGAGCGGCGTGCGCCCGATCATGTCGAGAACGGTGGTCATAAACACGCCTTTAGCCGTGTATTCCCGAAAAGGACATCCCGATTCGTCTTTTTGCGCCGCCGGACGCCCGCCCCGGACCGCGCCCTTCCGTCGCGCCCGCGCCGCGCTCTACCGAAGGACGCGACAAGGCCCGGCTACGCGGATGCACCGCAACGCCCTATGTACTTGCGCCGAAACCGGGCGACCCGCCGTTCCCGCGGACCGGACGCCCCGGAAGGAAGGACCGTCACGATGCTCAATACCCCCCGTTCCCGCCGCGGCATGGTCACCTCGCCGCATCATCTCGCGAGCGAAGCGGGTCTGCGCATCCTCCGCGAAGGCGGCAACGCGATCGAGGCCGTGATCGCCATGGCGGCGTCGCTGGCGGTCGTCTACCCGCATATGACGGCCATCGGCGGCGACGGATTCTGGCTCGTGTCGAAGGACGGCTCGGAGCCCACCGCGATCGACGCCTGCGGCGCGGCCGCCGCCGCCGCGACGCCCGAACTCTACGCGTCGAACGGGCTTTCGGCGATCCCGTGGCGCGGCCCCTTCGCCGCCAACACGGTCCCCGGCACCATCTCCGGCTGGGGCGAGGCGCATCGCCTCTCGCAGGAGATCGGCGGGCGGCTTCCGCTCTCGCGCCTCGTCGAGGACGCCGTCTGGTCGGCCGAGAACGGCTTCGCGGCCACCGCGAGCCAGGAGCAGCTCACCCGGTCGAAGCTTCCCGAACTGAAGGACGCCCCGAATTTCGTCTCGACCTTCCTGATCGACGGCCGACCGCCGCGCGAGGGCGAGGTGATGAAGCTCCCCGCGCTCGGCCGCACGCTCTCGCGCATCGGCGCGCAGGGAACGGAGGACTTCTATCGCGGCGCCCTCGCCCGCGACATCGCCGCCGATCTCGTCTCGGTCGGCTCGCCTCTGACCGGAGCGGACTTCTCCGCCCATCACGCGGCGCGCCGCGACGCCCTGAGCGTCGCCGTCCGCGGCGCTCGTCTATACAACTTTCCCCCGCCCACGCAGGGCCTCGCCTCGCTGATGATCCTCGCGCTGTTCGACCGGCTCGGCGTGACCGAGGCGGAAGGCTTCGAGCATATCCACGGCCTCGTCGAAGCGACGAAGCAGGCCTTCCTCGTCCGCGACCGCGCGGTGGGCGACCCGGCGAGCATGACCGTCGATCCGCGCGACTTCCTGACGACCGCGGCGCTCGACGCGCTCGCCGGCCGGATCGACCGGAAGACCGCCCTGCCCTGGCCGCAGCCCGCGGAACCGGGCGACACGGTGTGGCTCGGCGCGATCGACAAGGACGGCGTCGCCGTCAGCTTCATCCAATCGATCTTCTTCGAATTCGGCTCGGGCTGCGTCCTGCCGCAGACGGGCTTCGTGCTGCAGAACCGCGGCGCGAGCTTCCGGCTCGCGGGCGAGGGTCCGCGGCGTCTCGCGCCCGGGCGCAAGCCCTTCCACACGCTCAATCCCGCGCTCGCCCTCTTCGACGACGGACGTCGGATGGTCTACGGCACGATGGGCGGCGAGGGTCAGCCGCAGACGCAGTCGGCGATCTTCACGCGATACGCCATGTTCGGACAGGGACTGCAGGCCGCGGTCACCGCGCCGCGTTGGCTCCTCGGCAAGACCTGGGGCGAGAACAGCGTCACCCTCAAGCTCGAGAGCCGCTTCGATACCGCCCTCGTCGCCGCCCTGCGTGCGGCCGGGCACGACATCGAGTTGCTCGAAGACTTCACGGGCACGATGGGCCATGCGGGCGCGATCGTCATGCATCCCGGCCGCGTCTTCGAAGGCGCGACCGACCCCCGCAGCGACGGCGCGGCGGCGGGCTTCTGACGCGATCCCCGTCAGGCCCCAGCCCGTCATGCCCGCGCATGCGGGCATCCACGTCTTCGGAAACGGTCGGCGTCGGGCCTCAGCCCTTGGCGTCGAGCAGATGCGCGACCCGGCGCAGCGAGAGCGCATAACCCTGCGTTCCGAAACCCGCGATCACGCCATCCGCGCGCAGCGAGACGTATGAATGATGGCGGAAGCTCTCGCGCTTATGAACGTTCGAGATGTGGCACTCGATCACGATCCCGTCGAAGGCGTTGAGCGCGTCGAGGATCGCGATGGACGTATGCGTGAACGCGCCGGGATTGATCACGATCGCCGCCGCGGTCTCACGGGCCGCATGGATCCAATCGATCAGCTCATATTCGCGGTTCGACTGATCGAAGCGGAGTTCGAGCTTCAACTCCCCCGCCAGCGTACGGCAAGCCGCTTCCACGTCGGCGAGCGTCTCGCTGCCGTAGATCTGTGGCTGGCGCTTGCCGAGCAGATTGAGGTTCGGACCGTTCAGGACATGGACGAGGCGGCTCATGATCGCAGGTTCCCGGAGACGACGATGCGGGCGCTACCCTAGCGCGCTCGGCGATTCGTCGGGAACGCGCGGGAGCCGCTCGGACGGCGGACGCCGATCAATTGGGGCGAAGCACCAGAGAAAAGATCAGAACCATGGCGATCAGGTGCAGGATGATCGAACCTGCGAGCGTGAAATCCGTTTCCATGACTGCCTCTGATTGATGTCGACGGATGCAAAGATAGCGCGGCGGCCGCGGGGTCAAGCCCGCCCCTCCCCGTCATGCCCGCGCCTGCGGGCATCCGCGTGTTGAACCCACCCCCGTTACCCCACCCCGTCATGCCCGCGCCTGCGGGCATCCACGTCTTGCCTTCGACGCCGCAAGAAAGACGTGGATCCCGGCTCTCCGCTGCGCTGCGGCCGGGATGACGCCGAGGGGTGAACACAGGCACCCCCGTCATGCCCGCGCCTGCGGGCATCCGCGTCTTTCCGGGGCCGGCGTCTCCGCCTATAAGAAGACGTTCACGCTTTGGTCCGATCGAGTCGCGATGCGCCCCCCCGTCCTGGATCCGCTCTTCGCCCCCGTCACGGCGATCCCCGGCATCGGGCCGAAACTGGCGTCGTCCTTCGACCGTCTGCTCGGCGACGGCAAACGATCCGCGCGCGTTCTCGACGCCCTATTGCACCTGCCCTATGCCGCCGTCGATCGCCGCCGCCGCGCGGTGCTTTCGGAATCCGAACCCGGGGTCCTCACCACCTTCGAGGTCCGCGTCGTCTCCCATCGCCCGGCCCCGCCCGGTCGGCGCGGCGCGCCTTATCGCGTTTTGTGCGAGGACGAGACGGGAGACGTCACGCTCGTCTTCTTCAACGGTTCGCGACCGAGGCTCGAATCCCTCCTGCCCGTGGGCGAGATCCGCTTCGTCTCGGGATCGATCGAGCTGTTCGACGGCCGGCGCCAAATCGTCCACCCGGATCGGGTGATGGACGCCGAGGCCTTCGCCAAATCGCCCATGGTCGAGCCCGTCTACGGTCGTACCGAGGGTCTGTCGCGGCGCATGGTGCACAAGGCCGCCACGGGCGCGCTCGCCCGTCTCCCGGCTCTCGAGGAATGGAGCGATCCCGCCCTCGTCGCCCGCGAGCGCTGGCCGCGCTTCGGCGATGCGCTGCGCGTGCTGCACGAACCGGAGAGCCCCGAGGCGATCGGCGAAGACGGGCCCGCCCGCACGCGCCTCGCTTATGACGAACTTCTTGCGAGCCAGACGGCCCTGCTGCTCGTGCGCCGCCGGATGAAGCGTGAAAGCGGCACGCCGCGCATCGGCGACGGACGATATCGTCGTGCCATTCTTTCCGCCCTGCCCTTCACCCCGACCTCGGCGCAGGACAAGGCGGTGCAGGACATCGCCGCCGATCTCGCGAGACCCGAAAGAATGCTGCGTCTGCTGCAGGGCGACGTGGGATCCGGCAAGACGCTCGTCGCCCTGCTCGCCATGGCGACCGTGGCGGAAGCGGGATTTCAGGCCGCGCTGATGGCCCCCACGGAGATCCTGACCCGGCAGCATTTCGAGCGGCTCGAACCTTGGATCCGAGCGGCGGGTCTGCGCGCGGCCCTTCTGACGGGACGTGAAAAGGGAGCCGCGCGGCGCGACGTGCTCGAAGGCCTCGCCTCGGGCGCGATCGACATCGTGATCGGCACCCATGCGCTTTTTCAGGAGGACGTCGCCTTCGCGCGGCTGGGCCTCGCCGTCATCGACGAACAGCATCGCTTCGGCGTGCATCAACGCCTCGCTTTGTCGCGCAAGGGCGAGGCGGTCGACGTGCTGGTGATGACCGCGACGCCGATCCCGCGCACGCTGGTGCTCACCTGTTTCGGCGACATGGACGTGTCCGTCCTGCGCGAGAAGCCCGCGGGCCGAAAGCCCGTCGACACCCGCGTGCTTCCTTTGGACCGTCTGGAAGACGTCGAGACCGCCGTCGGGCGCGCGATCGAATCCGGGCGACGCGTCTATTGGATCTGTCCCTTGGTGGAAGAATCCGAAGAGCTCGACGTCGCCGCGGCCGAAGAACGCTACGCCGCCCTGAAGGCGCGTTTCGGCGACGCGGTCGCCCTCGTCCACGGGAAGATGAAGGGTCGCGACAAGGACGAGGTCATGGCCCGCTTCGCGACCGGCGAAGTCTCCGTTCTGGTCGCCACCACGGTCGTCGAAGTCGGCGTGGACGTCCCCGAGGCGAGCGTCATGGTCATCGAACATGCCGAGCGTTTCGGCCTCGCCCAGCTTCATCAATTGCGCGGCCGCGTCGGCCGAGGAGCGGAGCGTTCGGTCTGCCTGCTGCTCTACAAGCCCGGATCAGGCGAGATCGCCCGGAAAAGGCTCGAAACGATGCGCGACACCGAGGACGGTTTCGTGATCGCCGAGGAGGACCTGCGTCTGCGCGGCGAAGGCGACGTTCTCGGGACGCGCCAGTCCGGGATGCCCGGTTTCCGCCTCGCTTCGCCCGCGCGCCAGGGCGAACTCCTCGCCATGGCGCGCAAGGACGCGGAACTGCTTCTCGACCGTGATCCGGATCTGGAAAGCCCGCGCGGCGAAGCCGTGCGGATCCTCCTCCACCTCTTCGAGCGCGGCGATGCGGTGCGTCTGCTGCGCGCCGGCTAGGCGTCGGCCGGTTCCTTGACGGCCGGCCGCGCCCCGCTTTCTCACCCCCGCGGCCTTTGCCACCGAACTCACCGCAGCGGTCGGTCTCGCAATGCCGCCCCCCGCCCGCGGGTCATCTCTTGCTCCCGGCACGCACATGTTTCATCGGGACTGAAAAGGTTTCTGATCGTCGTCGCTCGACCGTCCCGAGACGGTGCCTCCCTTCGGAAGGTCGCCTCCCACGCCGGCAAAGTCTCGGTGCTTTCGCGATCGGGAAACATGTATAAACTCTCGCTGAAAATGACGCCTTTCAAGAGTGCGAGACAGATGACGACGGCCGGCGACTTCGCTCTTTTCGAAACTCTGATGAAGGGGTTCTACGACCGCAACGGTCTCGATTTTCACGGCGACGACATGGCCGCGGCGGAAATGGAAATCGGAGAGAAGCGGGTCCGCCTGTTCCCTGCCGAAACCGCGGAGGGACGGCTCGTCTGCGTGGTCGATTTCCCGACTGAGGAGGCGCGGGCGGCCCTGGCAAGCCCCGACGGACTGATGACCGCCCTTCAGATGAATGCGGATGCCCTGCTGGCGGAGGATTTTCGCTTCGCTCGGAACGGTGCCGGTGAACCGATCCTGTTTGCGAGCTTCGCCTTGGGATCGCTGACCCCGGATGACGTGCTCGCCATCGTGAAGGATGCCGTGGCGTCGGCCGATCTTCTTCTGCTCGTAGCCTCGCGCCCTTCGCAACCGGACGCCGGCCCTCGCGATACCCCCGGGCTGTTCCTCAGAGCCTGAAGGCGGCAACGGCTTATCTTCGGAGAGAGAACCATGCCTGACGTCAAACGCAACGCTCCCGCCCCCGTCGATCTCGGCATCGCGAGCGCGGGCAAACTCTCCCTCAACCGCTCCGCTCTCGAGAAAGGCGGGTCCGTCCGTGGCGATCAGTTCGACGGCGCCAAGCAATTCCTCTCCGGGCTCGACGCCAAGGCCACCGTTCGGATCATCAACGGGCGGCAATCGAACAAGACCCTGTTGCTCGGCACCAAAACGACGCGGGATTTCTTCAGCCGCAAACCGTTGACCCGCGAATTCTTCAAGCAGGCCTGCATCGCCAAATTCGGCGGCAGGGACGGCGATGTGGCGAAGGCGTTCGACACCGAATATGCGCGTCTCGATCGAAAGACGGCGCACACCGCGCCGAGCCTCCTCGGAATGCTGGGTCGCCTCGAGCAACGTTTCGCTCCCTCGGTGGCCCCGCAGGCCGCCGAAAAGGCTCCCGAACATGTCCTCCTGCGCGCGGCGGACGTTGCGTCGGCAGGGGCCGACAAGGTCATCGCGAATCCGCGGATCGCGGATCCCGTCATCGCGGATCCGGTGGTCGCGGCTCCGGTCAACGCGGATCCCATCGTCGACGCGTCGATGATCGATGATGCGGTGGTCGAGGATGCGGTGGTCGAGGAGGACGTGCCCGACCTTCTTGTCGAGCCTTCGGCCGCACCCTTGGCCTCCAAGGCGACCGAGGCGTTGACGAAGGCTCACGGTTTCTCGGTGCAGACGGAAGCCCCGCCCTTCAGGCCCAAGGTCTTCAACATGCTGGACTCCGGGGATCACGCGCCGGTCGGCAAGGCGATCGATGCCCGGTTGGAGGAACTCGGCCTGCAAGCCAAGCGCGGCATCTCCAAGATCGAGGTCAACGGCGAAAAGGTCTATTGCTATTTCGATGCGGCCGGAAAGGCCCGTGCCGTTCTGCCCAAAGGCTCGGTTCCGAAGCTGCAGGAGGCGACGGTCCGGACGGTCGACCTCAACATTCCCAAGGATGATTACTACAACGGACACATTTTATATTGGAACAAGTTCGAAGGGCGAAATACTGACTTTCAGAAAGTAGACATGGACAGAAAGGTCCTCTCGGCCATTGTCGGAACTATCGACAAGAAGATCAGGGGCACTGCGCGCGCTGAGGCCATGCGGGACTTGTTCAAGCCGCTCGAAGAGGAAGGTCGCATGGTTCTCCAGTTCAGTGTGGGCGATGATCCATGGATCGTCGACCTCGTTCTGTTGCCGGGCAAGAGGCTGAAGGATCTGAACGGCAACAATACGCAAAACTGTGTCTCCGCCGTGGTGAGCCCGCTCGACGAGCCCTTGCCCGACGGCGTCACGAGCCTTGCGGACTTGGCCGCGAAGGCCGGGAAAAACGTCTTCGCAAAAAACAGCCGCATCAAGGTGAGCCCGGACTATCGCGGGGTCACGACCGATGCCGACGGAAACTACGTCAAAAAATTCTATCAGGTCCGCCCCGAAGCGAAATCGGCCTTCTTCGAGCATCTGCTGGCCAACGAACAACTTGCGCCGGGAATCACGAACCGCATGTTGGGCGGAGTTCCCACGGCCGACGAGAAAAAGACCATCGGTCCGTCGGGTCCGAGTTCGATGTTGCGCTGGTCGACGCTTCCGGAAGATCGCCTCCCTGAGTTCGAAGCCGCCGTAATGACCGCTGTGGACGATCTCTTCATCCTCACGAAGGCCGGATTTCAACCACCCGAGCGTAAGCCTGAACACTATCTTTGTGACATGACGGCGGAAAAGATCGAAATCAAGATGATCGATTTCGGATCCTCGCACTCTGCAGACGTGCAGATGAAGAGAGATAGTTTCCAGAAAGGATTCGACGCCCTGCTTTCCTTCACTAAAAATTGCTTCGAAAACGGCAAAGCGGCAAAAAACGAGATGACGAGCGGCGCAACCGCCGACGCTTTCTTGGAACGTGTCCGCGCACATGCCGCCCGACGCGCCTCGGAGATCGCCTGACGGGCTTCGTTCTGCCGGGTGGCGGGGGCGACAGGGGTCCCGAGAAAACCGAAAGGTCACGCCGTCATCCCGGCGAGCGGAACCGTCCGCCGGAGCCCCGAACCACGCCCGGAAGCGGTGACGTTCCGATGGAGAGCGACATCGGAAAATCCGCCGATCGTCCCGCGCCGACCGAATTCAAGCCGGAAGCCGCGCAGAACGTAGCGCATTGGCCCCGAAATACGGTGGACCGGCTAGGCGTCGGCGGGCTCCTTGACGGGCGGCCGCGCCTTTTCGGCCATGGCCGCCAATTCCGCCTGCCGCAGTTCGGGCTGGATCAACCCCGCCGACATCACCAGCTTGGCGCCTTCGTCGACGCTGATCGATAGTTCGATCACGTCCTGCTTCGGCAGATAGAAGAAGAACCCCGTCGTCGGATTGGGCGTGCAGGGCAGGAAGCAGGAGAGATATTCATCGCGCCCGGGCAGGCTCCCGCCGATCGTCGGACCCGGCGGGGTCGAGATGAAGACGATGGACCACATGCCCTTGGCCGGGAACTCGACGAGCCCCACCGTCCGGAAGGAAGAACCGCTCTCCGAAAAGACGGTCTGGAAAATCTGCTTCACGCTCTTGTAGAGCCCGCGGACGACGGGCATCCGCCCGAGCACGGTCTCCCCGAGATCGAGCATCGAACGTCCGACGAGATTCGCCGTCAGGAAGCCGAGAAGCGTGAGCCCGAGAAAGGCGACGACGAGTCCGAAGCCCGGCAGGTCGAAAGGAAGATAAGCGTCGGGCCTGTAGGACGCCGGAACGAGCGGTTTCACCCATCCGTCGACGAGATTGATGAACCACCAGGTGATGTAGGCCGTAATGGCCAAGGGGCCCGCGACGACGATGCCCGTCAGGAAATAGGTGCGGATCCGCTGACCGGCGGTGAGCCCGATCTCCGAGGGCGGCGACGGGACGGGATCGACGGGGGCGGGCGATGTCATTGCGGAACGAGAACTCCATGGGGCCGGACGGCCGTTCGCCTCATGATGCACCGCACGGGGGGCGCACGTCGAGCGTCGGTTCGGGCTCGTCCTTCGGGCCCCTCGGCACGCTCCTTCATCGCTTCAAGAAAACGCTCTGGTTTCTGGCCGGGATCGTCTGCCTTTTGATCGGATTGGCCGGGCTGGTGCTGCCCGCCGTCCCCGGCGTCGTGTTCCTCATCATGGCGGCGGCCTGTTTCGCCCGCTCCTCGCCCCGTTTCGAGCGTTGGCTTCTCGAACATGCTTATCTCGGCCCGCCGATCCGGCATTGGCGCGCCACGGGCTCGATCCCTCGACGCGCCAAATATCTCGCGATCGCCTCCATGGCGGTGAGCCTGTCGGGGATCGCGTGGTTCGCCCCCCCGATCGCCGTCGCCGTCAGCGCCGTCGGCATGACCGCGGCCGCGATCTACATCATGACGCGTCCGGACGAGTGACGCTCACTCGACCGTGACGGACTTGGCGAGATTGCGCGGCTGGTCGACGTCCTTGCCCAGCGTCACGGCCGCGTAATAGGCGAGAAGCTGCGCCGGGACGGCATAGGCGATGGCCGCGAAGTCCGGAGCCATTTCGGGCATGACGAGCGTGCCCGCAGGCTCGATCCCCGCATCATGCGCCGCATGCGCATCCGCGATCAGGATGATGCGGCCGCCGCGCGCGGCGACCTCCTGCATGTTGGACACCGTCTTCTCGAAGATCGCGTCGCGCGGTGCGAGTACGACGACGGGCATCTCCTCGTCGATGAGCGCGATCGGGCCGTGCTTCAGTTCACCCGCCGCATAACCTTCCGCGTGGATGTAGCTGATTTCCTTGAGTTTCAGCGCGCCTTCCATGGCGAGCGGATAATTCGTCCCGCGCCCGAGGAAGAGGACGTCGGTCGCCTTCGCGATGTCGCGCGCGACGTGTTCGATCGCGGTCTCGGTCTGCAGCGCGTCGGCCATGAGGCCGGGAACCTTCACGAGTTCGGCGACGAGTTCGCGTTCCTTGGCCGCATCGATCGTGCCGCGTGCGCGGCCCGCGCCGATCGCGAGACAGGCGAGCACGGCGAGCTGGCAGGTGAAGGCCTTCGTCGAGGCGACCCCGATCTCGGGGCCGGCGAGCGTCGGGGCGACGGCCGAGCTTTCGCGGGCGATCGTCGATGTCGGCACGTTCACGACGGCGAGAACCGGGAGCCCGCAGTCCTTCGCGTAGCGGAGGCCCGCCAACGTGTCGGCGGTTTCGCCCGACTGCGAAATGACGAGCGCCAGACCCTTGTCCGAAAGGGGCGCCTCGCGATAGCGGAACTCCGAGGCGACGTCGATTTCCACCGGGATGCGCGCATAGCGCTCGAACCAGTATTTGCCGACGAGGCCCGCATAATAGGCCGTTCCGCAGGCCGACATCGTGATCCGGTCGATCGCCTTCCAGTCGAAGGGCAGCCCTTCCGGCATGCGGACGCGGCCGTTCGCCATGTCGAGATAATGCGAGAGCGTCCGCCCGACGACCTCCGGCTGTTCATGGATTTCCTTCGCCATGAAATGGCGATGATTGCCCTTGTCGACGAGGAAGGCGCCCGCGGAAGTCTGGATCCGCGGCCGCTTCACCTTCGCGCCGAAGGCGTCGCGGATGACCGCGGTCGTCCGATCGAGCACGACCCAATCGCCGTCCTCGAGATAGCTGATCGTGCGCGTGAACGGCGCGAGCGCGAGCGCGTCCGAGCCCAGATACATCTCGCCCTCGCCGAAGCCGATCGCGAGCGGAGCGCCCTTCCGCGCGCCGATCATCAGATCCTCATGGCCGTCGAACAGGAAGGCGAGCGCGAAGGCGCCGCGCAGGTGCGGGAGCGAGGCCGCGACCGCCTTGGCGGGGTCGTTGGTCTTGCGCATTTCACGCGTGACCAGCCGCGCCACGACTTCCGTGTCGGTCTCCGTCTCGAACACGTCGCCGCCGGCCTCGAGCTCCTGCCGGAGTTCGCGGAAATTCTCGATGATGCCGTTATGGACGACCGCCAGTCGGTCGGTCGCATGCGGATGCGCGTTGCGCTCGCTCGGACGGCCATGGGTCGCCCAGCGGGTATGGCCGATGCCGATCGTTCCCGACAGCGGCTCCTCCTTCAGGCGGCCCTCCAGATTGCGCAGCTTGCCCTCGGCGCGGCGACGGGTCAGCCGCCCCTCCTCGAGCGTCGCGACGCCCGCGGAGTCGTAGCCGCGGTACTCGAGCCGCCGGAGCGAGTCGACGAGCAGCGGGGCGACGGGTTCCTTGCCGAGTATGCCGACGATGCCGCACATGAAAATTCTTCTCCGAGCGATGGCCGCGGACCGGGGTTAGGTCGGTGCCCCGATCTTTCCAAATCAATTTGAGTGACGGACCGTTACATTCGAGCTGATCCGAAGACTCAAACTCGAACGTTTCAGCGTTTTTTCCGATCCTTCATTCTTTCGCGGAAGGCCGCCGCCCACCCTTCGATCACGGATTGGCGACCCCGCGCCACCGCGAGCGAGTCGGCCGGTACGTCCTTGGTCACCACCGATCCCGATCCGACATAGGCCCCCTCCCCGATCGTGACCGGAGCGACGAGCGACGAGTTCGATCCCACGAAGGCGCCCTTGCCGATGTCGGTGCGGTGCTTGCCGTAGCCGTCGTAATTGCAGGTGATCGTGCCCGCGCCGATGTTGGCCCCCTCGCCGATCCGCGCGTCGCCGATATAGGTGAGGTGATTGACCTTGGCCCCGGCTTCGAGATCGGCGTTCTTGATCTCGACGAAATTGCCGACCCGCGCCTTCGGTCCGAGCCTTGCGCCCGGACGAAGCCGCGCGAACGGGCCGACCGAAGCGCCCGCCGCGACCCGCGCGCCCTCCAGATGGGAGAAGGCGTGGATCGTCGCGCCGTCCTCGACGCTCACCCCGGGCCCGAAAACGACGTTCGGTTCGACCACGACGTCGCGGCCGAGCTTCGTATCCCAAGAGAAATGGACCGTCTCCGGCGCCGTCAGCGTCGCGCCGTCGCGCATCGCCGCCTCGCGCAGACGCCGCTGAAGCGCGGCCTCCGCGCCGGCGAGCTGGACGCGGTCGTTGACCCCCAACACTTCGTCTTCGGGCGCGACGACGACCGCGACGTCTAGACCTCCGCCGCGCGCCACCGCCACGGCATCCGTCAGATAGAATTCGCCCTGTGCATTCTCGCATCCGATGGCGGACAGGATTTCGAGCGCTTTCTCCCCGTCGATGGCCATCAGGCCCGCATTGCAGAGCGTCAACGCCCTTTCGGCTTCCGTGGCGTCCTTGTGCTCGCGGATCGCGACAAGACGGCCGTCCTGCATGATCAAACGCCCGTAACCCGACGGATCCCCGGCTTCGAAACCGAGCACGGCCACGGCGGCTCCCGCGGCCGTCCTCTCGCGCATGGCCCTGTAGCTTTGCGCGGTGACGAGCGGCGTGTCGGCGAAGGCCACGAGCACGTCGTCCCAACCTTCCTCCAGTGCGGAGCGGGCGGCGAGAACGGCATGCGCCGTGCCGCGCCGTTCCGCCTGCACGAAGACGCGCGCCTCGGCCACGGTCGCCACGGCTTCCGCAGCGACGTCGTCGCGCCCCGGGCCGACCACGACGGCCACCGAAGTCGCTCCCGCATCGGCCACGGTCGCAAGAACATGGGCCAACATCGAGCGACCCGCCGCGCGATGCAGAACCTTCGGAATGTCGGAACGCATGCGCTTGCCCTCGCCCGCAGCGAGGATCAATGCGAGGCAACGTCGTTCGGAAGCGTGAGCCGTCATCGGCGATCTCTCTTCGTCCATCTCTCGGCCGTTTCTATCGCGGAAATTGTAAACGGGCGCAGAATGAGCGAGCCTCATTTTCGCAGGCCGGCCCAAGATGCTCCCCGGACAGCGGAAATTCCCCGCATGCGGGCTCGCGTCGGCTTGCGATTATGGTAGAAGGCGCCGGGTCGAACGGACAATCTCGACCCCGAACCAGAACAAGATCGATTCGGCGGCGCATGACCGTAAGTCCTCCCCATCGTCCTTCGTCGCCGTCGGCCGGCATGGATCGGCGCGGCGTGCTGAGCCTCGGCCTCGGCCTCGCCGCCGCGGCGGGGACCGGCGGGGCCTTCGCGCAGGAGGTCCGCCAAGCCATCGCGGCATCCATCGGCGAAGGCCAGAAATTCTCTTGGACGGGCCTGCTCGATCTCGCCCGCAGCCTCTCGCGAAGGCCCTATGCGCCGCCGCAGAACGACTTGGCCGAACCCTTTCAGAAGCTCGACCTCGACGGCTATTCGGGCATCCGCGCCGTACCCGGCGCCTGGATCTGGAACCAGGAAGGCCGCGGCTTCTCGATCGAACCGCTGCATCGCGGCTATGCCTTCACCACCCCGGTCCAGCTCTTCATCATCGAAGACGGGACGGTGCGACGGATCGCCTATGAACGCGGCAAGTTCGAATATGGCCGGCTGAACGTCCCCGCAACGCTGCCCGACATGGGCTTTTCGGGCTTCCGCGTTCATGGCGACGCTCAGGATGGACGCAGTCGGGAACTGGCGATCTTTCAAGGCGCAAGCCTCTTCCGCAGCGCCGCGCGCGGGCAGATCCAGGGGATCATGGCGCGCGGGCTGACGCTCAAGCTCGGAGATACGCGCGGCGAGGAGTTCCCCGCATTCCGGGCCTTCTGGCTCGAACGCCCGGGCCCGGTGGGAACTTCGCTCGTCATCCATGCGCTTCTCGACAGCGAAAGCGTCACCGGCGCCTATCGCTTCACGCTGCGATCGGGAGAAGTGCCGATCATCGACACGGAACTGACCTTGTTTCCCCGCGTCGCCATCGAGAATTACGGCATCGGCGGGATGCAGACGACGTTCTTCTTCGGCGCACATTCCCGCCGGACCGCGGACGATCCGCGACCCGCGGTCCACGAATCCCAAGGCCTCTCGATCCTCAACGGCAACGGAGAGTGGATCTGGCGGCCGCTTTCCAACCCCGAGACCCTGCAGATCTCCGCCTTCGTGGATCCTTCTCCGAAGGGGTTCGGTCTGCTCCAGCGCGAACGGGACTTCGCCGCCTATCTCGACGACGATCAGCGCTGGGACAGACGCCCGACCGTCTGGAACGAGCCGATCGGCGATTGGACGGCGGGAGCGGTGCAACTCTTCGAGATCCCGACCGACAACGAGATCAACGACAACGTCATCGCCTTCTGGCGTCCGCGACAGCCTCTCCAGCCCGGCGTCGAAACGACCTTCGCCTATCGCCAATACTGGGCTTGGCATCCGCCCGAAAGGCCGCCGCTCGCCATCGTGACGGCGACCCGAGCGGGCCGCGGCGGTCCGGGACGTCGTCGGCGCTTCATCATCGATTTCACGGGCGACGCCCTGCGCGAGCCGCAGAGCATGCCGGACTTGCGACCCGTCGTTTCCGTCGGGCCGGGCTCGGTGGGCAATGTCCGCATGTGGCTCCATCCGGATCGACGACTCTGTCGCGTCGGCTTCGATCTCGATCCGGGGACGGAGGCCGCGGCGGAGCTGCGTCTGGTCCTCCAGGCCGGGGGCAAGCCCGTCAGCGAGACGTGGCTCTATCGATGGACGCCATGACCTCCTCTTCCGCGATAAGCCGAGACGCTTCCGGCGAGGCGACGGATCGGGCGGCGCCGCCGGCACTTCCACCGGAAGCGCGTCTCGAAATGCCCGCGCAGTCGCTGTCCCGGTTCGACCGCAGCAAGGCGCGACGGCCCGCAAGCTCGCGCCCGCCATACTTCGCGCGGCTCTTCGTCTACGGCGGCGCGCTCGGGCTGACCGCATGGGGCGCCCACGAGATGTACGGCGTCGTCTCGGTCTCCGGCGTCACCTTCCTGCAGTGGCTCCTGCTGATCCTCTTCACGATCAATTTTTCCTGGATCGCGCTGGCTTTCACCAGTGCCGTCCTCGGATTCCTCGTCCTTGCGAGAAACCCGCAGGCCCCGCCTCTGCCGACCGAACTGAAGACGCGCACGGCGCTCGTCATGCCCGTCTACAACGAGGCCACGAACCGAACCTTCGCCGCCCTGCAGGCGATGATCGAGGAGGTCGAGGCGACGGGCCTCGTCCACGCCTTCGACGTCTTCGTCCTGTCCGACACGACGAACCCGGACGTCTGGATCGCGGAGGAACGGGCCTTTCTCGCGATGCGCGAACGCCTCGGTGACAGGGCCCGCGTCTTTTATCGCCACCGCCCCAAGAACATCGGCCGGAAATCCGGAAACATCGAGGATTTCGTCACCCGCTGGGGCGGCGCCTACGACCACATGCTGGTGCTCGACGCCGACAGCGTGATGACGGGCGCCTGCATCGTCCGCCTCGCTGCAGCCATGGAGGCGGATCCGGAGGCCGGGATCATTCAGACCCTGCCGCTGATCATCAACCGCAACACGCTGTTCGCGCGTCTGCAGCAGTTCGCGGCCCGGATCTACGGCCCCGTCATCGCGACGGGGCTCGCCGCATGGTCCGGGCGCGAGGGAAACTACTGGGGCCACAACGCCGTCATCCGCACCGCGGCCTTCGCCGCCCATGCGGGCCTGCCCACGCTCTCCGGCAAGCCGCCCTTCGGCGGGCACATCCTGAGCCACGACTTCGTCGAGGCGGCGTTGATCCGGCGTGCGGGCTACACGGTCTACATGTTGCCCGAACTCACGGGCAGCTATGAGGAAAGCCCGCCCTCGCTGATCGACCTTTCGGTGCGCGACCGCCGCTGGTGCCAAGGCAATCTGCAGCATGTCCGCGTGATCGGCGCGAAAGGGCTCACATGGCCCACCCGCCAGCACTTCGCGACCGGAATCATGGGCTATCTCGCCTCGCCCTTCTGGTTCGGCCAGCTGCTCGTCGGCATCGTGCTCGTCCTGCAGACGCGCTATGTGCGGCCCGAATATTTCACCAAGGAGTTCTCGCTCTTTCCGGCATGGCCGCGCTTCGATGCGGAGCGTGCGCTCCAACTGTTCGCCGTGACCATGGCGATCCTGCTCGCACCGAAGCTGTTCGGGCTCCTGCTGACGCTGTTTCGGCGCAACGAGCGCATCGCTTGCGGCGGAGGACTGAAACTGACGCTTTCGGCCCTGATCGAGATCATCGCCTCGGCGCTGATCGCACCGATCATGATGCTGATCCAGTCGGGCGCCGTGATGCATATCGTGTTGGGACGCGATACCGGCTGGAACCCGCAGCGCCGTGACGACGGATCGATCCCCGTCGCGGACATCGTGCGCCGGCATCGCTCGCATGTCGCGATGGGCGTTCTCGCGGGCGTCTCCGCCTTCATGATCGCACCGTCGCTCGCGGGCTGGATGTCGCCCACGATCGTCGGCCTCGTCCTGGCGATCCCGATCTCCGCGGCCTCCGCGAGCCTCGCGCTCGGCATGGCCCTGCGCCGCCGGGGCCTTCTCCTGACGCCCGAAGAGACGAGCCCGCCGCCGGTGGTCGTCCGTTCGAACGCGCTCGCGAAGGAGCTCGAAAAGCTCGGCTTCGACGATGCGGACGGACTGCGGCTGCTCCGTGAGGACGAAGCCCTCCGGGCGGCTCATATCGAAATGCTCCCGCACGCGGCCCGCCGAAAGCGCGGCGAGGTGGATACCGAACGCGCCGTCGCGGAAGCGAAGCTCGCCGACGCCCTCTCCTTCGATGATGCCCGCGCTTGGCTGAAGCCGAAGGAAACGATGGTGGTGATGGGCGATCGCGCCCTGCTGCACGTCATTGCCGGACTGCCGGAGGAAGCGGCCTCCTGAGGTCGGGCAGCACCATCGGCTTGCGCGCACTTGACCCCCGCCGGTGGGCGCATTAGGCAGGGCGCGCTCCTCGGAGCCGTCCTCACGGACGCTGGAACCGCCCTCGTCGCGCGGTCCGGGGCCGGTAGCTCAGCGGTAGAGCACGTGACTTTTAATCATGTGGTCGAGGGTTCGATCCCCTCCCGGCTCACCACTTCATCCCGCATGCGCGACGAACGTTCGGTTTGCCGCCCGCAAGGGCTCATGCTTCGCTCTTCCGCGACCATCGAAGGAGCTTCGCGTCGATGACCGCCTGCAGGGTCGAACCCGTCGACGCCCCGGAAGCGCTGCGGCTCGCGCCGCAACTGGCCGAGATTCTCCGCGCCTGCGTCGCGGACGGCGCATCCGTGAGCTTCATGGACCCGCTCGCCCCCGAACGCGCCCTCGCCTTCTGGACCGCAACGGCAAAGGCCGCGGCGCGGAAGGAGCGCATTCTCCTCGTCGCCTTCTCCGCGGACGGCGAGGCGATCGGAACGGTTCAGCTCGTCCTCGCGATGCCGGAGAACCAACCGCACCGCGCCGACGTCTCGAAGCTTCTGGTGCATCCCGATCATCGTAGAGCGGGCGCGGGCGAAGCCCTGATGCGCGCCGTCGAAAGGGCGGCCGCCGCGGCGGGCCGAACTCTGCTCGTTCTCGACACGGCGAGCGCGGCGGCGGACCGCCTTTACCGCCGCCTCGGCTGGACATGCGCCGGCCGCATTCCGGAATATGCGCTGAATCCGGACGGCTCACCCACGCACACGGACATCTTCTGGAAGCGTGTCGACATTCCTTGACCGCCGGCGACCCCGTACCCGCACCGCCTCCGGCGCGGGTCATGGTATCGATGAGCGCATCGGGCTCCTCGCGGAGCAAGGGAAGCTTCGGTCCCCAAGGCGAAAGAACCGGGCGTCATGGCCCGTCGGCCACTTCCGTCGACGTCGGATATGAAAAGGGCGAAACGAGACGGCCGCGCGACGAGGTCGCCGCGACCATCCGCGACGATCATTCGAGACAGGCCAACAGATCCTTGGAATCCACGCGCTCACCGGTCGCGACGACGATTCTGGAAACGACGCCGTCTCTTTCGGCTCTCACGGCCGTCTCCATCTTCATGGCTTCCATCGTCAGGATCATGTCGCCGGCTTTCACCGACTGACCGACCGAGACGGCGATATCGGCCACGACGCCGGGTATCGGCGCCCCGATTTGGCGCAGGTCGGCAGGGTCCGCCTTTGCACGCGTCTCCGACGAAACGGCCGCGGTCCGGTTCCTGACGGTGATCGAACGCGGCTGACCGTTGACCTCGAAGAACACCTCGTTCTTTCCGGAAACGTCGGTCTGACCGATGCCGATGAGACGGATCAGGAGCCTTTTCCCCCGCTCGATTTCGACCTCGGTCTCTTCTCCCTCGCGCAGCCCCCAGAAGAACACCCTCGTCGAAAGGACGTCGACCGGGCCGTATTTCTGCCTGTTGGCCTCGAAATCGGCGAACACCTTGGGATACATCAGCCACGAAGCCAGATCGTCCGGACCGAGCAGGCGACCGACGGTTTCGGCGCCTTTCTGCGCTTCTTCATCGAGATCGATGGCCGCCAGAAGCGAGCCGGGCCGATCGCCGAGAGGCCGTTTTCCCTTCAGAGCCTTCCGAACCAGGATTTCCGGCCATCCCCCGTCGGCGACGCCGAGACCGCCTTGAAGCATGTCGACGACGGATGCAGGGAACGCGATCTCACGCTCGGGATCGAGGACGTCCGCTTCCGACAAGCCCTGCGAAACCATCATCAACGCCATGTCGCCGACGACCTTGGACGACGGCGTAACCTTGACGATGTCCCCGAAAAGGCGGTTCGCCGCTGCATAAGCGTCCGAAATGTCGGCCCAACGATCCTCGAGACGGAGAGACTTCGCCTGCTCCTTCAGATTGGTGATTTGCCCGCCCGGCATCTCATGAACGTAAACGTCGGAGGATCCCGCCCGGATCTCGTTCTCGAAAGGCGCGTATCCCTTTCGGACGTCTTCCCAATAGGCCGAAATCCGACGGATCGCGGAGGGATCGAGCCCGGTATCGAGCTCGGTCCCCCGCAATGCGGCCACGACGGCGCCGAGGCAGGGTTGAGACGTCGCACCCGACATCGCGTCCATCGCGAGATCGACGATCGCCGCTCCGCTCTCCGCGGCGGCGAGAACGGCGGCCGCGCCGATCCCCGGAGTGTCGTGCGTGTGGAAATGGATCGGCAGGCCGACCTCGTTCCTCAAAGTGGATACGAGGATCCGTGCGGCGGCCGGCTTGACCAACCCCGCCATGTCCTTGATGCAAAGAATGTGGCACCCCGCGCGCTCGAGCTCCCGCGCCCGCGCGACGTAATAAGCGAGGTCGTATTTGGAACGGGAGGGATCGAGAAGATCTCCCGTATAGCAGATCGCGCCCTCGGCGATCTTGCCCGCCTCGCGGACCGCGTCGATCGCGACGCGCATGTTCTCCGGCCAATTGAGGCAATCGAAGATGCGGAAAACGTCGATGCCCTGAGCCGCTCGGCCGATGAAGTATCGGACGACGTTGTCGGGATAATTGGTGTAGCCGACCCCGTTGGCGCCGCGCAGAAGCATCTGCGTCATCACGTTCGGGAGCTGCGCCCTGATCTCGTGGAGGCGATCCCACGGATCTTCGACGAGGAAGCGCATCGTGGTGTCGGTCACGAGCGGGCCGGAGCGCGCGTGCAGATGCGCGACCACGCCTTCCGGTCCGTCGCGTTCGAGCACCTGCCGCATCCCCTCGGGCACGGACCCGCCGAAGCGGGGCGGCTCGGGTTCCCGGAGAGCGACGGCGACCTTCGGCCGGTCCGTAAGCTCGGGATGGCCGTTCAAGCTCACGTCGGCGATGTAGCGCAACAGGCGGGTGGCTCGGTCCCTCTTCCTCGGCAGCTCGAACAGCTCGGGCGTTTCGTCGATGAACCGCGTCGTATAGGCCGCCGTCCTGAACAGCGGGTGAGCGATCAGGTTTTCGAGAAAGGCGAGATTGGTCGCGACGCCGCGGATCCGGTACTCGCGCAGAGCGCGATCCATGCGCGCCATCGCCTCGTCCGGAGTCTGCGCCCACGCCGTGAGTTTTTCGAGCAGCGGGTCATAGAACCGCGTGATCACCGCACCCGAATAGGCGGTACCGCCGTCGATCCGAATGCCGAAGCCCGTCGCTCCGCGATAGGCGGTGATCCGGCCGTAATCCGGGATGAAATTCTCTTCGGGGTTTTCGGTCGTGATCCGACATTGGATCGCATGGCCCTGAAGCCGGATCGCGTCTTGTTCGGGAACGCCGGTCTCGTCCGGAACGCCGATCCGCCCGCCCTCGGCGATCCGGATCTGCGCCTTCACGATGTCGATTCCGGTGACCTGCTCGGTCACCGTATGCTCGACCTGGATGCGCGGATTGACCTCGATGAAATAGAACAGTCCCGTATCCGCATCCATCAGGAACTCGACCGTCCCCGCACCGCGGTAATCGGACGCGCGGGCGATGGCGAGAGCGGACGCGCAGAGCGCGGCCCGCGTTTCGTCGTCGAGATAGGGTGCCGGCGCCCGCTCGATGATCTTCTGATTGCGCCGTTGAACCGTGCAATCACGCTCGAACAGATGCACGATCGACCCGTGCGCGTCGCCGAGGATCTGCACTTCGACGTGCCGGGCCCTCCGGACCAGCTTTTCCAGATAGACTTCGTCCTTTCCGAAGGCGGCTTTGGCCTCGCGCCTCGCCACGTCGAATTCGGCACGAAGCGTCCGCTCGTCGGCGAGGGCGCGCATTCCGCGTCCGCCGCCTCCCCATGAGGCCTTGAGCATCAGCGGAAAGCCGATCTCGCGCGCGATCGGAAGAGCCTCCTCGATGTCGGCGGGGAGAGGAGCGCTGGCGGGCATCACCGGAACGCCCGCGGATCGGGCCAGTTCGCGCGCGCTCACCTTGTTGCCCAGAACGCGCATCGTTTCCGGAGACGGTCCGATGAAGACGAGCCCGTTCTCGGCACAAGCCTCCGCGAATTCCGGGCTCTCCGAAAGAAGGCCGTACCCGGGATGGACGGCGTCCGCGCCCGTCTCGAGGGCGACCCGGATAATCTCTTCGATCGAAAGATAGGCCGCCACCGGACCGAGCCCCTTGCCGATCGGATGGGCCTCGTCGGCCTTGAAGCGGTGCAGCGAAAGCCGGTCCTCTTCCGCATAGACGGCGACCGTGGAAATCCCCAGTTCCGTGGCCGCCCGGAAAATCCGGATCGCGATCTCGGAACGATTGGCGACCAAGATGCGCTTGACGGCTTTCATAGGCTTCCCCGATCAGACTTTCGTCGAGGTCCTTGCATCAAGAAACAAGCGCCGACAATCAACCTAGAGTTGTTTCTTTTCTTTCTCTGGCGATCTTGCTCATCTTTCAATGAGTGATGTGTTGTACATTATCGATATATCGAAAACAAAAAATTATTATGAAATCGATGTGAATTTTTATTGCTATTACGTAAACTTTTTAATTCATCAATTCCGTTTTTCGTCCATTCATCCTCGCATTTCAATTATTGATTACTTCGCAAACTCGTATCTTGACCGCTGCCTACTCGTCGAGCCTCAACGAAAAAAGTGATCCGCCGGGTTCCGGCGGATCACTCGCAATGACGAACGTCAACTGTACGTCGTACTCATCAGAAAAGATTTACATCGTTCTTTCCGATCGAGCTGATGTTCCGAATATTGACCACGAAGTCGGCGACACCATCCTTGTTCCAATCGATGGACAGCATCTGATCCTTGAACGTCAGATCGAAATCGGTTTTCCGAACTCCATCATTTCCCGACCGCAGGATATTGATCTTGTCGACACCGAGCTCGAAGTCGACGACCACATCCGAGCTTCGTCTGCCCGATGCCGATACGTTGAACACGAAGATGTCGCGCCCGGCGCCGCCATGGAGTTCATCGGCCGCATCCGCTGCATCGTGAACGCCGTTCTGATCACCCACGATCGTATCGTTCCCCGCCCCTCCATGAAGCGTATCGGAACCGACCCCGCCTTCGAGGAAGTCGTTTCCGTCGCCTCCGAAGAGCGAGTCGTTCTCCGCCCCGCCGTTGAGCGTGTCGTTAGCTGCACCCCCTTCGAGGAGATCGTTCCCGACGCCGCCGTCGAGGCTGTCGGTATGGTTGCCGCCGAAGAGGCTGTCGTTGCCGGCGTCGCCGGAAAGCGTGTCGTTCCCTGTTCCCCCTTCCAGGAGATCGTTCCCCACGCCGCCGTCGAGGCTGTCGGCATGATCGCCGCCGAAGAGGCTGTCGTTCCCGGCGTCGCCCGAAAGCGTGTCGACGTCCGGCCCGATCGTCGCTTCGCCGTGATGCGTACCGACGATGACGGACACGCCTTCCTCGGCGTCCTCGAAGGACACGAAGTCGTTGCCCGCGCCGCCGTCGATCGAATCGCTGCCCGAACCGCCGACGATGACGTCGTCCCCGTCGCCCCCGAGCAACGTGTCGGCATCCGCCGAACCCACGATCATGTCGTCTCCGGCGAGGCCGGAGATCGAGACCGCTCCTTCCCCCTCGGGAACAAGATAGTCATCGCCCGCGGTGCCGACGACATTCTCGACTTCCGCGTCGATCGACTGCGTCCCTTTCTTCTTATTATTCTGATCAATCAATTCTTTTAGTTTACTGACATGGTCTTTATATTCGGTATTTTTTATGCCGACGAGTATTTGATTGAATACTGGAAGACCACGCGTCGTATATCTGATCGACTCTATAGTCCAGAAAAACAACGAATAATTTTCTAGATTTATACCTCGTTCTTTTACCTCCTCAAATGTCGCGATTCTCTCCAATAGCTCACCCCTTCGTGAATGAGGTACGTTTTGCCATCCGTAATTCCAAGTGTCGACATGTTCGCGATCCCAACCGTCACGACCCGAATGTTCTCGGTGCGCCTGTTTGTACAATTCAGGAAAAACGTAGTCTCGGAAATCCTTGAATGCCGTATCGAATGCTTCCAACTTCTCCAACGCATTCTGGCTTAAATGTAGTCTCTCACTGATACCGAATTCCGAACGCATAAACGCTGAAATGGATTGAACTGTATTGTTAATCAACAAAGTTCCTGAACCCAAAAACGCCGGAAAATTAGCTGTAGCAAAAAATCCGACACCACCACCCTGCTGATTCGTGATCGCTCGAAAATTCGAAATTCCGAACCCGATCGATCCGATGCCGGCGACGGCCGAAAAAATGATGTTCAAAAGAAGCAATATTTCATTTGTATTCTCATTGCTTTGAACATTCTTATACTTCTCTTTGTTTTCATTGAAAAACGCGATTTGTTGATCAATAAAACGATTGAATGTTCCTTCGACGATTTGTTGCCATTGTTTCGTATAATGACTCTGCCCGCGCGCGTTCAGCCAGCTCGCAAGATTTGCTACTTCTTGATACGTATCCAGCATGCCGTGCTTGTTGTTGCCCGGCACAAAATCACCCAGAAATTCATCGATTTTCGTGGCATGATCGGCCATCGCTCTGATCAATTCCTGGGAATTTCCTGTAATCGTTCCCGCCCAAAGAATACCAGAAAGCTCTTGAAACCGCTCGGCGGCGGCCTTCAGCTGTAATTTTTTGCTTTCGATCTTATCCTCGGCTGAATCTTTGGCATTTTCAAAAAGCTGTCCGACAGTTACATGCTTGTTGTCAATTATATTGGCAAATCCGGAGCCCTTATACTTAGACCCCTCAACCCACTCGTCCTTCGCGACAAGATCGGCGAGGCCGCGCTTGTTCATGAAGTCTTCCCACCGCTTCAGTTGGTGGATGTTTCCGGACTGCTTGATCAGCGCCAGATGTTGCACCATGAACTTGGCGGACGCCCAGTCGAGCGCTTTATCGGCCGCCGTCATCAATTCCCGATAGGTCACGACCGGCCGATCCGGTAGCCATTTATCCAATGCGGGATGGTCGACATTAGATTCCATTACGTAACGATCGAGGTCCCGCCACTTGTCGATACTTTGCGCGAGTCCGGCGAGCCTTTTGTAGGCCCAATCCATCGGCTCGCTGCCGACGCTCCTATTCTTCCAAGCATGCTTCAAGGTGAAATCGATGTGATTGACGACGTTCTTGTTGAACGAGTTGTCCCAAGACCGATAGTTCCAAAACCTAGACATGGGCGCTGTCCTTCAAAAAGGTGAATGCAAAAGCAAAGAAGTACGAACTCGAGGCGCCGTCGACCGGACCAAGAGCGGATCAAGAGTAAGGATTTCAATGAGCCCGCCGCGGCGACGACCGACAGGATCGAACGGCGCTCCGGTGCATCAAGCATTCGGATCGCGGTGGATCGCCGTCAGTGGGGCGGGCAGGTCGTACGTTCGAGCGCGTTCAGCTCGTATTCGATTTTTGTTTCTTCATCGCCGCTTCCCCCAGATCGCTTTTGCGGTCGTTGCTCGACCGTTGCATGGACGCTCGTCCAAAAATGAGTGCCGATCAACAAATCACTGGTAGTAATTTTTCTGTCATAGAGAAAAATGCAATCACATGTTTCGTATCCGAGATTGATCGCTTTCTGCAATTCGAAAAGGTTTTATGTGCAGTGCACAAAAATAACGATTTTGATTATTTTCGTTTATTTCGATGGAGAATCTTCATGCAACTTTGAATTACGTGGTCTCAAATTGAGTATTGAAATTGGTGCCCAATACGTCTTTCGATTGTGGCCAAGACGCATCCTTTGCCGGGATGCATGGCAGCGCATCTTGCCGGAAGAGATCATCGGAAGTTCCTTGCTTGGCGGTCCGGCCGCCCGAAGGTCGGCTTGCGGGGCTCAGGCGGGTTTTACGCGGGCGAGGCCGATGCCGCTGACGGCCACGACGACCGCGCCGATCATGGCCGCGGCGGCCGGGACCTCGCCGAAGACCAGGAAGCCGAGAAGCGTCGCCCAGACGATCTGCGTATAGAGCATCGGCGCGACCACGGCCGTCGGGGCGCGGCGGAAGGCGCCCGTGGCGAGGATATGCGCGGACGTGCCGAGAACGCCGGCGATCGCCAGCAGACCCAGGCTTTCCAGCGGCAGGGGCTCGTAGACGAAGGGCAGAGCCGCGCCCGTCAGGACGGTCGCCGAGGCGGCGGACCAGAAGACGGAGGTGAGCGGCGCGTCCTTGCGGCCGACGAAACGGGTGAGGACGTAGAAGGTCGCGTTGCAGAGCGCCATGAGGAACGGGTAGATCAGAGCCCAAGTGAAATCGGGCGTTCCGGGCCTGAGCGCCACGAGCACCCCTGAAAATCCGAACAGGATCAGGCCCCATTGGATCGCCCGCGGCTTTTCGCCGAGGAAGGCGAGCGCGATCAGGCTCGCCATCAGGGGCGTCGAGAAGGTGATCGCATAGGTCTGCACCATCGGCAGCGCCAACAGCGCGAGCGTGATGAATCCCGTGGTACCGATCAGCAGCGCCCCGCGGATGCATTGCCGGACGGGATGATGCGTCCGGAACATGCCCGTCCCGAGCAGCGGAACGAGCGCAAGCATGAACAGGACCTGCGCGAGATTGCGCCCGAACAGCACCATGCCGAGACCGTGACGCGTCGCGAGGATCTTCAGGACGGCGTCCAGCGCCGTGAAGCAGAGCGTGGCGCCCGCCATCATCAGAACGGCGGTTCCCGCCGCCGAACGCGCGGCGGGCGCCGCCGTCTCCGTCAACCGAGCATCCTCGTATCGCCGTCGACGGAGATGGCCTGCCCGGAGATGGTGCGGCCGCGGGGGCTCGCCATGAACACGATCTGATCGGCGAGCTGCTGCGGCGTCACATACTCCTTGATGGAGGTGAAGGAGAAGGCGATCGTCTCCATCTCCTTGAAGGAAATGCCGCGCTGCTGCGCCTTCGCTTCCAGAACGCGGCGCTGACGGTCACCCGCCACGAGACCCGGCAGGATCGCATTGACGCGGATGCCGTCGTCGCCGAGCTCGATCGCGAGCGACTTGGTGAAGCCGATGACGCCCCATTTCGCCGCGGCATAGGGCGACCGCATCGCGAAGCCGTGCTTGCCCGCCGCCGACGAGAGATTGACGATCGAGGCGTTGGCGCTCTTGCGCAGATGAGGGATGGCGAGGCGCGCACAGTTGAACTGGCTCGTGAGGCAGACCTCGATGCAGCGATCCCAATCCTCGGGATTGATCTCCTCGACGCGCCCCGTCGGTCCCGCGATGCCCGCATTGTTCACGAGCACGTCGAGACCGCCGAGCCCGGACAGCGCGTCGTCGAACAGGCGCTTCACCTGCTCCCGATCCGCGACGTCGGTGCGGGAGGCTGCGAGTGCGGGATCCGACGTCTTCAGCGCCGCAAGCGCACCCTCGTCGACGTCGCAGACATGCACCCTCGCCCCTTCGCGCACGAAGGCGCGGGCGATTTCGAGGCCGATGCCGTTCGCGCCGGCCGTGACGAGGACGCGCAGCCCCTTGATGTCGAGATCCATGATGCCTCCCAGTATCAGTCGCCGTCGGGCAGGCCGCCGCGGGACAAGATGAATTCGGCCGCGCCGGCGATGTCGGCCGCGATCGCGACGCGTGCGGCGACCGGATCGCCCTCGCGGATCGCAGCCAGAGCGGCGGCGTGGTAGCCGGCCGCGCCGCCGGACTGCACGCGTTCCGGATTGGCGCGCAGATCGAGATTGATCACGGGCCCGACCTTGAGCCAGAGCGCGCGGATGATGTCGATCAAAGCCGGTGATTTCGCAGCGGTATAGACGGCGAAATGAAAGTCCTTGTTGAGCTCGACGGCGCGCGAAAGATCCGGGCGCAGGATGCGGCCCTCCGCCGCGAAGGCGGCCTCCCGGTCCGCGATCGCCGCGAGATCGGAGGCGCATCGATGTCTCGCCGCTTCGGCCGCCGCATAACCTTCGACCTCGACGCGGACGCGCGTGAGGTCCCTGAAACGCGCCGCCGTGAGCACCGGCACGCGGACGGCCCGGTTCGGCGTCACCTCGAGCGCTTGATCCGCGACGAGTCGGGTCACCGCTTCCCGAATGGGCATCATGGACACGCCGAGCGCATCCGCCGTCGAGCGCAGCGACACCTTGTCGCCGGGCGTCAGGCGACCGGAAATCAGCAGGTCCGAAAGGCGTTCATACGCCAGATCCGCAAGGGTTTTGCGGCCGAGCGGTGCGCCTTCCGTGATGGCGACGGGAACGGTCACGATTCCGGTCCGTTGGTGATGCGGGGGACTCGACAATCAACGAATTCTTGGTCACGCTAACTGTGATCACAGATCACGGCAAGGCCGACGAACGTTCCAAGCAGAGAACGGAGGGGCCCGCCGAGGAAACGGCGCCGTCCGATTCGGACGGCGTCCGCAACAAGGGAGGGACTTCATGTCTCGCGATATCGACATTTCCCGCCGCGGCCTTCTGAAGGGCGTCGGCGGTGCGGCTCTCGTCGCCGGCATCGGCATGCCCGCGATCGTCCACGCCCAGTCCGAAGCGATCCGCATCGGTCATCTCACGCCGCGCACGGGCTTCCTCGGTCCGCTGGGCGAATATGCGGTGATGGCCGCCGACCTCGCGGTCGAAGAGATCAACGCGGCGGGCGGCGTCCTCGGCCGCAAGATCGAGATTCTGAAGGAAGATTCGGTCAATCCGCAGACCGCTTCGACCAAGGCCGACCGCATGGTGGAGCGCGACAAGGTCGCCTGCATCGTCGGTGAAATCTCGTCGGCCTCCTGCCTGACCATCGCGCAGGTCGCGCAGCGCACGAAGACTCTGTTCTTCAATACGGGCGGCAATTCCGACGCGCTCCGTTCGACGGACTGCAAGCGCTACATGTTCCACGTCGAGTCGCAGAACTCGATGTATGTGAAGTCGGTCGGCCGTTCCTTCCTTCAGGCCGGCATGGTGAAGGGCAAGAAGTGGTACTCGCTGACCGCCGACTACGCCTTCGGCCATGACCTGCTGAAGGTCGCCAAGCGCTTCATGGAAGGCAACGGCGGCCAGTTCGCCGGCGACGAGCTGATCCCGACCGACGCCACGGACTTCTCGTCCTACCTGCTGAAGATCCGCAATGCGCGGCCCGACCTGGTCATCATCAACCTCGCCGGCGCGCAGACCACGAACTTCCTGAAGCAGTATTCCGAATTCGGCCTGACCTTCCCGGTCGGCGGCTTCGGCTTCGACACCGCGCTCGCCTGGGCGGCGGGCAAGGGGAACTTCGTCGGCACCTGGCCCGTCGTGTGGCACCACCTGCTCGACACGCCCGGCTCGAAGAAGTTCGTCGCCGACTTCACCAAGAAGTACAACAAGCCGCCGGAGAACCAGGCTTGGGGCGATTACGTCGCGATGAAGATCGTGGCGCGCGCCATGGCCGAGACCAAGTCGACGGACTCGACCAAGATCCTCGAATTCCTCGAAAGCGGCGCGAAGTTCGACGTGCTGAAGACCCGCGAGGGCTATTTCCGCAAGTCGGACCACCAGCTGATGCACGAGATGTACGCGGTCACGGCGCTGCCCGCCGCGCAGATCAAGAATCAGTGGGACATCTTCTCCTCGTCCGGCCCGGTTCCCGGCCCGACCGAGCCGCTCGAAGCCATCGCTTCGACGCCGGAAGAAGCCGTCTGCACCTTCTCGGCCTGATCATCGTCGATCCGCGCTCCCCGGACCTTCCGGGGAGCGCTCCCTTCGCCCGTCCTGCCGCCTTCGAGGGCGGCCCGAATCGGGGTTATCCGTGTCGACCATTCTTCTTTTGCAGCAGGTGCTGAACGGCCTGCTCGACGGCGTCTATTACCTGCTGATCGCGCTGGGCCTGTCGCTGATCTTCTCGCTCGGCGGCATCGTCAACCTTGCGCACGGCGCGTTCTATGCGATCGGCGCCTACATCACCCTCGTGATCTCGCCCTATGTCGGCTTCGGCGGCGCACTCATCATCTCGCCCGTCGCGGTCGCCCTTTTGGGCATGTTGTTCGAGCGGTTTCTGTTCAAAAGATTTTATCGAGCGGACCCGATCTTATCCCTGCTGCTGACCTTCGGCCTGTCGCTCGTGGCCGAACAGGGTCTCCGCATGATCTTCGGCGCGCCGCCGCTGTCCTACACCATCCCGCAATGGCTGAAGGGGCAGGTGTTCATCGGCGATTTCGTCTACTCCTTCTATCGCACGGTGCTTCTCGGCATCGCGGCGGCCTGCGTCGTGGCGCTCTGGTTCCTGCTCAACAAGACCTCCTTCGGCCGCGTCGTGCGGGCGGGCGTGCAGAACCCCGACATGGTGGGCGCGCTCGGCATCTCGCTGCAGCCCTACATGGCGGGCGTGGCCGGCCTCGGCATCGGCCTCGCGGGTCTCGCGGGCGTGCTGCTCGCGCCGATCTATTCCGTGCATCCCGCGATGGGGAACGAGATCATCACTCCGGCCTTCGTCGTCGTCGTCATCGGCGGTCTCGGCTCCTTCTGGGGCGTGGTCGTGGCCGCGCTTCTCGTGGGCCTCGTGAAGGGCGTGATGATCGGGATCGGCTATTCCGCCGCATCGACCGCCGCGATCTATCTCCTGATGCTTCTCGTGCTCCTGTTCCGGCCGCGCGGCCTGTTCGGCGAGCGCATCACCCGCTTCGAGTGAGCGCACGCCATGTTCTCGAACCGCTTCCCCGCCTCGCTTCTCATCGCCGTCACGGGCGTGCTCGTCCTGCCTCCCGTGCTGCTCGCGATGGGCCTGACCATGACCTCGGCCACCGAGGTCGTCATCTTCGCCATGGCCTGCATGGCGCTGAACATCCTCGTCGGCTGGACGGGCCTCGTCTCCTTCGGCCACGGCGCATGGTTCGGGCTCGCCGCCTATGCGGCGGGCATCGTGCAGCGCGAATTCATGCCCGGTTCGTTCTTCGGCCCGGCGCTGATCGCATTGGCGATCGTCGCGGTGATCTCGACGGCCTTCGGCGCGCTGATCCTGCGCCGTCGCGGCGTCTATTTCTCGCTGCTGACGCTCGCGCTGTCGGCCATGCTGTTCGTCGTGGCCTTCCGCTGGACGGACGTCACGGGCGGCGAGAACGGGCTCGGGGGCATCACGCGTCCCGAATATTTCGGCTGGAACCTCGAACGTTCCACGAATTTCTACTGGTTCGTGGCCGCGCTCGGGATCGCGGTGGTCTACGGACTGCACCGGTTCCACAACTCACCGGTCGGCACGGTGCTCGTCGCGATCCGCGAAAACGAGCAGCGCGCGCGCTTTCTCGGCTATCCGACCGATCGCTACAAGCTCGTCGCCTTCGCTCTTTCGGCCACCGTCACGGGCCTCGCGGGCATTCTGCTGCTTTACAAGAACCGCATGACCTCCGCCGAGCCGATTTCGGTGGCCTTCTCCGGCGAACTTCTTGCCATGGTCGTCATCGGCGGCATGCGGAGCTTCCTCGGGCCCGCGCTGGGCGCGTTGTTCTACGTTCTCTTCCGCGAGTTCCTGTCGATCTACACCGAGAACTGGCTGTTCTGGTTCGGCCTGTTGTTCGTCGCCTTCATCGTCTTCTCGCCGGAAGGCCTCGTGGGCGTCGCGGGACGCCTTCTTGCGCCCTTCCGCAAGAAGGTGGTCGAGGACGCCGCCATGGCCGGGCGCAAGATCGAGGAACTGCCCCTCCCCGACTTCCTGAAGCCGAAGAGCGCGCTCGAAGGCCCGATCCTCGAAGCGCATGGAATCGTGAAGCACTTCGGCGGCATCAAGGCGGTTCAGGGCGTCGACATCACGATGCGCGACCGCACGCTGCATGCGTTGATCGGCCCCAACGGTGCGGGCAAGACGACGGCGTTCAACCTGTTGTCCGGCATGTTCGCACCGGATACGGGACGCGTCGTCCTGATGGACAAAGCCATCGGCGGCATGACGCCGGAAAAGATCGCGGAAAGCGGAATCGGGCGATCCTTCCAGATCACCAACCTGTTCCCCGCCCTGACCGTCGAGGAGAACATCCGCCTCGCCGTCCAGGCCCGGCATTCGGAGCGTTTCGCCATGTGGCGGGGCGCGCTCTCCATCGACTCGGTCAACGCCGAAACGCGGGAGGTGGTCCGCTATCTCGGCGTCGCGGGCATCGAACATGCCGAGGCGGGGTCGCTCTCCTACGGCGGTCAGCGTTTGCTGGACATGGGCCTCGCGCTCGCCTCCGCGCCGCGCGTTCTGCTGCTCGACGAGCCCCTCGCGGGCCTCGCCGCCGCGGAGCGCGTGCGCATCGGCAACATCATCAAGCGCATCTCGTCCGACGTCCCCGTGCTCCTCGTGGAGCACGACATCGACCGCGTCTTCCAATTGGCCGATCACGTCACCGTGATGAACGAGGGACGCGTTCTCCTCGACGGCACCGTGGAGGAGGCCCGGACGAGTCCGAAGGTGCAGGAAGTCTATATCGGTTCCGGGTCGGCGACCGTCGCCGCCAAGCCGCGGGAAACCGCGGCTCGGGCGGAATCGCTGCTGACCCTCGAAGGGATCAACACCTTCTACGGCAAGAGCCACATCATCAACGGCGTCACCATGACCGTTCACCAGAACGAGATCGTGGCGCTGCTAGGGCGCAACGGTGCGGGCAAGTCGACGCTGCTCAAGACGATCACGGGCATCGCGCCCGCGGCGTCAGGCTCGATGAAGCTCGGCGGGATCGAACTGGTCGGCAAGTCCTCGGCGGAGATCGCCCGGCTCGGAGTCGGCTTCGTGCCGCAGGGCCGCGGCCTCTTCGCGGGCATGACCGTGGCCCAGAATCTCGAACTCGGCAGCCTGAAGCGACGGACGGGCAACGGCATCCATTGGGAAATGGAGCGGATCTACGAGTACTTCCCGCGCATCCGCGAACGGCTCGAAAGCCCGGCCGACTATCTCTCGGGCGGCGAGCAGCAGATGGTTGCGGTCGCCCGCGCCCTTTCGGGCGACGTGCGGGTGCTGCTGCTCGACGAACCCTTCGAGGGCCTTGCGCCCGCGATCGTGGAGCAGCTCTTCGAAAGCTTCGACAAGCTCCGCAAGGAGGTCGCGATCGTGATCGTGGATCACAATCTCGATCTTGCTTTGGCTTTGTCCGACAGCACGGTCGCCCTCGAACGTGGTCAGGTCATGCATACCGGACCCTCGAAAGCGTTGAAGGACGATCTCGATCTGCGTCGTAAGGTGTTGTGGCTGTAACGGCGCATAAGGGGGACCGCATGTCGTTGCGGTCGGCGAAACCCGCCGCGTGACGACATCGAGGGAAGGACGGGCCTGACGGGCCGGGGGAATTCGAAAAGGCGTGACATGACGGAAACGAACAAGACGGTCGCGATCGTCGGCTCAGGCCTCATCGGACGCGCATGGGCCTCGATCTTCGCGCGGGCGGGTTGGACCGTGAAGATGACCGACCCTCACGCTCCCACCCTCGCCGCCGCTCCGGCCGCGGTCCGCGAAGAGCTTCTGATGCTCGCGCGCCACGGTCTCTGCGACGATCCCGAGGGTGCGGCCAAGCGCGTAAGCGCGGCCCCGAGCCTCGCCGCCGCCGTCGAGGGCGTGTCCTTCGTTCAGGAGAACGGACCCGAAAGGCTCGACCTCAAAAAGACGATCTTCGCGGAACTCGACCGCCTCGCTCCGAAGGATGCGCTGCTCGTTTCGTCGACCTCCGCGATCGTCGCCTCGCTCTTCACGGAAGATCTCCCGGGCCGCGCACGCTGCCTCGTGGGACACCCGGTGAACCCGCCGCATCTCATCCCGCTCGTCGAATTGTGCGGCGCGCCGTGGACTGCGCCCGAAGCCGTCGAACGGGCGCGGGCGATCTATGCCTCGATCGGCCAGTCGCCGATCACGGTGAAGAAGGAAGCCGACGGCTTCATCCTGAACCGGCTGCAGGGCGCCCTGCTCGCCGAAGCCTTCCGCCTGGTCGGCGAAGGTTACGTATCGGGCGAGGATCTCGACAAGACGCTGAAGGACGGGCTCGGTCTGCGCTGGTCCTTCATGGGGCCGCTCGAAACCATCGACCTCAATGCGCCCGGCGGCATCGCCGACTACTGCGCGCGCTATACGGGCTTCTACAAGCGTCTCGCGTCGGACCCGGCAACGCCTTCGGTCTATGACTCGCCCAATGCCGACCGCGTGATCGCGGAATGGCCGTATCCCGCGGAACCCGCGCGGATCGAGGCCGGCAGCCGTCGCCGCAACGAGCGCCTCGCCGCGCTCGCCGCACATAAACGTCAACAGCACTGAGGTCCGGGGAGGCCGTCATGGCGAAACGTAAAGTCATCATCACCTGCGCGGTAACGGGCGCGATCCATACGCCGTCGATGTCGCCGCATCTGCCGATTACGGCCGAAGAGATCGCCGATGCGGCCATCGGCGCCGCGGAGGCCGGCGCGGCCATCGTCCATCTGCACGCGCGCAACCCGGAAAACGGCCGTCCGGATCAGACGCCGGAGGGGTTCGCTCCCTTCGTCAAGGTCATCAAGCAACGCTCGAACGTCGTCATCAACCTCACCTCCGGCGGCTCGCCCGTGATGCGGGTGGAAGAGCGCGTGCTCCCCGCCAAGCACTTCCAGCCGGAAGTCGCCTCGCTGAACATGGGCACGATGAATTTCGGCCTGTTCGGGATGCTCGACCGTTTCAAGGACTTCAAGCACGAGTGGGAGCCGCAGCATCTCGGCAACCGCGACATCGTGTTCCGCAACACGTTCAAGGACATCGAGTTCATCTTCGAGACGCTCGGCGCCTCGGGAACGCGCTTCGAGTTCGAATGCTACGACACCGCCCATCTCTACAACCTGCACTATTATTACCAGCGCGGGATGGTGAAGGGTCCGCTGTTCATTCAGACGGTGTTCGGCCTTCTCGGCGGCATCGGCGCGCATCCTGAAGACGTGATGCACATGAAGCGCACGGCCGACCGCCTGTTCGGCGACGATTACCGTTGGTCGGTGCTCGGCGCGGGCCGCAATCAGCTTCCGATCGCCGCGATGGCGGCGGCCATGGGCGGAAACGTCCGCGTCGGTCTCGAGGATTCCCTCTGGGCGGGTCCCGGCAAGCTCGCCGAATCCAACGCCCAACAGGTCCGTCTCGCTCGCCAGATCATCGAAGGGTTGGGCCTCGAAATCGCCACCCCCGACGAAGCCCGCGAAATCCTCGCGCTCAAGGGCGGCGACAAGACGAACATCTGACGCTCCGCCTCAGGTGACGCGTCACGGGCGGGCCCTCCGCGGGCCCGCCCGTTTTCATGGGTCATCCCTCTCGCGGTATCGCGGGGTTCGAAGTGGCCTCGGCGGCGCCGTCGAGCACGTCGTCGAGCAGCGCATGAAGATGGGCGCGCGCCTTGTCGAAATCGGCCGCAGAGCGTGCGCCGCCCGCGATCCGCTCCGCCGCATGGACGAAGGCGTCGCCGGTTCGCGTCAGGGAATGACGGAATTCGGGGTCGACGATGTCCAGAAGATCGACGAGTTCCTCGTAGCGCGAACAGTTCAGGACGGCGTCGACGGCATTCCCGTTTCGCAGCTCGGCCTCCCGCGCCTCCCGACGCAGCGCCTCCTCGAGGATCTTCGCACGCACCAGAGCCACCATGCGCGCGCGCCGGTCGTCCGGCTTGAAGACGAAGACGTTGGTCACGAGCCCCTCCGCATCCGGTGTCCGATGTCGCGGCGAAACTGCCGGCCGGGGCGTCCATGCTTGCGGCGAGACCTTTCCGTTCCGGGCAGGCGGACATGGATCGGGCGAAAGCGAAACACCCGGGAAACGAAGCATTCCGCGCCTGCGCTCTTTAGAGGGTCGTTTCCGTCGCCGCTTTACTTGTGCCGTCGTCCGCCCGATATCCGGCACATGACCGACATCAAGGAAGAAGACTGGCTCGTCCGCCCGAATCCGCTGGATCCGCGGTTGACCCAGCGCGTGACCGGGATCGACGAAACGGGACGCCCCGTCGAAACCTCCGTCACCGTCGAGCGCGCCCTGACGCTTTATCTGAATGCGCGCGAGATCGTCACGATGATGACGATCCTCGACCATCCGGAATGGCTGGCGCTCGGTTATCTGTTGAACCAGAACATGCTTCGGCCGGACGACATCGTCACCGGCGTCGACTACGACGAGGATCTCGGAGCGGTCGTGGTCCGAACCGATACGGAGACCGATTTCGAGGACAAACTCCGCAAGAAGACCCTTACCTCCGGCTGTGCACAGGGCACCGCCTTCGGCGACCTGATGGAAGCGTTGGAAACGATCGTCCTGCCGCCGTCCGAGGTTCGGACGTCATGGCTGTATCGTTTGACCTCGGCGATCAACACGACGCCTTCGCTCTATCTCGAAGCGGGCGCGATCCATGGCTGCGTTCTTTGCGAAGGTGACCGACCGCTCGTCTATATGGAGGACGTCGGCCGCCACAATGCCGTTGACAAGGTCGCCGGATGGATGTTCGCGAACAGCATTTCCGGGGCGGACAAGCTCTTCTACACGACGGGACGTCTCACCTCCGAAATGGTGATCAAGACCGTCCGGATGGGAATCCCGGTTCTGGTCTCCCGCTCCGGCTTCACGGCCTGGGGCGTCGAGTTGGCTCGAAAATGCGGTCTGACGCTGATCGGCCGCGCCCGCGGCAAACGCTTCGTCGCGCTCTCGGGACAGGAGCGGATCGTGTTCGATCAGGATCTCGCCTATGTCGAGAACGAGTCGTTCAAATCCAGACGCAAGGGCTCTCGCGATGACGACTGAAACCAAGCCGCTGGGGGTCCTCCTCGCGGGCGGATTGGCCCGTCGCATGGGCGGGGGAGACAAGCCGATGCGGATGATCGGCGGCCGCACCATCCTCGAACGCGTCATCGAGCGCTTTTCCGCGCAATGCGACGGACTGATCCTCAACGCGAACGGCGATCCCGCGCGTTTCGCCTCGACGGGCCTCCCGGTCGTCGCGGACGAAGTCGAAGGTTTCGCCGGGCCGCTTGCCGGCATTCTCGCCGCGCTCGATTGGGCGGCGGCGAATCGGCCGGACGTCGAAACCGTCGCGAGCATCTCGGCGGATACGCCCTTCCTGCCGACCGATCTCGTGGAAAGGCTGCAGCAGGCCCGCCGTTCCGCCGGCCAACCGCTCGCCTGCGCCGCGTCGGACGGTCGCACCCATCCGCCGATCGGACTCTGGCCCGTAGCCCTTCGCGGCGACCTACGCCACGCTCTGATCGTCGAAAATGAGCGAAAGATCGACCGTTGGACGGCCCGTCACGGCTGCGCATCCGCCGAATGGCCGAATTCACCCTTCGACCCGTTCTTCAACGCCAACACGCCGGAGGATATCGAAGAGGCCGAGCGGCTCGCGGCACGGTTTGAAGGCGCTTGAACGGCTTCGCTCCGAGGACTACATACCGACAGAGAACGACGCGGAAACAATGACATAGCGCGCGTCGGAGGGGAGAGGGAACGATGAAGGCTTTCGCTTTGGCGGTTCTGGTCGCGATCGGCGGCAGCGTGGCTGCAGCCTACATCCTCGCAGCCGAACAGAAGCTCGCCTATGAGCAATACTCGACGTCGGGCGCCCGCGTCGGTGACGCCGGCCATAATCTGGTCGGCGCCGACTGGAAGCGTTCATGACAGAGCCGCATAAGGGATGAACCCGACGATTTCGCCGGGTTCGACCCTCAAGCGGTCTTCGGAAAGCTCGACGAGGCCGTCGCTTTCCGTCAGCGAAGTGATCACGCCCGCGCCTTCGCGCGGGTGTTTTCTTGCGACGACCCGGCCCTCGATGTCGCGTTCAAGAAGAACACGGACATATTCGCGCCGCCCTTCCTTCTTCTTGTAGGCGAAGCCCGCGATGACGGGCAAAGGCGTCACGGCCTCCAGCGTACCGCCTGAAAGAGCGGCCATCAGCGGCCGCACCACATGGGCGAAAGTCACGAAGACCGCGACCGGATTGCCCGGCAGGCCCACGAAGGCGGCTTCGCCCACGACGCCCATGGCCACGGGGCGTCCGGGTTTGATGCCGATGCGCCAGAAGGTGAGCGAGCCGGCGCGCTCCACCGCGCCCTTCACATGGTCCTCTTCACCCGTCGAAACGCCGCCCGAGGTGATGATGAGATCATGTCCGTGGCCCGCCGAGGCGAGCGCTCGGGCGATGGCCTCACGGTCGTCGGGCAGGATGCCGAGATCCGTGACGGACGCACCCATCCGCTTCGCGAGAGTCGACAGGACGAACCGGTTGGAATCGTAGAGCGCGCCCGGGCCGAGCGCGCGGCCCGGCTCGGTCACCTCGTCGCCCGTCGAAAAAACGGCGACGCGGAGCCGCGAGCGCACGGGGACTTCGCGGAAACCGAGCGCGGCCAATAAAGCGATTTCCCGCGGACCGATCCGCCGTCCGGCCGCCAATGCCTCCGCCCCTCGCGGCAAATCCTCCCCGGCGGGTCTCATGTTCGCGCCACGGACGAGGCCCGTCGGAAGCCGCACCGCCTCGCCGTCCACAACGACGTCTTCCTGCATGAAGACCGTATCGAGTACAGGCGGCATCGGCGCGCCCGTGAAGATGCGGACGGCGGTTCCTATTGCGGGCGGATGTCCGGCCCAGGATTCACCGGCCGCGACGCGTCCGACGACCGGCAGACGGGTTTCCGCGGAAGGATCCAGGTCGGCGAAGCGAACCGCCCAGCCGTCGACGGCGGAGTTGTCGAACGGCGGAAGAGCGACGGGCGCCGTCACGGCTTCGGCGAGAAAACGACCGTCGGCTTCGAAGAGAGACACGCTTTCGACACCGGCGGCAGGAGCGATACGGGCGCGTATGGTCTCCAACGCCTCTTCGACGGTCATCAAGGCCCCGCCGAAAGCGAAGCTGTCGCCGCTCAATTGAGCCATGGTCGCGTCCTCAATCCCTCAGGCGCGCCAGTATACGCAACACCTCGTCCCGCGGACGCGCCGCACCCATGACGAAACCCGCGATCGCGTCGACGTCGTCGAGCCCGAAGACGGGAAGCCCCGCATGCGGCGGCTCGCCGTCCGTCGCCAATCCGATCACGCTCGGGTCGTCGGGATGAAGCCAGGGCTTGCCGTTCGCGGTGCGGTGAACCTCGAGCTTCGGATGCGGTTCATGCTTGAAGCCCTCGACAAGGACGAGATCCACAGGCGAAAGAAGCGCAAGAAGTTCAGCCAGAACGGGCTCACGTTCCGTGCGGAGTTCATGCATCAAGGCCCAGCGTCGGGCCGATCCGACGAGCACTTCGGTGGCGCCCGCCGCACGATGCGAATGGCTGTCCTTGCCGGGCGTATCGATGTCGAAGGCGTGATGCGCGTGCTTGACCGTCGAAACACGAACGCCGCCCTCCGTCAGGCGCGGGATGAGCCTTGTCAGCAGCGTCGTCTTTCCCGCGCCGCTCCATCCTGCGATGCCTATCACTTTCAAGGGACGCCCCTCCAAAGAAAAGGCCCGGCGGTCGAACCGCCGGGCCGATCGTAACGATGAGGAAGAAGACTTATTCGGCGGGGACCGCGGCGGCGGCGCCGGGCACCTTGCCCTTCTCGGCCTCTTCCTTGACCCAGAGCGAGTGATGCTCCTTGGCCCAATTGACGTCGACCTCGCCGGAGCCCATCGCGTCGAAGGCGCCTTCCATACCGACCGAGCCGATATAGATGTGCGCGATCATGATCGCGACGATCACGCCGCCGACGATGCCGTGCACGATCTGTGCAAGCTGCATCTCCGCCATGCCGGTGGCATAGAAGGGGAAGAGCAGGATCACGCCCGAGATCGACAGCGCCACGCCGCCGAGAATGACGGACCAGAAGATGAGCTTCTGGCCGGCATTGAACTTCTTCGCCGGAGGATGAGCGCCCTTCACGAACAAGCCGCCGCCGGCCTTGAGCCACGCCACGTCGACCGCGTTCGGGATGTTCTCCTTCACCCAGGCGAGGAACATGAAGACCACGCCGATCATGAAGGGGAACGCCAGATAGTTGTGGGCGTATTTTCCGAGCTGCGAGAACGTGGTGAACGCCTCGGCACCGATCAGCGGCAGCAGAAGATACTTGCCGAAGGCCACGTTGAGACCCGTGATCCCGAGCACGATGAACGTCCCCGCGGTCATCCAGTGGATGAACCGCTCGAAGCCGTTGAAGCGCGTCATCGTCTTGCCCGACGGGCCGGAGTCGATCGCGATCCTGCCGCGCACGGCATAGAACACGAGAAGTGCCGCGAGGATGCCCAGGATCGAGATCGCGCCCGTCCAGAACACCGTGGTGTTGTGGAACTCACGCCATTCGCGACCCGCGGGCTGGATCAGCACCGACGCCTTCTGGTCGGGGATCGAGATACGACCCTCGAGATGATGCAGCTGACGCAGGAGCTTGTCCTCCTGCACGGCTTGCGCCGTGGGGTTCACGATCTGCGCCGCGGCCGGAGCCGGGGCGGAGACCGCGAGGAGGATCGCGCCGAACAGTCCGAAGAAGGCGGCGCGCAGCGGGAAGAGAGAAACGAGCTTCATGAAGAAGCCTCCTTGTCGTTGCGCGACGATCAGACCGTGATCGTTTCCTTGTAGGCCACCTTCCAGCCCCAAGCGCCCGAGCCGTAGCCCCGCTTGAGAACGCGCTCCTTGTAGATCGTGGCGATCATCGCGCCGTCGCCGGCGAGGAGCGCCTTGGTGGAGCACATTTCGGCGCAGATCGGCAGCTTCCCTTCGGCGAGACGGTTCGCACCGTATTTCGCGTATTCGGCCGAAGAATTGTCGGCCTCGGGGCCACCCGCGCAGTAGGTGCACTTGTCCATCTTTCCGCGCGAACCGAAATTGCCGACCTTCGGATACTGCGGCGCGCCGAAGGGGCACGCGTAGAAGCAGTAACCGCAGCCGATGCAGAGATCCTTGCTGTGCAGGACGACGGCGTCGGCGGTCGTATAGAAGCAGTCGACCGGGCACACGGCCGCGCAGGGCGCGTCCGTGCAGTGCATGCAGGCCATGGAGACCGAGCGTTCGCCGGGCTTGCCGTCATTGATCGTGACGACGCGACGGCGGTTGATGCCCCACGGCACCTCATGCTCGTTCTTGCAGGCGGTGACGCAGGCATTGCATTCGATGCAACGGTCGGCGTCGCAAAGGAACTTCATTCGAGCCATTTTTGCCTCCCCCCTCACGCGGCCTTGACGATGCGGCACAGGGTGACTTTCGTCTCCTGCATGCCGGTGACCGGGTCATATCCATAGGTCGTGACGCCGTTGACGGGTTCGCCGAGCACGATCGGATCGGTACCCTTCGGATACTTCTTCCGCTCGTCGACGCCCTGGAACCAGCCGCCGAAGTGGAACGGCATGAAGGCTACGCCCTTGGCCACGCGCTCGGTGACGAGCGCCTTGACCTTGGCCTTGGCCTTGTAGTCCGGCCCTTCGACCCAGACCCAACCGCCGTCGACGATGCCCTGAGCGGACGCGTCGGCGGGATTGATCTCGACGAACATGTCCTGCTGCAGTTCAGCAAGCCACTTGTTCGACCGGGTTTCTTCACCGCCGCCCTCATATTCGACCAGACGGCCGGAGGTGAGAACGATCGGGAAGTCGCGCGGAATGTTCCGCTCGATGCCGGCCTTCTGGACCGAGGCGCCCGCGTTCGGCAGACGGAACTGACGCGCATCCGGCAGAGTCGGATACTTCGCGACGAGATCCGGGCGCGGCGAGTAGATCGGCTCGCGATGGACCGGAACCGGATCGGGCAGGTTCCAAGCCAGCGAACGGGCCTTTCCGTTGCCGTACGGCACCACGCCCTTCTCGAGGCAGACGCGCTGGATGCCGCCCGAAAGGTCGTTCGCCCAGCTCACCGCATCGACGTTGTTGCCGCCGATGCGCTGGATCGTGGCGAGCTCCTGCTCGGTCAGCAGAGAATCCCAGCCGAGGCGCTTGAAGATGCCGAAGGTGAACTCCGGATAGCCGTCGGTGAGCTCGGAGCCGAGCGAGAAGCTGCCTTCCGCCAGAAGCGTCTTGCCCTGATGCTCGAGACCGAAACGCGGGCGGAAGGTGCCGCCGCCGTCACGGACGTTGAGGTTGGTGTTGTAGAGGATGTGGGTGCCCGGATGCTTGACCTCCGGCTTGCCCCAGCACGGCCAAGGCAGTCCGTAATAGTCGCCGGAGTTCGGGCCGTCCTTGGCGCGAAGCGTGACGAGATCGAAATCGCCCTGGCGCGCCATGTGCGACTTCAGACGCTCGGGCGACTGGCCGCAATAGCCCGTCGACCAACCGCCGCGATTGATCTCGCGGAGCACGTCTTCCGGAACCGGACGCTTGCCCTCGACCTTGATGTTCTTGAACATCCGATCGGCGAAGCCGAGCTTTTCCGCGAGCCGGTAGAGGACCTCGTAGTCGTCCTTCGACTCGAAGATCGGCTCCACGACCTTCTCGCCCCACTGAACCGAGCGGTTCGACGCCGTGCGGGAGCCCGAGCATTCGAACTGCGTGCAGATCGGAAGAAGATAGGTGTCGTTCTTCCGGTTGCCGTGGATGGCGAACGTGGTCGGATGCGGGTCGGCGATCACCAGCAGGTCGAGCTTTTCGAGACCCTTGGCGACGTCCGGCATGCGGGTCACGGTGTTGCCGCCGTGGCCGAAGACCATCATGGCCTTGATGTTGTCCCGCTGATCGACGTCGTCCGCAGGCATGAGCGCCGCATCGAACCAGCGCGTGGTCGGGATGCCGGGCGTTTCCATGTTCTGCTTGCGGGTGCGGGCGTTGCGGCCCGCCTTCGCCGGAACTTCGTCGAACCGCGCCTGGAGCCAGTCGTACTCGACTTCCCAAACGCGCGACCAATGGCGCCAGCCGCCTTCCACGAGGCCGTAATAGAGCGGCAGCGTGGTGACGTCGAGGCCGAGGTCGGTCGCGCCCTGCACGTTGCAGTGACCGCGGAAGATGTTCGCGCCCGTGCCCGCCGAGCCGACATTGCCCGTGGCGAGGAGCAGGTTGCAGTAGGCGCGCACGTTCGCCGTGCCGACGGTCTTCTGCGTGGCGCCCATGCACCAGATCAGCGTGGACGGCTTCTGCTTGGCGAAGGTCTCCGCCACGCGCTTCAACTGCTCGCCCGGCACGCCGGAGACGCGCTCGACCTCTTCGGGGGTCCACTTCTCGACTTCCTTGCGCACTTCGTCCATGCCGAAGACGCGCTTGGCGAGGAAGTCCTTGTCTTCCCAACCGTTCTTGAAGATGTGGTGCAGCATGCCCCACATCACCGGAATGTCGGTGCCGGGACGGATGCGGACATATTCGGTCGAATGCGCGGCCGTGCGGGTGAAGCGCGGATCGATCACGAACAGATTGGCCCGGTTGATCTCCTTGCCCGTCAGAACGTGCTGCAGCGAGACCGGATGGGCTTCGGCGGGGTTGCCGCCCATGATGATGATCGTCTTCGAATTCCGGATGTCGTTGTAGGAATTCGTCTGCGCGCCGTAGCCCCAGGTGTTCGCGACGCCCGCCACCGTGGTGGAGTGGCAGATGCGGGCCTGATGGTCGACCGAGTTGGTGCCCCAGAAGGCCGCCAACTTGCGGTAGAGATAGGCGCCCTCGTTCGAGAACTTCGCCGAGCCGAGCCAGAAGACCGAGTAGGCGCCGGACTTGGCACGAACGGCCCCGAGCTTGTCGCCGATCTCGTTGATCGCCTGATCCCAAGTGATGCGCTGCCACTCGCCGTTGACGAGCTTCATCGGATATTTGATGCGGCGATCGCCATGGACGAGCTCACGGACCGACGCGCCCTTGGCGCAGTGCGTTCCGCGGTTGATCGGGCTGTCCCAACCGGGCTCCTGACCGACCCACACGCCGTTCTGGACTTCCGCAACGACCGTGCAGCCCACCGAGCAGTGGGTGCAGATGTTCTTGCGGAGCTGGATCGGCGCGGAGAGGTTGGTCGGGCCCGCCTCGGCCTTGCGGACGGCTCCGAGCTGGATGGATCCGACGGCGACGGCGCCCGCGGCGACGAGGCCCGAACGCTTCAGGAAGGTACGGCGGTCGAGGACGCCGGAAGTGAGGCCGGACGTAAGGGCCTGCAGCTTCGCGCGGCCGGCTTCGCCGCTCTTGCGCTTGATGAGCATGATTGTTCCCCTCAGTACCGGTTGGTCCGATAGAACGTCTTCACGTGGTCGGTTTCCCGATAGCGCGCCTTGCGCTGATCGTTCTGCGACTCCTTCGCCTCCGCTTCGCCGACCGCCAGAGGCGCGGCGAGCGCGGCGGTCGAGGCGCCGCCCAGAACCCCGAAGAACTTCCGACGGGACGGATCCGCCGGTTTTCCGTTCTTTTCCATCTTCTTCCCCTCTTGCTCGGACCTCGGCTCGCCCCCGCTCACATGGGCAGGGTGAAAGCCTCGGCCTCGATCTCCATGAACAGACGCCCGATCGAACCGACCGGACGATAGAACTCCGCCCCCGAAGCGGCCTCGAGATCGGCGAAGAAACGCGCCGTCCAAGGCTTCAGGTGCTTTTCGAAGAAGGCCTGCTGCTCGCCCGCATCGCCGAGTTGACCGCGGATCAGGCCCGCCATGATCTCGCACAGGATGCCGACGTGATCCTCGGGCTCGCGAACGTCTTCCGACCGCTCGATACCGAGGCGCTGCAGGTCGTCCCGCACGGCGGCGAGCGGCCGCTCGTGCAGGAAACCCGTCAGATAAAAGGAGCCGTAAGGCAGCAATTCGCCGCGCCCGACGCCGATGAAGAGGTTGAAATACTCGCGCGAGACGACGCGCGACTCGAGCCGCTCCGCCAGATCGGCCAGGGCCATCATCGCGATGCCCAGTTCCGTCGTTTCGCCCTTCAGCCCGGCGACACGCTCCAGCAACGCCTCATCGGGCGAGCGGCCGAGCAGAGCGGCGAGAAGATCGTACAGATCGGCGCGGGCGCGATCGATGTCGTCCATCGGCACGTCGTCGTTCAAGCTCTGGAACTCCGAGCGGTAGAGATCGGGCCGGAGAGCGTGACGGGAAACGCCCGTCGCGGCCTCGACGGCCACCACGCGCTCGGACGGCACACGCCGCCAATTGGAAACGGACGGTTGCGAGAGACCCAAAGCACGCGCAAGGGCGCCCACGCCCCCGGCTGCACGAATGGCCTCTTCGAGACCCTGTTCCCTCACGCGACTTCCCCCGCCGGCGCTTCCCGGGCGCATCGTTGAACGCGTGCGCCGCTTCGGAATGATTCCAACATCAGTGTCATAGGCCAATGCTATGGCGCGGGAAAGTCCCGCTTTCTCCCGTCAGCCGGGCAAGGCCCCTCCGTGCCGCCGACGTCCGCCCCCCGCCTCGGCTGCCGGAACGTCTTCGGAGCGCTCCTCCTTCGCAGTCGCAACATGCTCGGAACCGTTGCCGGAAAAGACTTCCGCCTCCTCGGCGGGCTCCTGCACGACGACGCTTTTCGCAACCGCAGCATCCGGCTCCGTGACGTCCACCACCTGCGGCTGCGTCATTTCGTCCGGCGTATCCTCTTTCTCCGGATCGGGATCCCCCATGAGGCTGCGGAGCAAGTCCTTCGCGTGATGGTCCCCGATCAGTTCGCCCGATCCGGGAACGCCGCCCGGCACGTTCCAATCATAGGCGTATTCACGCGCGGGATTTTCGAAATCGCGGATGGCGGGGTCGGTGATCCAGAGCTTGCGCAGCGCCGCGTTCCGGATCGCCTCCGGAACGCCGCTCTGGAAGAAGGGCGTCATGTCCATTCCCGGCACGATCTCGTCGAGAGTCGGAAGAGGCCTCGCAAGCTTAGCAGGATCGAATGTCTCTTCGGCCGCGTTCGTCTCGACCTCGTTCCCCTTCTCGGGACCCGTCTCGGTCTCCGTCGAAAAGGCCGCCGCAGGCACGGCGCCCGAAACAGGCGACGCGAGAACGGGCGTTTCAGGATGCGCAGCCTCGGCGGCACTCTTCTCGGCCTCGTTGCGCGCATCGAGCTTCCGCCGCGACCAACGGCCGAGGAAACCGCCCTCCCCCTCGCTCATCGATCGCCTCCGCGCCGATCGGACGGGCCTTTGCGACCGAAGGCTTCCGGGTTCGCCTTGTCCCGCCGACGCTTGAAGAACTCGCGTTCGACATGGTTCGCGGCGAAGAAGGCTTCGATCCATTCCTTGATCGCGGCGGGCATCGGGACGGGCTCGACCGCGTCGCCGATCGAATCCGCCATCGCCTCGCCCTCATAGGGGTCTGCCGTGACCCCGACGACCTCGCCGCGTCCGTCCATGGACGGACGAAATGCGACCCAGAGGCTCGGGCGGTCGGACGTGAAGTTGTCGCGATAGTGCCCCGTCTCGCCGGGGAAAAGGACGAGTTCCGCAAGCCCTGCGAAATGCAGTTCCACGCCTTCGGCTTCACGCAGCTTCGTCCAGGCGGGCAGCGGAGGCGGTTCGATCAGCACCGCTTCCGGCCTCCAGACGTCGCCGCCCCATTCGCTCGCGGAACGGCGACGCGTGACGAGAACCCCGACTTCGATCCTGTCCGGAACCGCCGCTGTCATGACGCCGCTCCGGAGAGAAGCGGCAGGCCCGCGACGAGGTTTTGCGGCTTCAGGCGGATCGCGCGGTCCTCCGTCATGCCGAGCAGCAGATAGACGGGGGCGCCCTTCACGCGGTCGAGGATCGGGGCGTCGGTCTCGAATTCGAGCCGGAAGAAAGCAACGGCGCGTTCGGCGACTTCCTTGGGCAGCCGCTCGCCCTTCCAGAGCGCATTGCCGATCTTGGTTCCCTCGGCATCGAGGCCGACGAACCAGCGCCAATCCTTGTCCTTGATCTCGGGCACGGGAGCGACCGTCACCTTCAGGCCGAGGAGATGTTCGACCCAGCGTCCGATCACCGTCGCAAGCGCTTCGCGGGACGCCGTCGCCGAAAAGTCGAGCACCATGGTGAAGGCGTCCGACCGGCTCCAATAGTCATAGGCATTCTCGGCGGTGAGGACGTCGAGCTCCGTGATCCGGTCGTGCCCCATCATCGCGGTCAGAGGCGATGCGTGCTTGTCGGCTTCCAATTCCTCGACGATCTCCGAATCCGCAAGCAGCAGGCGGTCTTCATGGACCGACGCGCGCTGAGCACGGAAGAACAACTCGCCCGCCCGCAGCACCAACGTGTCTTCGCAACCGTCCAGAACGTTGCGCAGCACGAGATGGGAGAGATGGGAAAGGAAGATCGGCGGCGTCTCCTTGGCTCCCTTCCGGGCGAAATCGACATAAGCCGCCTCGACCGTCGGATGCGACACCAAACGGTCCCTGAAACCGAGCAGGAAACGCCAGTTCTCGCGCGCGTCGGCATCCGCGATGCCGTCGATCTCCATCCCGCTCACCGCCCGCCGCGGGGAGGCCATCAGCGAGGAATGCAGCGCCCGCTCGGCCGCGCAGGCCTCAGGCGGCGGCAGAACCTCCGGCCTCGCGAGATAGGCGAGGATCAATTCGTCCGTCACCTCGAGCCCGCCGCCTTCGGTTCGACGCGTCAGATGATGACCGCTCGAAACCCAGAACTCCTTCACGATCGTCCCCCCTGCGTCATTCCGATCAGATCGACGTGCTCCATCGGCTCGTCGTCCCCTTCTTCCTCGACGATCAAAAAGGCCCGCGAATGGGAATGGAGACCCTCGCCTCCGACGTTCCGCTCGCGCTCTACGAGGATGCGGAACTGCTCGCGGACCTCGCCGTCCTCGACCGCACGATGCATGGCGACCAACGTACCCTCGGGGTGTTCGGCCAGTCCGGCGATGAAGTCGATCTCTTCCGCGGCCGCCGACCTCGCCGCGTCCATCGAGGGCGCCCCGAGCCGCTCCACGAGGCTCGCGGCCAATTGCTCCACGGCTTCCTCGCGCTCTTCGGGCCGCACCGGCGTGACCACCGTCAAGGTCGAGAAGCCGAGCGAGCGCACGCCCGCGAAACCGGCCCGGAACGCGGCCCTGCGCTTGCCGACCAGATCCGCGGGATCTTCGTCCATGAACAGGAAGGAGCCCGTCACGGCCCATTCGCCGGGCTCGGCCGCCGTGTCGAAGACGAAAGTGTCCGAAGGATCGAGCCGGATGGTGCGCAACAATTTCACAGCTTCGGCGCTCCGGTGGCGGAATCGAACCACTCGGCGGCGACGAGGCCGGGCACGAGCGGCCGCTTGTCCACCTTCCCCGTCGCATTGGCCTTCACGAGCAGATTGCCCTCGGGATCGAAGCTGCGGCGTTCGGAGGGGCGATCACGGACGAGCCTTTCGAAATAGGCCTCCGCGACGCTCCGAAAGCCCTTCCCCGTCCATGCGTCGAAATGGACCATCAGATGCCGGCTGAAGCTTTCGATGATCATGTCCGCATCGACGTCCTCGAACCCTTCTTCCTCCAGCGAAGTGGAGTTCGGGTAGAAACCCGGCTCGGGGAAGTTGCGCGACAGGGTGACCATGGCGGAGAAGACGAGCCAGCCGGGCTCCTCCTTCTCGCCGCAGCCCTCGGGCCAGGCCAGCCGTCCGCCGCCGATCCGCGCTCCGTCGCAACGGATGCCGCCCGGCCAATCGAAGGTGACGGGCTTCTCGGGCGGCGCATGGGTCGCAAGCGCGTCGGCGACGGCGGCCATCCCGCAGATGAAGGCCTTGCGCGCCGTAGCGAGCGGCTCGGAAGGTTCGAGAACGACGGCGAATTCGGCCATGTCGGATCTCTGGACCCGCACCAGCGTGCCGGCGCCCGCTTCCGCGGCGATCGAACATGCATGCGCGTGGGCGTCCCCTCTTTCCCTCAGAGAGACGAGCGAATAGAGGGGCGGGAGCGAGAGTTCCTGAACTCGTAAGGCGGTCGTGGCGTTCATCGGTCTCTTTTTCGGCATCGAAGCCGTCCGTATCGAAACGTCGGCACTGGGTCCCATATATATGTCCCGACCGCCGCGGCTACAGGTCGCGACGTCGCAAGAAGAAGAGAAGGACACGGCGGCATGAACCGATCGCCCGGCGGAAACGACCCCGTCATCTTCGTCTGCTCCTGCGAGGAGACGATGCCCCTGCACGGCGAGGCCGTTGCGAAAGCCTGCCGCGGAAGCGTCAAGACCGCGGACGTTTTGTGCCGTGCACAGGCGGGCTCATTCAAGCTCGCGCTCGAAACGGGCGCGCCGGTCGTGGTCGGGTGCACGCAGGAAGAGGCGCTCTTCCGGGAGATCGCCGAGGATGTCGGGCGGATCGACGACCTGACCTTCGTCAATCTTCGCGAGACCGCAGGCTGGTCGGACCGCGCCCGCGAAGCCGGGCCGAAGACCGCCGCCCTCGTCGCCGCCGCGGCCGTCCCCATGCCTGCCGTCCCCTTCGTATCGATGGAAAGCAAAGGCGTCGCGCTCGTCTACGGACGCGACGAAACGGCGATCGAAGTCGGCCGCCGCCTCGCCGACCATCTCGACGTCACCGTCATGCTCTCGCGCCCGGGCGAGGTCGCACCGCCGCGCATCAACGAGTTTCCGGTCGTGAAGGGGACCGTGCGGAACGCCGCCGGCCATCTCGGCGCCTTCGCGCTTTCCATCGACGACTACGCCCTGCCCTCCCCGTCCTCCCGCGGCGCACTGACCTTCGGGCCTTCACGGAACGACGCGACCTCGACCTGCGACATCGTGATCGATCTGACGGGCGGCACGCCGCTCTTCCCCGCCCATGATCTCCGCTCCGGTTATCTCCGCGCCGATCCGCGCGACCGGGCGCAGATCGAGGCGCTGATCTTCGAGGCGTCCCATCTCACGGGCGAATTCGACAAGCCGCAATACGTCGCCTTCACCGAGAGCCTCTGCGCCCATTCACGCTCCAAGCGGACGGGATGCACGCGATGCCTCGATCTCTGCCCCACCGGAGCGATCACGCCCGCGGGCGACCATGTCGCGATCGATCCACACATCTGTGCAGGATGCGGAGCCTGTGCGGCCGCCTGCCCCACGGGGGCGGTCGCCTACTCCTTGCCCCCGGCGGATGCGGTGATGCGGCGGCTGCGCGCGATGCTGATCGCCTATCGCGAGGCCGGCGGGGCGAACCCCTATGTGCTGCTGCATGACGGCGATCACGGCGACGCGCTGATCGAGGCACTGGCGCGTTTCGGGCGCGGTCTTCCGCCCGACGTGCTGCCGCTGAAGGTCAACGAAGTCACCCAAGTCGGTCCCGAAGTGATCGCAGCCGCCTTCGCCTATGGCGCGGTCGGCCTCGGCGCGCTCACCAAGGCCAAGCCGAAGCACGACGTCTCGGGCCTCGAAGCGACCTTCGCGCTGATGACGGACATCCTCTCGGGGCTGAGCTACGGAACGGGCGTCGCCGGCATCGTCGCGACCGACGATCCGGATGCTCTGCGCGATCTCCTCGACGCCGCTCCGCGCGGAACGCCCTCGCCCGCGCCCGCCTCCTTCATGCCCCAGGGCAAGAAGCGCGGCGTGCTCGAACTCGCCTTCCGCGAAATGCACCGCGCGGCGCCCGCCGCCGTCGACGTGATTCCGCTCGCCAAGGGCTCTCCTTTCGGCGGCGTCGAGATCGACGTGGCGGGCTGCACGCTCTGTCTGTCCTGCGTGTCGGCCTGCCCGGCGGCCGCGCTTACCGACGATCCGGAACGGCCCGCCCTGCATTTCACCGAAAGCCTCTGCGTGCAGTGCGGGCTCTGCGCGAACACCTGCCCCGAAAAGGTCATCACGCTGGCGCCGCGGGTGGACTTCAAGGCCTGGGAAGAGCCGCGCCGCCTCGTGAAGACGGAAGAGCCCGCTCATTGCATCCGCTGCGCGAAGCCTTTCGGCGTGAAAAGCACGATCGACAAGATCCGCGCGAAGCTCGAAGGCAAGCATTGGATGTTCTCGGGCGCGAACGGCAATCGCGCCGATCTCATCCTGATGTGCGACACCTGTCGCGTGGAAAGCGTCGTGAACGAGGGCTTCGATCCCTATGCGGCGAACGCTCGTCCGCAGGTCCGGACCACCGAGGACTATCTCGCGGCCCGCGAGCGCGGAGAGGATCCGCTGAACTGAGCCGGGGCGGTCAACCGCCCCGCACCGCCCGATGAAGCGCCGCCGCCGCCTCGAAATCCCGATGCCGGGCGGCGCGGCGCTGCAGCGCCTCCTCGTCCTCGCCCCAGACTTCCATCTGGAAATCCTCGTCGAGATGCGCGGCCGCCCAAGCCTCGGCGGGGGCGGCGCGGCCATGCGCGACTGCAAGAGCGAGCACCACCGACCCCGTCAGCGTCGTCATGACATGGAGCGCCGCCAGCGCGAGAGGGCCATCGACGGCGGCGACCTCGTCGCGGACCGCGTCCAGCGTCGGTTCCGGCTGCGCGCAGAACATCACGCCTTCCGCGAGCACGAAGCGCGCGCCGAACCGCTCGTGCATCCAATCGAGCACCGGGTTCCAGGTTTCGTTCTGTCGCGCGACGAGCCGCACCGGATCCCCCGCGCGATAGCAGAGAAGGTCCGAACCCGCATATTTCACGCAGTCGGCGGCGACCGCCTCCATCTCGCGCGCCACGCCGTCGATCGCGGAGTTCACGATCCGCGTGAAAGGCATGCCCGCAGGGTCGACCACGTCGCCGAGAGACCGCCATTCCTGCGCGACCATTTGCGCGGCCTCGCGCGTCGGCAGCGCCGCGGCGTTCTTGGCGGGGGTCCGTACCGGACGGCCGTCGAGCAGCACCAGAAAGGCGCCGTCGCGTTCCTCGACCGTCACCTCCTTCCAGAAGCGTCGGGGAAACGACTTCTGTTGGTCGCGGCGCGCGAGTGCGACCGGATCGACGGGCTCGCCCGCCGAAGGGAGAAGATCCTTGGAGAAGTCGTCGCGCATGGCGGGCTTCCTTCGAAGTCAGGCCGAAAGCGCGAGCGGGGCGGCGCTCGCCGCCGGCAGCAGCGCCTCGAGATCCTCGATGCGATGGAGGATGCATTCCGCCCCGGCCGCGATCAGATCGGCGACGGGGTGATAGCCCCATGCCACGCCGATCGGGCGGACGCCCGCCGCCGAGGCCATTTCGACATCGTAGGTCGTGTCGCCGATGAACAGCGTTTCGCCGGGCGTCGCCCCGACTTCCTCCATCGCCGCGAGCAGCATGGAGGGATGAGGCTTCGACGGGTGCCCGTCCGCCGTCTGGATGGTGGCGAACAGCGAATCCCAACCGTGCTCCGCCGTCACCCGATCGATTCCCCTCCGGGATTTGCCGGAAGCGATGCCGAGGAGGAGATCACGGCGCGACGCAAGCCTGGGAAGCACGTCCTGCACGCCGGGAAAGAGCGGCTCGCGACCGTCCGGTCCGGCCAGAAGCCCGTTGAAGACGGTCTTGTAGGTCTCGACCATCGCCTCGACGGGTCCGTCCTTGCCGACCAGTCGTTCGAAGGTCGGACCCAGCGAGATCCCGACGAGCGACAGCACCGCGGCCTCCGAAGGCGGGACCATGCCGTGCGCCTCGAAGGTCGCGACCTGTGCCGCGTGGATCAGCCGCCTGCTGTCGATCAGCGTCCCGTCGACGTCGAAGATCACCAGCACCGGCTCACTCCTCCGGCGCGTCTTCGATCGGGTCATAGGGCGCCGTCTCGAAGCCGAGCAGGTTCCAGCTCTGCTGCATGTGCGGCGGCAAAGGGGCCGTCACGTCGACGGGCTTTCCGGTCCGCGGATGCGGCACGACGATCCGTCGCGCGAGAAGATGCAGCCGGTTCTGGATGCCGCCGGGCAGTTCCCAGTTTTCGATGTCGAAATATTTCGGATCGCCCACGATCGGATGACCGATATGCGCCGTGTGCGCGCGCAGCTGATGGGTGCGCCCGGTCACGGGTTTCAGCGAGAGCCAGGCGAGCTTCTGCGCCGCCGTCTCCACCACCGCGTAATAGGTCACCGCATGGCTCGCGCCCTCGTCGCCGTGCCGGGCGACCTGCATCTTGGCGTCGCCCTCCTCGTCCTCGCCCTTGGCGAGATAGGTCGAGACGCGGCCCTGCTTGACGCGGGGCACGCCCGCGACGAGCGCCCAGTAGATCTTGCGCGTGTCGCGCGACCGGAAGCTCTTGGCGAGCGCGGAGGCCGCAAAGCGCGTCTTGGCGATCACGAGACAGCCGGACGTGTCCTTGTCGAGCCGGTGCACGAGCCGCGGCTTCTGCCCCTGCCGGTCCGTCAGCGCGTCGAGCAGCCCGTCGACATGCCGCCTCATGCCCGAACCGCCTTGGACCGCGAGGCCCATCGGCTTGTCGAGCACCATCATGTCGTCGTCCTCATAGAGGGTGATCGACTTGAAGAAGGCGCGGGTCTCCTCGTCCTGCTTCGGCGCGCGGGTCGAGGGTTTCGGCGCGTCGAAATTGAGCGGCGGAATCCGCACCGCCTGCCCCGACTCCAGCCTGTCCTTGGTCTCGACGCGCTTGCCGTTCACCCGCAACTCGCCCTTCCGGACGATGCGTTGGATATGGCTGAAGGACAGGCCCGGGAAACGGGCTTCGAGGAAACGGTCGACGCGCATCCCGGTCTCGTCGGGCGTCACCGTGACGGTCTGCACCGCGACGCTCGCGGCGACAGCCTCGGCCGACGGCCGCTTCGGAGCGGCCTTCTCCGGAGCGCGCTCGGGCTCGCGCATCGCCGCCGGGCCGGAGGCCGGCCGGCGCGCGGGCACGGAAGGACGCCGCCCCTCCGCCTCGACGAAGCGGGATTTCGCGCGCGGCTTGGCGACGGCGTCGGGGCCGGAGAAGCGGCCCGTGCCGGGCTTGGCGCGTCCCGCACGACCGTGCGACGTCGGACCTCCGCGTCCGGCTCCGCCGCTGCGGCCCGCACCTTTCGAACCGCCCTTGCCGGGACTTCTCATGTCAGCGCCCTCACGACGGCGAGCCCTGCGATCAGAGCCGAGACGGAAAGAATGACCGAGCCCGTCGCATAAAGGGCCGCGGCCGCGACGGCTCCGCGCTCCCAGAGAAGCACGGCGTCGAGCGAATAGGCGGAGAAGGTCGTGAACCCGCCGAGAATTCCGGTTGCGAGGAACAGCCGCAACGGTTCCGTCCGGTCCTCTCCCGCCTTCAGGAACAGCCAAGCGGCGAGAAGTCCCATCACGAAGGAACCGAAGACGTTCACCGTCATCGTTCCCCACGGAAAGGATGTTCCGCAGGCGCGCGCGCAGCCGACGTTCACGAGATGGCGCAACACCGCACCGAGCCCGCCGCCGAAGAAGACGATCAGAACGGCCTGCATGACGACCCGCACACTCCGAGAGCCGGAGCCGTTACCATTTCGCGGGGCCGAGGTCGAGCCGCACGCTCGGACTCATCCTTCCCCCCGCTCGGCGCGGAGCTTCGCCCACCATTCGAGCCGCTTCCGGATCTCGCGTTCGAAGCCGCGCTCCACGGGGTCGTAGAAGCGCCGCCTTCCGAGCGCGTCGGGGAAATAGTTCTGGCCCGAAAAGGCGTCCGGCTCGTCGTGATCATAGCGATAATCGGCGCCGTAGCCCTCGTCCTTCATCAGCTTCGTCGGTGCGTTGAGGATGGTCTTGGGCGGCACGAGCGATCCGCCCTCCTTCGCGGTGCGGAGGGCGGCCTTCCAAGCCTTATAGACGGCGTTCGATTTGGGCGCGGTCGCGAGATGCACCGCGGCCTGCGCCAGCGCCAATTCGCCTTCCGGACTGCCGAGGAAATCATAGGCATCCTTCGCCGCATTCGCGACGACGAGCGCCTGCGGATCGGCGAGCCCGATATCCTCCACCGCCATCCGCACCAGTCGGCGCGCGAGGAACAGCGGGTTCTCGCCCGCGTCGATCATGCGTGCGAGCCAATAGAGCGCCGCGTCGGGATCGGAGCCGCGGATCGATTTGTGCAGCGCCGAGATCAGATTGTAATGCCCGTCCTCGCTCTTGTCGTAGATCGGGGCACGCCTCTGGACGATGTCGGCCAGCGCCTCGGTCGTGAACACTTCTCCCGCCCGCGCCGAGCGCCAGATCTCCTCGGCGAGCGTCAGCGCGGCGCGGCCGTCGCCGTCGGCCATCAGCGCAAGGGCGAGGCGTGCATCGGCATCGAGCGGGAGCGCGCGGCCTTCCGCAGCTTCCGCGCGGTCGAACAGGTTCAGCACGTCGTTCTCGTCGAGCGAACGGAAGGTCAGGACGCGCGCGCGGGAGAGCAGCGCGGCATTGAGCTCGAAGGACGGATTCTCCGTGGTCGCGCCGACGAGCGTGATCGTGCCGTCCTCCATCACGGGGAGAAAGGCGTCCTGCTGCGCGCGGTTGAAGCGATGGATCTCGTCGACGAAGAGCAGCGTGCCCGAACCCGTCCCGCGCCTTGAACGCGCCGCCTCGAAGACCTTCTTGAGGTCCGCGACGCCCGAGAAGATCGCCGAGATCGCCTCGAAATGCAGGTTCGTCTCGCCCGCAAGCAGGCGGGCCACCGTCGTCTTTCCCGTACCGGGCGGACCCCAGAAGATCAGCGAGCCGAGCGATCCCGTCGCGATGAGACGCGTCAGCGCGCCGTCGGGGCCCAGCAGATGATCCTGCCCCACCACATCCGACGGTTTCGCGGGCCGAAGGCGATCGGCGAGAGGCCGCGGCGCGTCCTTCTCCAAGCCGGCCGCCGAGAACAGATTCGCCATGATCAGCCGCCCACCATCGTCGTGATCGGTTGCCCGCCGCGCGAGATCACGAGCTTCCAGTAATAGTTCCGCGATTTCGCGAGACGTTCGAGATCGCGCGAGGAATTCACGCGCTCGCCGTCCACCATCAGGACCACGTCGCCCTTCTGGAGCCCGAGTTCGGCCGCGGGAGAGCGCTCCGCGACCTGCGTCACGACCACGCCTTCCGTGTTGATCTCGAGCGAGAGTTCGTCGGCGAGAGCGGGCGAGAGATTGGCGGCGGTAACCCCCGCCAGCGGCCAGCGGCCGCGCAGCGTCACCGGATCGCGGGGCCGCGTCTCGGGCGGCGGCACGAGGTCGAGCGCAACGGTCGCCTCGCGTCCGTTGCGGCGATAGGTCAGTTCCGCCTTGCCGCCGACGGCCTTGGTCCCGAGCCGGAAACCGAAGGCCTCGGGCGATTCGACGGGCTGTCCGTCGACGGCGACGATCACGTCGCCTGCCCGCAGGCCCGCCCGAGCCGCCGGGCTCCGCTCGGCGACCGCCGTCACGGCCGCACCCGACGGTCTTTCGAGACCGAGGCTCTCGACGAGTTCCGGCGAGACCGCCTGAAGCCGCGCGCCGAACCATGGCCGGCGCACCACCGCACTGCCGCCCTTGGCCGAGGCGAGCACCACGCGGACCATCGTGCTCGGAATGGCGAAGCCGATGCCGTGGCTCCCGCCCGATTGCGAGAAGATCGCCGTATTGATACCGACGAGCCGGCCCGACACGTCGACCAGCGCACCGCCCGAATTGCCGGGATTGATGGCCGCATCCGTCTGAATGAAGAACTGATAGTCGGTGATGCCGACCTGCGTGCGGGCCAGCGCGGAGACGATGCCCTGCGTCACGGTCTGGCCGACGCCGAAGGGATTGCCCACCGCGATCACGAAATCGCCGACCTCCAGCGTATCGGGGTCGCCGATCTCGATCGCCGTGAAGGGCCCCTGCCCTTTGATGCGCAGAATCGCGAGATCGGTCCGCGGATCGCGCAGCACGACGTCGGCGTCGAACTCCCGGCGGTCGTTCAGCGCGACGCGCACCTCCGTCATGTTCTCGACCACATGATGGTTGGTCACGATGAGCCCGACCGGATCGACGATCACGCCGGAGCCGGCGGACCGTTGCACGCGCTCCTGCGGCAGACCGAAATCGCCTCCGAAGAAGCGCCGGAGCATCGGATCGTCCATGAAGGGGTGGCGCGGCGCGCGTTCGACGCGGCGTCCGTAGACATTGACGACCGCCGGCGCGACGCGCTTCACCACGGGCGCGAAGGTAAGCCGCGTCTGGGCGGGCGAGGTCGGCACGATCCCCTGCGCGAGCGGCGGCGCGGACGTGGAAAGCGCCGCGCCGGCAAAAGTCAGGACGAATGCGAAGGCTCGAAACGCGCGCATGGGATTCTCCCCGTCTCGTCCGGATATAGGCCTCCGCGATGCGGATCGGAAGCGGCGCCTCTTGAAGAACACATCACGAACATGTACCGTTCGTTCGCCTTTTGTTTTTTCGAGTCGCGGGGACTCGGGGGTCCGAGAAACGGGAAACGCGCATGCTGACGCGCAAGCAGTACGAGCTTCTGCGGTTCATTCAGGACCGTCTTCGGGAAGACGGGGTCCCCCCCTCCTTCGACGAGATGAAGGAGGCGCTCGATCTGCGGTCCAAATCCGGCATTCACCGCCTGATCACGGCCTTGGAGGAGCGCGGCTTCATTCGAAGGCTTCCGAACCGCGCCCGCGCCATCGAGATCGTGAAGCTGCCCGAACAGGCCGTGCCCGGCGCGGCCCCGCGCGGCAAGTTCACGCCGAACGTCATCGAAGGTTCGCTCGGCCGCGTGCGCCCCATGGTCTCGACCGCCGAGCCTGAGGCCCGCCCCGATTTCGTGACGATCCCGGTGATGGGCCGCATCGCGGCGGGCACGCCGATCAGCGCGATCCAGAGCCGCAGCTCCACCATCGCCCTGCCGCCCGACATGCTGGGCTCCGGCGAGCATTTCGCGCTCGAAGTCCGCGGCGATTCGATGATCGATGCGGGCATCAACGACGGCGACACCGTCGTGATCCGCCGTCAGGACAATGCCGATACGGGCGACATCGTCGTCGCGCTGATCGACGACGAGGAGGCGACGCTCAAACGGCTGCGCAAGCGCGGCTCCTCGATCGCTCTGGAAGCGGCCAACACCGCCTATGAGACGCGCGTTCTGGGTCCGGATCGTGTCCGGATCCAAGGTCGTCTCGTCAGCCTCTTCCGGCGCTACTGAGGTTCGACGCGGGGCGCCGCGGGCTCCCTGTCCCGATCGCTCCGCTCCCGCCGCGGGCCGACCGTCCAAGGGCGTATCGTTCCCGGCTCCCGCGAGGGGATCATGATCGGGGGCGTGCCCGGCCGGATGCGGAAGGCCACGGCTCCCGTCCTGTCCAGAAGCGGCCGATCCGCGAGTGCGGCCGCGTCGTCGGCGCAGCTCCGCAGGGCGCTTCGCGGCGTGACGATGAGCGTGTCGGGTCGGCAGACCGTCGCGAAGACGGCGGGATCGAAGACCAGAACCACCTTTCGGCCGTCGAAGAGCGGCAGGGTGCAGCGGCTCCGGTCGCATCGCACGCCGTTGCGCAAGGTCGCGTCCTCGACGTCGCGCATGTCCCCGTCGGCTCTCAACCATTGTTCGAGACCGAAGGCGCTGAGCGAACGCCCGGCGACGGAGAGCCGTCCGTCCGCTCCCCGGACGGCCACCGCATTGCCGCCGCGGTCGACGAAGACGTCGGGGCCGTCGGCATTTGCGGCGAGTGCGGCTCCCGCGAGAAAGATGGGGACGCCCGCGAACCGGATCGTCGAAACGAAGCACACGACGACGAGCAAGCCCACGGTCATCGTCAGCAGCGCACCGACGCCGAAAGCGGGCGTCGCGCGCACCGCATCGGGCCAAGCGGCGACCATGTTCGCGACGTCGAGCATGATCTCGACCCCGTAGCCCATCGCGGCCCAGACCGGCCCGTCCCAGCCGAGCGACGTCAGGACCGTGCCGAGAAAGGTGCGGGCATGACGACGAAGGAGACGAACGGCAGAGCGAGCGCATTGCCGATCAGGCCGTAGATCTGCGCGGTGTGGAAATGGAAGAGCGCGTAAGGCGACGTGGCCGCCTGAGCGACCAGCGTGGTGACGGCCAATGCGACGGCGGCCTTCCGGACCGTGCGTCCGATGCGGGCCAAAAAGCCGGGCGGAGGCCCGTCCGGCTCTTGCGACAGCCGTCGCCTTTCCGGCGCGCCGGGAACCCGCTCATAGACGGCGACGAGCCCCGCGACCGCGGCGAAGGACATCTGGAAGCCGGGCGACAGGATGGCCTCCGGCTGGAGCGCGACGATCACCATGGCCGTAAGAGCGAGATTGCGCATCGAGATCACGTCGCGGTCGATGAGCACCGCTCCGAAGAAGATCGCCGTCATCAACATCGCGCGCTGCGTCGCGACTTCTGCGCCTGCGAAGATCCCGTAGGCGAAGGCTGCGGCGATCGCGCCTGCGGCGGCCCATTTCTTCGCCGGAAAGCGCATGGACGGTCCTGCGGCGAGCGCGAATCCGATCCGCAGCGCCCAAAAGGCGAGACCCGCCGCGATCGCCATATGCAGGCCCGAGATCGAAACGACGTGATAGATCCCGGCCGCGCGCAGCGCTTCGTTCGTCTCGTCGTCGATCAGCCCGCGTTTCCCCGTCACGAGAGCGGCGGCGACGGCGCCCTTCTGCCCGCCGATCGTCTCCGCGATCCGGAAGGTCAGGTCGTTGCGTGCACGGTCGACCGCCGCGAAGAAGCGCATGGCGGGCGGAAGAGGAACCGGATCCAGCCTTTCGACCCGACCGACGAGGGAACCGACCGCGCCGATGCGGCGGAAATAGGCGTCGCGTGCGAAATCATATCCGCCGGGCCGCACCGCCGTGGGCGGCGGCTGAATGCGCCCGGCGGCGACGAAACGGTCGCCCGCCGCGAGATCGGGCATCGACGTCGTGCTCACGCGGATCCTGAACGGGAGATCCGCCGGACGAAGGCCCTGAATCGCGAGGGGACGCACGAGAAGGCGCGCGCCCTTGCCGCGGGGATCGAGCTCCTCGATCACTCCCTCGATGCGTCCCGCCCGCGTGTCCGAAAGAACGGGCGCCGCAACCGAGGCGGCGCGATGGACCGCGAACAGGAATCCCGCCGCGACGGCCGCCGCGGCGACGCCGAGCGCAAGAACGGTGCGCGAACGCCCCCGCGCGAGAAAGGCCAAGAAGCAAGCCGCCGTGAAGGCGGAAGCGGCGATGGCGTAACCCGGCTCTTCGGAAGCTCCGAAATAGATCAGGACGCCCGCGATCATGCAGGGCGCGATCCAAAGAAAGAGGCGCCGCCCGTCCTCCTCCGCGGCGAGGCCGTCGACGACCATGCGCACCGCCGCGTCCCGGTCGAACCGGATCGCGCGGATGCGGGTCGAACCGGCCCGTCCTCCGATCGAAGCCTTTGCCCCGTCCTGCATGATGCCGCCCTTAACCTCGGACGGATCCGATGCTAGATGAGGCCCCCGCGATCGGCCGGCACCGCCGGGTGGCGCGTCCTGCGTCCGGCAACTTCAAGTTTCAGAGGGTTCGATGACCGCTCCCGTGATCACGCGCTTCGCGCCCTCTCCGACGGGCTACCTGCATATCGGCGGCGCGCGGACCGCGCTCTTCAATTGGCTCTACGCCAAACGCTTCGGCGGAAAGATGCTGCTGCGCATCGAGGATACGGACCGGGAGCGTTCGACCGATGCGGCGATCAAGGCGATCATCGACGGCCTGACCTGGCTCGGCGTCGATTGGGACGACGATGTCGTCTTCCAGTTCTCCCGCGCCTCCCGGCATCGCGAAGTGGCGGAGATGCTGCTGGCCAAGGGCAAGGCCTATCACTGCTATGCCTCGCAGGAAGAACTCGCGGACATGCGCGAGACGGCCCGCGCCGAGGGCAAGCCGATGCGCTATGACGGCCGCTGGCGTGACCGTGCCGCGTCCGAAGCGCCCGCGGGCGTGAAGCCCGTCATCCGCCTGAAGGCGCCGCTCGAAGGCGAGACCGTTGTCGAGGACCGCGTTCAGGGCCGCGTGAGCTGGCAGAACAAGGATCTCGACGATCTCGTTCTGCTGCGTTCGGACGGCACGCCGACCTATATGCTCGCCGTCGTGGTCGACGACCACGACATGGGCGTCACCCACGTCATCCGCGGCGACGACCATCTCACCAATGCCGCCCGTCAGACGCAGATCTATCAGGCCTGCGGCTGGGACGTGCCGTCGATGTCGCACATTCCGCTGATCCACGGTCCCGACGGGGCGAAACTTTCGAAGCGTCACGGGGCTCTGGGGGTCGAGGCCTATCAGGCCATGGGCTATCTTCCGTCGGCGCTCCGCAATTATCTCGTCCGTCTCGGCTGGAGCCACGGCGATCAGGAATTCTTCTCCACCGACGAGATGATCGCGCTGTTCGACCTCGACGCGATCGGCCGTTCTCCGGCCCGCTTCGACTTCGCGAAGCTCGAGCACATCAACGGCCATTACATGCGCTCCTCCGACGACGGGACGTTGGTGAAGGCGATCGAGGACGTGCTTCCGATCGTCGGCGCGGAGAAGGGCCTGCCGACCGCTCTCTCGCCCGAACTCCGCGCCAAGTTCCTTGCCGCCATGCCGGGGCTCAAGGAGCGCGCCAAGACCCTCGTCGAACTCGTCGACGGCGCCTACTACCTCTATGCGACGCGTCCACTGCAGCTGGAACAAAAGGCGGCCTCGCTGCTCGACGAGGCGGGTCGCGGCCGGATCGCCGGCGTCATGCCCCGTCTTCAGGCCTTGAGCGAATGGACCGCGGCCTCCACGGAGGGAGCCGTGCGCGAAGAGGCCGAGGCCGCCGGCGTCAAGCTCGGTCAGGTGGCCCAGCCGCTGCGCGCGGCCTTGACCGGCCGATCGACCTCACCGGGCCTTTTCGACGTCATGGCCGTTCTGGGCCGGCAGGAGACGCTCGCGCGTCTGGCCGATCAGGCCGAACGCGCGGTCGCTTGACGCGGAACCGATCGTCTTTAGGCGCGGTTGAACGCCTGCCGGAATTGGGCTAGCAACGACCGAGCTTCCGCGAGAACCGTGAAAGTCGCTCGGGCCTGACGGGCGCAACCCGAACGGCCCCCCGAAAACCGGGTCATTCCGGGTTCCGGGAAGACGTCTGAGCGGGCTCGGCCGGCTACAACTTCCGCATGAGGATTCCCGTCATGAGCGCATCCATCATCGTCGACGACAAGACAATCGAAATGTCCGTCAAGAGCGGGTCCATCGGTCCCAGCGTCGTCGACATCGCCAAGCTTTACGCCCAGACGGGCATGTTCACCTACGACCCGGGCTTTACGTCTACGGCGAGTTGCGAGTCCAAGATCACCTATATCGACGGCGACGAGGGCGTTCTGCTCTATCGGGGCTATCCGATCGAACAGCTCGCCGAGAACGGCGACTTCCTCGAGACCTGCTATCTCCTGCTCTACGGCGAGCTGCCCACGGCCGCGCAGAAGGCCGACTTCGATTACCGCGTCACGCGCCACACGATGGTGCACGAGCAGATGATGCGGTTCTTCCAGGGCTTCCGGCGCGACGCGCATCCGATGGCCGTCATGGTCGCCTCGGTCGGCGCGCTCTCGGCCTTCTATCACGACTCGACCGACATTTCGGATCCGCATCAGCGCATGGTCGCCTCGATGCGCATGATCGCGAAGATGCCGACGCTGGCGGCCATGGCCTACAAATACTCGATCGGCCAGCCCTTCGTGTATCCGCAGAATTCGCTCGACTACCCCTCGAACTTCCTGCGCATGTGCTTCGCCGTGCCCTGCGAGGAGTACAAGCCGAACCCGATCATGGCCCGCGCGCTCGATCGGATCTTCATCCTGCATGCCGATCACGAGCAGAACGCGTCGACCTCCACGGTCCGCCTCGCGGGCTCCTCGGGTGCGAACCCCTTCGCCTGCATCGCGGCGGGCATCGCCTGCCTCTGGGGCCCGGCCCATGGCGGCGCCAATGAAGCGGCGCTGAAGATGCTCGAGGAGATCGGCACGGTCGACCGGATCCCCGAATATGTCGCCCGCGCGAAGGACAAGAACGACCCCTTCCGCCTGATGGGCTTCGGCCATCGCGTCTACAAGAACTATGATCCCCGCGCCAAGATCATGCAGAAGACGACGCATGAGGTGCTGGGCGAGCTCGGGATCAAGGACGACCCGCTGCTCCAGGTCGCGGTGGAA
>JAIXTT010000048.1 GCA_027483795.1 Hyphomicrobiales bacterium
CGATCTTGGCGAGGCGGTTCTTGGCGACCTTGACGGTGGCGCCGGCCTGCTTCATCTGCGCGCGCAGCTTCTGCATGTCGGCGACCGTGAGGCCGGCATAGTGGGCGACGACGACGACGTTGGTTTCGGCGAAGACCGAATTCAACGTGCCGACGAGCTCACGTTTGGCCGCTTTATCCACGGGGCTCTCTCCGGTTGGCGGGGACATGGGAGTCCCGCCGGTTGCAGTTTGCCGCGACGGCCCGAGAGCCCCCGCGACGCTTCCGACGTTCCTGTCCCCGAACGCGGCACGGACGGATCCGCACCGCAGCCGGTCAAAAGGTTCGAACCGGTCCGGCTTGCGCCGAAAACACGGTCTTACCCGTCTGTGCAGGCCCTTTCGGATTAGACGGCGGCGGACGCCCCCGTACCTGCAGTCTCGGACAGGACATAGCCGGCCATGGCCGAGAGTCGCCCCCCTGCCCTGCCGGCCGTTTCGACCCGGTTGCTCGGGCCGAACCCATTCGACCGCGGCGCGACGCGTCACGGTCTATGAATGATGAGCGGCTTCATTAGCCCTCTTCGCGATCCCTGCCAAGAGGGAATGCGCGGCGAAATCGAGGTCTTTCGAAGGCGTCGGGGTGCGGACCCGTGCAGGAAGGCCCGCACCCCGCCCGCGTCAGTCGATCTGAACGCCCGTCGCCTTGGTGATCGGCCCCCAGGTCGCGAGCTGCTCCGCGACATGCGCCGCCAGCTGCTCGGGCGAGGAGAAGGTGATCGTCATGGTCAGATCTTCGAGCCGCTTCTGGATCGCCGGATCCTGCAGCGCCTTGCCCAGTTCCGCATTGAACTTCGCGACCACCGCCTTGGGCGTTCCCGCGGGCATGAAGAAGGCCTGCCAAGAATAGGTCTCGTAGCCCTTCAGCCCCTGCTCTTCCATGGTCGGAAGATCGGGGAACTGCTTGACGCGCTGCTTCGTCGTGATCGCGAGCGCACGGATCTTGTCCGACTTGATAAACTCCGCCGAGGACGGAAGATTGTCGAACATCACGGGGATCTGCCCGCCGACGAGATCGTTCATCGCCGGTCCCGCGCCGCGATAGGGCACATGGGCCATCTTGGTCCCGGCCATGCGGTTGAACATCTCGCCGGAGAGGTGGAGCGGCGTCGCCACGCCCGAAGAGGCGTAGCTGAACTTGTCCGGCTGGGCCTTGGCGAGCGCGATCAGCTCCTGCACGTTCTTGGCGGCGACGGAGGGATGCACGACCAGCACGTTCGGAATGTTGCCGACCAGCGCGACCGGCTCGAAGTCCTTGACCGGATCATAGGCCGACTTCTTGGCCATCAGCGGATTGAGCGTATGGGTCGAGATCGTCCCGTAAAGGACCGTGTAGCCGTCGGGGGACGACTTGACGACCGAGGCCGCACCGATGTTGCCGCCCGCGCCGGCGCGGTTCTCGACCACGACCGTCTGGCCCATCTGTTCGGTGAGCTTCTGCGCGAGAATGCGCGCGACGAGGTCGGTCGAGCCGCCCGCCGCGAAAGGCACCACCATCGTGATGGTCCGATCCGGATAAGTCTGGGCGGAGGCACCGCCCGCCAACACCGCCATCATGCCGCCCATGACGCCGAAAACGACGCCGCGCCTGATCGAATTCAAGATATCCTCCCGGGAAACATCATCATGCGAAGGCGCGGAACGACGCCGAGGAGCCGAGGCTCCTCACGTCTCTCCTACGTCTTTCCACGGATGGAGAATAGCGCCGTTCGACGAAGCCGCAACCGCCGGGCTCGAGATGGGACGGCTCAGCGCCCGGCGACCGTGATCTTCTTCACGGGGCCGCGGGGCCGTCCGGACTTTTCGGCGATCTCCCGGTCCTGCGCCTCGATGAGGGCGCGGATCTCGCGATCTCCGCCGTGGTCGGTGACGGCGGCCCGCGGCACGCGACGGTTCGAGCTCTGCGAGCCGTCCTCGTAGACGACGTTGAACATCAGGAATTCCGACTCGTTCTTCGCCTTCGTCTTCTTGGCCATGGTCGGCCTCCTCGCGTTCGAAACGAAATGCCCGGGAAAGAGAAAAGCCCCGCCGGAGCGGGGCTTTTCGAAGCTTCGGTCGGAACCGGGCTCAGCCGTTGAGCGAGCCGAGATCCACCTTCACGCCGGGGCCCATCGTCGAGGTCACGGCGACGCGCTGGATATAGGTGCCCTTCGCGCCCGTCGGCTTCGCCTTGGCCACCGCGTCGACGAAGGCGCGGATGTTCTGGGCGAGCTTCTCGACGTCGAACGAGGCCTTGCCGATGCCGGCATGCACGATGCCCGCCTTTTCGACGCGGAACTCGACCGCGCCGCCCTTGGCGGCGGCGACGGCGGCCGCGACGTCCATGGTCACGGTGCCGACCTTCGGGTTCGGCATCATGCCGCGCGGGCCGAGAACCTTACCGAGACGGCCGACGAGCGGCATCATGTCGGGGGTCGCGATGCAGCGGTCGAAATTGATGGTACCGCCGTTGACCTGTTCGAACAGATCCTCGGCGCCCACCACGTCCGCGCCCGCCGCCTTGGCCTCGTCGGCCTTGGCCCCGCGGGCGAAGACGCCGACGCGGACCGTACGGCCGGAGCCGTTCGGCAGGTTGCAGACGCCGCGGACCATCTGGTCGGCGTGACGGGGATCGACGCCGAGATTCATCGCGACTTCGATCGTCTCGTCGAACTTGGCGTTCGCGCGCTCCTTCAGGAGGGCGAGAGCCTCGCTCAGCGGGTACAGCTTGGTACGGTCGATGCCTTCACGCGCGGCACGAATGCGCTTTCCGGAGAACGCCATGTCAGCCCACCACCTCGAGGCCCATGGAACGGGCCGAGCCTTCGATCATCGACATCGCCGACTCGACGCTGTCGCAGTTCAGGTCAACCATCTTCAGCCCGGCGATCTCCTTGATCTGGGCGCGGGTGACCTTGCCGACGAAGCTGCCGCGGCCCGGGGTCTTGTGACCGGATGCGGGCTTCTTGCCGAGCTTCAGGTTGGCCGCCTTCTTCAGGAAGAAGGTGACCGGCGGCTGCTTCATTTCGAAGGTGAAGGAGCGGTCCTGATACGCGGTGATGACCACCGGGATCGGGGTTCCCTTCTCCATCTGCTGGGTCTTCGCGTTGAAGGCCTTGCAGAATTCCATGATGTTCAGGCCGCGCTGACCGAGCGCGGGACCGATCGGGGGCGACGGGTTCGCCGCGCCGGCCGGCACCTGAAG
>JAIXTT010000072.1 GCA_027483795.1 Hyphomicrobiales bacterium
AGACCGTCTCGCAGATGGTGGACCGCGTGCTCGCGCTCCCCGAAAAGACGCGTCTTTATCTCCTCGCCCCCGTCATCCGCGGCCGCAAGGGCGAGTACCGCAAGGAACTGGCCGATTTCCAGAAGCGCGGCTTCCAGCGCGTGAAGATCGACGGCGAATTCCACGAGGTCGCCGAAGCCCCCGCCCTCGACAAGAAGCTGAAGCACGACATCGACGTGGTGGTCGACCGCATCGTCGTCCGTCCGGACATGGCGGCCCGCCTCGCGGAAAGCTTCGAGACCGCGCTCGAACTCGCCGACGGCATCGCCGTCGTCGAATATGCCGACGAGAAGGACGAGAAGGGCGAGCCCAAGCGCATCGTCTTCTCGCAAAAGTTCGCCTGCCCCGTCTCCGGCTTCACCATTTCGGAGATCGAGCCGCGGCTCTTCTCCTTCAACAATCCCTTCGGCGCCTGCCCGTCCTGCGACGGTCTCGGCCACGAGATGACCATCGATCCGATGCTCGTCGTGCCGGACGAGACCTTGACGCTGCGCGGCGGCGCGGTCGCGCCTTGGGCGCGCTCCACCTCGCCCTATTACGGCCAGACGCTCGAAGGGCTCGGCGCGCATTTCGGCTTCAAGCTCACTTCCGCATGGAAGGATCTTTCGGACGAGGCGAAGAACGCGATCCTCTACGGGACCGGGACGCAACCCGTCCGCTTCCGCTACGACGACGGGCTTCGCGCCTATGAGGTCAACAAGCCCTTCGAGGGCGTCGTGCGCAATCTGGAACGCCGCTGGAAGGAGACGGACAGCGATTGGGCGCGCGAGGAAATCGGGCGTTACATGTCCGAGACCCCCTGCAGCGCCTGTTCCGGCTTCCGCCTGAAGCCCGAGGCGCTCGCGGTCAGGATCGCCGACAGCCATATCGGCCACGCCTCGCATCTCTCCGTGCGCGACGCGCAGGCCTGGTTCGCCGCGCTTCCCGAGAAGCTCGACCCGAAGAAGAACGAGATCGCGGGCCGCATCCTCAAGGAGATCCGCGACCGTCTGAACTTCCTCGTCGACGTCGGCCTCGACTATCTCACCCTCGGCCGCGCCTCGGGCACGCTGTCGGGCGGCGAGAGCCAGCGCATCCGCCTCGCCTCGCAGATCGGCTCGGGCCTCACCGGCGTGCTCTACGTCCTCGACGAGCCGTCCATCGGCCTGCATCAGCGCGACAACGAGCGCCTGCTGCAGACGCTGAAGCGCCTGCGCGACCTCGGCAACACGGTCATCGTCGTCGAGCATGACGAGGATGCGATCCTGCAGGCGGACTACGTCGTCGACGTCGGCCCCGGCGCGGGCATCCATGGCGGTCGGATCGTGTCGCAGGGCACGCCCGATCACGTCATGCACGATCCGAAATCGCTCACCGGCAAATATCTGACCGGCGAAATGTCGGTCCGCATCCCCGAAAAGCGCCGCAAGCCGTCGAAGAGCCGCATGCTCCGGCTCGTCGGGGCCAAGGGCAACAACCTCAAGAACGTGACGGCGGAGATCCCGCTCGGCACCTTCACCTGCATCACGGGCGTGTCGGGCGGCGGCAAGTCGACGCTCGTCATCGACACGCTCTACAAGGCGGCCGCCCGCCGCCTCAACGGCGCGCTCGAACATCCTGCGCCCTTCGAGCGGATCGAGGGTCTGGAACATCTCGACAAGGTCATCGACATCGACCAGTCGCCGATCGGTCGCACGCCGCGTTCGAACCCCGCGACCTATACGGGCGCCTTCACCCCGATCCGCGAATGGTATGCGGGCCTTCCCGAAGCCAAGGCGCGCGGCTACGCGCCGGGGCGCTTCTCCTTCAACGTGAAGGGCGGGCGTTGCGAGGCCTGTCAGGGCGACGGCGTCATCAAGATCGAGATGCACTTCCTCCCCGACGTCTACGTCACCTGCGACGTCTGCAAGGGCAAGCGTTACGACCGCGAGACGCTGGAGGTGAAGTACCGTGAGAAGTCCATCGCGGATCTTCTTGATTCGACGGTGGAAGAAGCCGCCGAACTCTTCAAGGCCGTCCCCTCCATCCGCGAGAAGATGGAAACCTTGAAGCGCGTCGGCCTCGATTACGTAAAGGTCGGCCAACAGGCGACGACGCTTTCGGGCGGCGAAGCGCAACGCGTGAAGCTGTCGAAGGAACTGTCCCGCCGCTCGACGGGCCGCACGCTCTATATCCTCGACGAACCGACCACGGGCCTGCATTTCCACGACGTCGCCAAGCTCATGGAAGTGCTGCACGAGCTCGTCGAGCAGGGCAACACGGTGGTGGTCATCGAGCACAATCTCGAAGTCATCAAGACCGCCGACTGGATCATCGACATGGGCCCGGAAGGCGGCGACGGCGGCGGCCGCATCGTCGCGCAGGGCACGCCCGAAGACGTCGTGAAGGTCGCCGAGAGCCACACGGGCCGCTTCCTCAAGGAGGTTCTCGCCCGTCGCCCCCTCAAGAAAAGCGGCAAGAGCGTCGCGGCCGAGTAAGCGCGCTCGGACGCGCATCAGGCGGAAGGCGTCGAGCGGCGGGCGTTGAGCAATGAAGGCGGGCGTTGTCTCTCCCCGTCATGCCCGCGCCTGCGGGGATCCACGTCTTCCTTCCCGCCGCATGCGGCAAACCGTCACGCGAAACGCATGACTGTTAACTCCTCGCTAGCTCGCCATGCGTGAAACGCATGCCGGAACTGAGTCTCCGCCGTCTGGTGTGCGCCGCACCAATTGCCTATATGCACCGCAACAAAGACGGCGACGGTCAACGTCGTCGAGCCGCTCGCAGCCGACTGAAGCCTCCACGGGAGGCGGGAGACCACAGACCATGTTCCTTTTCCATTTCGTCGCCGAACGCGTCCGCCGCTGGGTCAACTACCGTCTGACCGTCCGCGAGCTCTCGCGCCTGTCCGACCGCGATCTCTACGACCTCGGCATCAACCGCACCGAGATCTACCGCGTCGCGAAGAACTCCGCGGCCGTCTGAGCCTTCGCCGCGCTCCGCCTTCCGGAACGCCCGCCCTCTCGGCGGGCGTTCGCGTTTCCGACATTGCTCCGCCGCCCGAGGCGGCTTATCTCGACGGGATGAGCACGATCCCTCCCGTTCACGTCGTCGGCGGCGGTCTCGCCGGGTCCGAAGCCGCTTGGCAGCTCGCCCGCGCGGGCGTCCCCGTCATCCTGCACGAGATGCGCCCCGTCCGCGGCACCGACGCGCACCGGACCGAGGGGCTCGCCGAACTCGTCTGCTCGAACTCCTTCCGCTCCGACGATGCCGAGACCAACGCCGTCGGCCTGCTGCATGCCGAAATGCGGCGGATGGACTCCCTGATCATGGCCTGCGCGGACCGGAATCAGGTTCCCGCGGGCGGCGCGCTCGCCGTCGACCGCGACGGTTTCTCCGCCGCCGTCACCGCCGCGCTCGAAGCTCAGCCGCTCGTCACCGTCCTCCGCGAGGAGATCGAAGGCCTTCCGCCTGCGGAATGGGATTCGGTCATCGTCGCCACGGGCCCCCTCACCTCGCCCGCGCTGGCCGAAGCGGTGCTGAAGCTCACCGGCGAAAGCTCCCTCGCCTTCTTCGACGCGATCGCGCCCATCGTGCATCGCGATTCGATCGACATGACCAAGGCCTGGTTCCAGTCGCGCTACGACAAGACCGGCCCGGGCGGCACGGGCGCGGACTACATCAACTGCCCGATGAACCGTGAACAATACGAGGGTTTCATCGCCGCGCTGATCGAAGGCGACAAGACCGCCTTCAAGGAATGGGAAGGCACGCCCTATTTCGACGGTTGCCTGCCCATCGAGGTCATGGCCGAACGCGGTCCCGAGACCCTGCGCCACGGTCCGATGAAGCCCATGGGCCTCACCAACGCCCATGATCCCGCGGTGAAGCCCTATGCCGTCGTCCAGCTGCGGCAGGACAATGCGCTGGGCACGCTCTACAACATGGTCGGCTTCCAGACGAAGCTGAAATACGGCGAGCAGAGCCGGATCTTCCGGACGATCCCGGGTCTGGAGAACGCCGAATTCGCCCGTCTCGGCGGCCTGCATCGCAACACCTATCTCAATTCGCCCCGCGTGCTCGATCCCACGCTGCGCCTGAAGGCCGAGCCGCGCCTGCGCTTCGCCGGTCAGATCACGGGCTGCGAAGGCTATGTCGAAAGCGCCGCGATCGGCCTTCTCGTCGGCCACATCACGGCCGCCGAGCGCCGCGGCGAGACGCTTGCGCCCCCGCCCGCGACGACCGCGCTGGGCGCGCTGGTCAACCACATCACCGGCGGCCATATCGAGACGATCGATGCCGGCCCGCGCTCCTTCCAGCCGATGAACGTCAATTTCGGCCTCTTCCCCCCGCTCGATTTCGCGCCGAAGAGCGAAACGGGCAAGAAGCTGCGCGGTCCCGAAAAGGCCGTCGCCAAGAAGCGCGCGATGAGCGCCCGCGCCCGGGCGGATCTTGAAGCATGGCTCACGAACGCGCTGCCCGCCGCGGCGGAATGAGAGCTCAGAACCGCCCGAAGGCCGCCGCCGCCCAGAGCCGCAGCGGCTTGCTCCATTCCGGCAGGTCCGCATCGACTGCGAAGGGTTCCGTCCGGCGCAGCCGCGCGAGCCGCGGCCCGACGAGCGCCAACGGCGCATAGGCCGCCCGCACCGCCTTCGGGATCGCGCCCCTCTCGGCCCGCGCCTCGGCGAGCCTCCGCTCGGCGAGGTCGAGCAGTTCCGCCCGCGCCGCGACGAGCCCCGGCGACGACCGGCCGGCCAGAACCGCCGCGTGGTCCACGCCATACCGCTCCATCACGTCCTGCGGCAGCATCACCCGCCCCTGCGATGCATGCCAAGGCAGCGCCAGCACGATGCCCGCGAGCGCATAGGCCGTCCCGCCGTTGCCCGCCACGGAGGCGGGGCCCGCATCGCCGCCTTCGGCGAGCACCAGAGCCGCGAGCCGCAGCAGCGCCGAAGAGGTCTCGCCGCAATAGCCCTCGAGGTCGTTCAGCGTCGGCGGCGGGTCGTCGTAGAGATCGCCCGTGCGCGCGTCCAAAAGATCGAGAAAGGGCTTCAGCGGAAGCCGATGGGTCGCGATGGCGTCGAGAAGCCCGGCCGCAACGGGATTGGCCCGCACGTCGCCATGCCCGCGCCCTTCCAACGCGTCGCGCCACCATTGCAGGCGGATTTCGCCCGGAAGCGTGTCGGAGACGAGTTCGCGCACGCGTGCGACTTCGAGATTGAAGGCGTAGATCGCCGTGATCGCGGGCTTCGCCCGCTCCGGCAGGAAGCTGCAGGCCAGCCGCCTTTCGGGGTCGCCCTCGGCGAGGAGAGCGTCGCAATGGACGAAGGGGTCGTCCGTTTCCATGGTTCAGTCGACCGCCAGCAGCGCCGCCGCCGCCCGGCGGTTCTCCGACGCCATGATGTTGTAGATGCGCGCCGCGGCGCCCGTGGACATCACGTCGACGGCCATCCGCCCTTCCTTCAGCCGGGCCCGGACCGCATCGTCGAGAAAGGCGATCTCCTTCCCCGTCCCGACGAGGAGCGTATCGATCTCTTCCGCCTCCGCCAGAACCTGCACGAAAGCGTCCAGCGTGAGATCGGCCGGCGTCGTCGCGGACCAGGCATGGACGCCCGAAGGCAAAGCGAGGATGGAACCGCGATGCGACATGTCCGCGAAGCGGAACCCGCCCGCGCCGTAGGAATCGATGACGTGACGTCCGGGGACGAAACCCTCGTACCGGCGTCCCGCCGTCATTTCGCCGGCGCGGGAGCAGTCTCCGCGTCCGCGGCCTCGATTTCGCCCGCCGAGCGCACGCCGAGATAGATCAGCACGGGCGCGGCGATGAAGATCGAGGAATAGGTGCCCACCAGCACGCCGAACAGCATGGCATAGCTGAAGCTCTGGATGACGGGGCCGCCGAAGATCACCAGCGACAACAGCGCGAGGATCGTCGTCATCGCCGTCATGATCGTGCGCGACAGCGTAGAGTTGATCGCGAGGTCGAGCACCTCGGCGGCGGGCATCTTCTTGTATTTGCGCAGCAATTCACGGATGCGGTCGAACACGACGACCGTGTCGTTCAGCGAATAGCCGACGATGGTGAGGATCGCCGCGATCGAGGTCATGTTGAACTCGATCTGCGAGATGGCGAAGAAGCCGATGGTGAGCACGAGATCGTGCATGGTCGCGATCACCGCACCCACGGCGAAATGCCATTCGAACCGGAACCAGAGATAGACCAGAACCGCGAAGATCGAGAGAACCACGCCGATCGTGCCCGACTGAACGAGTTCGCCCGACACGCGCGGTCCGACCACCTCGATCCTTCGGAACTCGTAACTGCTCTCGAAAACGCTCTTCACCTTCTCCATGGCGAGCTGCTGGCCGCGCTCGCCGCCCGGCTGAAGGCCGAAACGGATCGAAACGCCGCCCTGCTCGCCGAAGCCCTGCACCTCGACGTCGCCGAGCGCGAGATCGAGCGCGGCCTCGCGCACGGTGCCGATGTCGGCCTTGCCGTTCTTGGCCTGCATTTCGATCAGCGTGCCGCCCGTGAAGTCGATGCCGAAATTCATGCTGATCGTGAAGAAGGACAGCACGGCCACGACCGACAGGACGGCCGACAGCGGGAAGCTCACGCGCCGGAAGCGCATGAAGCCGAAGCGGGTGTCGTCGGGAATGAGACGGAGGAGTTTCATCGCAGTGGCTCCGCTCAGAAGGGAATGCGCGTGGGCCGCGCGGTCCGGTACCAGACCGCGATCATCATCCGCGTCATGGTCACGGCGGTCACGACGGTGGTCACGATGCCGAAGATCATGGTCACGGCGAAGCCGCGCACCGGGCCCGAACCCAGCATGAAGAGGATCACGGCGGCGATGAACATCGTGACGTTCGAGTCGATGATCGTCGCGAAGGCGCGCGTGAAGCCCGCCTCGAGCGACGAGGTGATCGACCGGCCCGCCCGCGCCTCCTCTCGGATGCGCTCATAGATCAGCACGTTCGAGTCGACCGCCGTTCCGATCGTCAGCACGATGCCCGCGATGCCCGGCAGCGTCAGCGTCGCGCCGACCAGCGCCATCATCGCGAAGATCATCACGACATGGATCACCAGCGCGATATTGGCGAAGAGCCCGAACAGCCCGTAGCTCGCGAAGATGAAGGCGATGACGAGCGCGGTGCCCACATAGGTCGCGATCTTGCCCGCCTCGATCGAATCCTGCCCGAGGCCGGGGCCGACCGTGCGTTCCTCGACGATCGTCAACGGCGCGGGCAGCGCGCCCGCGCGCAGCAGGATCGCGAGATTGTTCGCCTGTTCCACCGTGAACCGACCCGAGATCTGGCCGGAACCGCCGGTGATCGCGGTCTGGATGCGCGGTGCGGAAATGACCTTCTTGTCGAGCACGATCGCCAGCAGACGACCGACATTCTCCGTGGTCGCCTGTCCGAAGCGCTGTGCGCCGCGCACGTTGAAGCGGAAGTTCACGATCGCCTCGCCCGTCCGCGAATCGAACGAAGGCTGCGCGTCGACGAGGTCTTCGCCCTGCACGATGATCCGGCGTTCGATCTGAAGCTGCCCGCCGCCTTCGGCGTTCGGCATGGTCTCGACGTCGCCGGGCGCGGCCGTCGGTTCCGCCACGAAGCGGAATTCGAGCTGCGCCGTCGTGCCGAGGATCTCCTTCAGCCGGCGCGGGTCCTGAAGTCCGGGAACCTGCACGAGAATGCGGTCCGCGCCCTGGCGCTGGATGTTGGGTTCGGTCGTGCCCAGCGCGTCGATGCGGCGGCGCAGCACTTCGATCGCCTGATCGATCGCGCGGCGGACCTTGTCGTTGATGCCGGCCTCGGTGAGCGTGAGCGTCACCAATCCGTCGGCGTTCTCGACGAGTTCCATCATGGGCGGAGCCGTCGTGCCCAACACGCCCGCCGCGCCGGGCGGCGACGCGAGTTCGCGCAGCTTCGGCAGCAGACGCCGGCGTTCCTCGGGATCGGACACCCTGACCGCGACACCGCGCGCCTGCAGGCCGATGCCCCCGGCGAGCGAGATGCGCTCTTCGCGGAGGATGCGGCGCACGTCGTCGCGCAGCGTGGTCACCTGCGTCCGGATCACCGTCGCCGTGTCGACCTCGAGCAGCACATGCGAGCCGCCCTGAAGATCGAGCCCCAGGGTGATCGCCTGTTGCGGCACGATCCAGCTCAGGGCGGACGGAACGGAGGCGACCATGGCCTCGCGCTGCGCGGGCGTCAGCAGGCTCGGCATCGCATAGAGGAACGAGCCGAATGCGAGCAGCAGGACCGCCGCGGTCTTGAACCGGGAAAAACGCAGCATGATCGGGGCGAGGCCTCCGGGTGTCGATCAGAGTGTCGCGGGCGCGAAACCCCGGATCAGGACTTGGCGTCCGTCTTCACGGGCTCGGACTTGGAACGCACGTCGGCGATCATCGCACGCAGAACGCGGATCTTCACGCCCTCGCCCGCCTCGATCTCCATCTCGGCGTCGTCGGAGACCTTCGTCACCTTGCCGACGATGCCGCCCGACATCACGACCACGTCGCCGCGCCGCACGTTCTTGATCATCTCCTGATGCTCGCGCGCGCGCCGCTGCTGCGGGCGGATGATCAGGAAATACATGATCACGAAGATCAGCACGAAAGGCACGATCTGCACGACGACGTCGTAAGGGCCGGCCGCTCCGGCGGTCTGGGCGAAGGCGGGGGTGATCAAGGCGATCCTCCGAATATCGGGTAGGGAGCGGCGCTCCCGAAGCGGCGCGGACTATAGCGACGGGCCAAGCGAAAGCAAGGAAAGCCGGCGCTTTCTCCCCGTGCATGGACGGAACGTCGCAAAGGCATTATCGGAAGCCTCCACCCCGCCCCGAGCGACCGAAGAAGCGCTGTGATGACCCCGTCCGGAAACGCCGATCTCCTGCCCCTCCTCTCCCGCATCGCCGAAGCCCTCGAAAGGCTCTCTCCGCCCGAGAGCGCGGCGCATGATCTCGGCGCCGCGGACGCCTTCGTCTGGCATCCCGCGCCGCCGCGGCTGGTGCCCGTCCCCAAGGTGAACCGCGTCGAAATGGCCCTGCTCAAGGGCATCGACCATGTCCGCGACAAGCTCACCGACAACACCGAGCGCTTCGCCCGCGGGCTCCCGGCCAACAACGCGCTGCTCTGGGGCGCGCGCGGCATGGGCAAGTCCTCGCTGGTCAAGGCCGCCCACGCCTCGGCCGCGCGCATGCCCGGCGTCAAGCCGCTGAAGCTCGTCGAGATCCATCGCGAGGACATCGCCGGCCTGCCCGTGCTGATGAACGTCATGCGCGCCTCGCCCGACACGCGCTTCATCGTCTTCTGCGACGACCTGTCCTTCGACGGCGACGACACGTCCTACAAGTCGCTGAAGGCGGTGCTCGAAGGCGGCATCGAGGGCCGCCCCGACAACGTGATCTTCTACGCCACGTCGAACCGTCGCCATCTGCTGCCCCGCGACATGATGGACAACGAGCGCTCCACCGCCGTGAACCCCGGCGAAGCGATCGAGGAGAAGACCTCCCTGTCCGACCGATTCGGCCTCTGGCTCGGCTTCCACAAATGCACGCAGGACGACTATCTCGCGATGGTCGAGGGCTATGCGCAGCATTTCGGGCTGAAGCCCGATCCCGAGACGATGCGCCACGAAGCGCTGGAATGGTCGATCACCCGCGCCTCCCGATCCGGCCGCACCGCCTGGCAGTTCATCCAGGAACTCGCGGGCCGCATGGGCAAGACGCTCGAAGCCTGACCCGCGCCGTCCCGCCGGAAAGACGAACGGGCGGTCTTGCGACCGCCCGTTCGGGAAACTGCGCCGCCGCTTCGGCGGGCGCGGATCAATTGCCCGAGAGATATTCGAGCGGATCGACGGGGGTCTGCCCCTTGCGGATCTCGAATTTGAGCTGCGGCGAGGAGACGTTGCCCGTCTGGCCGGAGGTGGCGATCACCTGACCGCGCTTCACCTGATCGCCGCGCTTCACCTTCAGCTCGCCGTTATGGGCGTAGACGGTGACCATGCCGTTGTCGTGACGGACCAGCACGAGATTTCCGTAGCCCTTGAGCTCGTTGCCCGCATAGCCGACCACGCCGCCTTCGGCCGCCTTCACGGGCGTGCCTTCCGGCACCGCGATCGCGATGCCGTCGCTCTGCTGGCCGCCCTTGTTGCCGAAGCCCGTGATCACGCGGCCGCGGACGGGCCAACGGAATTCGGACTGCGGCGCGATGGCCGCCGTCGTCTCGGGAGCGGCGGGCTTCGCGGGCTCCGCCGCGGCCACCGCGGGCTTCGCGTCGTTCTTCGCGGCCTTCGGATCGACCTTCGCCGTCTTGGCATCGGTGCGCGCATCGGCCTTCGGCGCCTCGCCGGGCTTCGCGGCGGGGGCGGCGGCGGGCGACGCGTTCGCGGCGGGCTGGACGGCCGCCGTCTGGCGGCGATCCGCGGCTTGCGCGGGAGCGGGCTGAGCCTTCGCGGTCTGATCGGGCCGGGTCTGGGCGGCCGCGGGCTGGGCCTGCGCCGTCTGAGCCTTGGCGGGAGCCGCGGCCTGCGCCGGCGCGGGAGCCGCCGCCGCGTTGAAGACCGGGATCACGATCTTCTGGCCGGGCGCGGGCTGGGCCGTGCCCGCAAGATTGTTCGTCTGACGCAGCGCCGATTCGGGCACGCCGTAACGACCCGCGACCGTCTTGAGGGTCTCGCCCTGGCCGAGCGTGATCGTGGAGCCGCCCTTGGCGGTCCATCCGCCCCCGGCGGGAGCGGCGGCGACCGCGGGCGTCGCCGCGCGAGGAGCGGCCGCAGCGGAAGCGGCGGGCGCAGGAAGCGGCGCGGATGCGACCGAGGGAGGCGCGAGCGGCGCGGAACTGACCGCACCGGGAGCGGCGGCGGACTGCGGCGCGGCCGCCGTCTGCGACGGCGCGGCTCCGGCGGACGGAGCCGGCTTGTCCGAGAAGCGCTCGGACTGCCCGAACGGGTTGCCGAAAGGATTGTCGCTGAACCGAACCACGTCGGTTCCGCAGGCCGCTGCGGCGCCGCCGACGACGGCGACCGCGAGGATGCGGGAAAGGCTACGCATGGAGACGATCGACTTGCTTTTACGCATCACGCGGCCCATTTCCGACAGATGACGACATGACGCGATTTGAATCGGGTTTGGGTTAAGGATCGGTTGAGATCCGGGACCCCTCCGTTACGGAAGCTGCGCTTTTTGCGTGCATCGCGCCCGAACCGGGGACATGCTCCGCCGCGGGGGCCGCATCCGGCGTCAGAGCGCGGCCGAAGCCCCCGGCATCAGCGGCGGCAGGGCGATCGATCCGCGTCTCTCTTCGGAGAATCCGAGCTCTCCCGCGCGATAGACCGCGAGCCTGCCCCCCGTCTCCGTGCGGCGGACGCCGACCATGATCCCCTCGGGCGCGAGCGCCGCGAGCAGGTTGCGCGGAGGCTCGTCGAAGGAGGCGTCGACGAAGATCCTGTCGAAGGTCGCGGAAAAGCGGATCGCGAGCCCGTCGCCGTGCACGACTTCCGCATTGCCGATGCCGAGCGATTCGAGCCGCGCCTCGGCCTCCGTCGCGAGCGAACGGAAACGCTCCACCGTCACGACGCTCGCCGCCATGCGCGCGCAGATCGCCGCCGAATAGCCCGTGCCCGCGCCGATCTCCAGCACGCGGTGTCCGGGCCCGAGATCGAGCGCCGCGATCATTTCCGCGAGCGTCGTCGGCGCCGAAATCGTCTGGCCGCAGGCGATCGGCAGCCGCATGTCCGAAAGCGCGAGATCGACATGCCGCCGCGAGACGAAATCTCCGCGCGGAACCGTCTCGAAGGCGCGCAGCATCGCGGTGTCGCGAAAGCCCCGCGCGCGCAGCGCCATCAGGAACTGCACCTTGGCCTCGGCGCCCGACGGATCCTGCATCGCCGTCACCGAGGCGCTCCCCTTCAGAACAGACCCGCGAACCGCGTCAGGGTCGGCTCGTCGGTCATGTCGAGCCGGAGCGGCGTCACCGCGATCTTCTTCTGCTGCAGCGCCAGCAGATCGGTGCCGTGGCCGAGGTCGAACTTCTCGCGCTGAAAGCCCACCCAGAAATAGGGATTGCCGCGACCGTCCGCCCGCGGATCGATCTTCAGGAACTCGCCCGGCCGCCGCCCCTGCGCCGAAACCGCGATGCCCTGCACGCCGTCCGGCGCGCAATCGGGGAAATTCACGTTGACCAGAATGCCGGGGTCGATCCCCGCTTCGAGGATCTTGCGCACGATCCCGGGTCCGTGCGTCGCCCCGCAGGTCCAATGGATGGCGTTGCGCCCTGCCGGGCCATAGGCCTGCGACAGCGCGATCGACGGCACGCCGAGGATGGTCCCCTCCATCGCGCCCGCCACCGTGCCCGAATAGGTCACGTCCTCGGCTGCGTTCTGGCCGCGATTGACGCCCGAGAGCACCAGCGCGGGCTTCGCATCGAGAATGTGGCGGATCGCCATGATCACGCAGTCGGTCGGCGTGCCCTTCACCGCGAAGCGCTTGTCGCCGACCTCGCGCAGCCGCAGCGGATCGTTGAGCGACAGCGAATGCGCGACGCCCGACTGGTCCGTCTCCGGAGCCACGACCCAGACGTCGTCCGAAAGCTCCCGCGCGATGCCCGCGCAGATCTCGAGCCCCTCGGCGTGGATGCCGTCGTCATTGGTGACGAGGATGCGCATGATGCTCAGGCCGCCTTCTCGATCCGCGTGATGCCGCCCATATAGGGCACGAGCACGGACGGGACCGTCACGCTGCCGTCCTCGTTCTGATAATTTTCGAGCACCGCCACCAGCGCCCGCCCCGTCGCGACGCCCGAGCCGTTGAGCGTGTGGACGAAGCGCGTGTTCTTGTCGCCCGGCGCGCGGCACCGCGCATTCATGCGCCGCGCCTGGAAGTCGCCGCAGACCGAGCAGGACGAGATCTCCCGATAAGCGCCCTGCCCCGGCAGCCAGACCTCCATGTCGTAGGTCTTCTGCGAGGCGAAGCCCATGTCGCCCGTGCACAGCGTCATCACGCGATACGGCAGGTCGAGCTTCTTCAGGACCGCCTCCGCGCAGGCGAGCATGCGCTCATGCTCTTCCGCCGATCGGTCCGGCGTCGTGATCGAGACGAGTTCGACCTTGAGGAACTGATGCTGGCGGATCATGCCGCGCGTATCGCGCCCCGCCGATCCCGCCTCCGCCCGGAAACAATGCGTCAACGCCGTGAGGCGCATCGGCAGCTCTTCTTCGGACGTGATCGCCTCGCGCACGAGATTCGTCAGCGGCACTTCGGCGGTGGGCACCAGCCAATAATCGGGAAGGACGCGGAACTGATCCTCCTCGAACTTCGGCAGCTGCGCCGTGCCGAACATCGTGTGGTCCTTCACGAGCAGCGGCGGGTTCACTTCCGTATAGCCGTGCTCCGTCACATGCAGGTCGAGCATGAACTGGCCGAGCGCGCGTTCCAGCCGCGCCATCGCGCCCTTGTTCACCACGAAGCGCGCGCCGGACATCTTGGCCGCGGCCTCGAAATCCATGAGGCCGAGCCCCTCGCCGATCTCGAAATGCTGCTTGGGCGTGAAGGCGAAGGTCTTGGGCGTGCCGAAGCGGCTCTTCTCGACATTGCCGTGCTCGTCCGCGCCCACCGGCACGTCGTCCTTCGGCGTATTGGGGATCGCGGCGAGCGCATGATCGAGCTCCGCGACCGCCGCCTTCTCCTCCGCCTCCAGCGCGCCGAGGCGCTCCTTCAGCGCGGCGACCTCGCCCTTCAGCGCGTCGGCGCGGACCTGGTCCTTCGCGGCCATGGCCTGGCCGATCTCCTTGGACAGGGCGTTGCGCTTCTCCTGCGCGGCCTGCGCTTCGGCGATGGCGACGCGGCGGCGGTCGTCGAGCGCGAGCAAGGCCGCCGAAAGCGGTTCTGCGCCCCGGTTCGCCAAGCCTTGATCGAACAGGGCGGCGTTCTCGCGGATCCAGCGGATGTCGTACATGAGGAGCTCTCGCAGTCCGGGGCCGCGGGAGCGGCGGATCAGGCGCTCGGGGTTTCTTCGCCCCCGGCCTCCGCGTCGCGGGCCACGTCCTGCTCCCGACGCTTTCTCTCCACCATCTGCACGGCGATGATGGAGCCCTCGTAAAGAAGCAGCGTCGGCACGGCAAGCGCGAGTTGGCTGATCACGTCGGGCGGCGTCACGATCGCCGCCACCACGAAGACGGCCACGATCGCGTAACGGCGCTTTTCCCGCAGGAACTGCGCGTCGATGAACCCCGCCCGCGCCAGCAGCGTGAGCAGCACCGGGAGCTGGAACGTGAGGCCGAAGGCGAAGATCAGCGTCATGATCAGCGAGAGATATTCGCTGACCTTGGGCAACAGCTCGATCGTGGCCTGCCCCTCGCCCCCGAGCTGCTGCATGCCGATCGAGAACTTCATCAGCATCGGCATGGCGATGAACATCACCACCGACGTGCCCACGAGGAACAGCACCGGCGTGGCGATCAGATAGGGCAGGAACGCGTCCCGCTCGTCGCGATAAAGGCCCGGCGCGACGAATTTGTAGATCTGCGTCGCCACCACCGGGAACGAGAAGAAGGCCGCGCCGAAGGTCGCGATCTTGATCTGCGTGAAGAGATATTCGAGCGGCTGCGTATAGATCAGCTTCGCCTGCGACGGATCGTCGACGACGAGCAGATAGGGGAACAGCAGCGCGTTGTAGATGTATTTCGCGAAGGCGAAGGACGCGAAGAACATCAGGAAAAAGGCGATGAGCGACTTGATCAGCCGCGAACGCAGCTCGATCAGATGATCGATCAGCGGTGCACGCGTGGATTCGATGTCCGCGTCGCTCATCAGGCCTCACTCCCTTGCGCGGCGGTCCTGCGCGCGGGCGCCGTGGCCTCGGCCACGGGCGTCTCGGTCGGCGCGGCGGTCGGCTCGGTCGCAGCCGTCGCCTCCGGCGCGGACGCAACGGGCGCGGCGGCCGGCGTCTCGGCCGCCTGAACGGCGATGCTCTCCGGCGTCACCTCCGCGGGTGCGGGCGGTTCGGGCAGGAGAAGCGGCTTTTCGGGATCCGAAGGCGGCGTCGTGGTCGCGGTCGCGGCGGTCGACGTCGTCGACGTCATGTCGTTGAACGCGTTCGAGACGGAAGCGCCGACGTCCTCGACCTTCTTCTTCGCTTCGGCGAGTTCGGCCTCGCGCATCGCGTCGGAGAACTGCGACTGGAACTCGCCCGCCATGCGCCGGACCTTGGACACGGCCTGACCGACCGAGCGCAGAAGGCCGGGCAGTTCTTTCGGGCCGATGACGACGAGAGCGACCACCCCGATGATGATCAACTCTCCCGCGCTGATGTCGAACATGGTTTCGGGAGCCCCGGGGAGGCCCCTTCGTCACGGGGCTCCGTCTTCGCGAAGGATCAGCCGGCCTTGGGTTCGGCCGAGGCGGTCTGCGCCTGCACCGTCTGGGCGGGCGCCGGAGCCTGCGCCGGGGCGGGCTGCGCCGCGGCTGCGGCCTCGATGGTCTTCACGGGCTCGGCGGGCTTGGCCGCATCGGCCGTTTCATCGGCCATGCCCTGCTTGAACGATTTGATGCCCTTGGCCACGTCGCCCATGAGCTCGGAGATCTTGCCGCGCCCGAAAAGCAGCATCACGACGATGCCGACGACGATCCAGTGCCAGATGCTGACGCCACCCATGGCGAAGACTCCCCTGCGAGGAGCGAACCCTCGGGTTCGCGGAACATGGAGGGCAAACTAGGCACCCGAGCGGGCAAAAACAAGGACGTCGTCGGCATCGATCGCCACGCCCACGTCCTTTCCGGGTCGCGCCTCGGAATGCCCCCTCATGCGCGCCCTCAACGGCAGGTCCGCGCCCTGCACCGCGATGTCGAGCATATCGAGCTCGCCGAGGAAGCGCCGGGCCAGCACGCGCCCCGGAATGCGGACCCCCTCCGTCGCGATCCGCACGGCTTCGGGCCGGATGCAGACGACGGCCTCCGCCCCTTCCGGCGCGCCGGGTGCGTCGAAGAGCCCCAGCGCCGTCTCGACCCGCCCGCCCTTCACGACGCCCTCGATCTCCGTGAAATCGCAGAAGAACCGCGCCGCCGAGAGGTCGACGGGCCGGCGGTAGAGTTCCTCCGCCGTCCCCGCCTGCACGATCACGCCGTCGCGCAGCAGCGCGACCCGGTCCGCGATGCGCATCGCCTCTTCCGGATCATGCGTCACGATCACGGTCGTGGAACCCATTTCGCGCAGCAGGGCGATCGTCTCCTCCCGCACCGAATCCCGCAGGCGACGGTCGAGATTCGAGAAAGGCTCGTCCATCAGCACCACGCCGGGCCGCGGCGCGACCACGCGGGCGAGCGCCGCGCGCTGCTGTTCGCCGCCCGAAAGATTCGTCGGATAGGACTCCGCGTGATGCTTCATGCCGACGCGGCCCAGAGCGCGCGTCACGGCCGCGTCCACGTCCGCGGCCTCGAGACCGCGCAGCCCGAAGGCGACGTTCTCCCGCACCGTCAGATGCGGGAACAGCGCATAATCCTGAAACATCAGGCCCACGCCGCGATGCTCCGGCTCCACGAAGGCCCCGTCCCCCGCCAGAACGCGCGCGTCGAGCAGGATGCGGCCCGCCGACGGCGTCTCCACGCCCGCCGCGAGCCTCAGCAGCGTGGTCTTTCCGCAGCCCGAGGGACCGAGCAGGCAAAGCACCTCTCCCGGCTCGATCGCGAGATCGATTCCCTTGAGGACATGCGCGCGGCCGTAGCGACGCTCCACGCCCTCGAAGACGAGCCGCGAGGGGATCGCGGCGCCCGCGGTCCCGCGTCGCCCCCAACCGAGCCTGCGTCCTTCGGCGGCTTCCGCCCTCACGAGCCGTCCTCCCCGCGCAGCGGTTCCTCGATCTCGTCGGCCTTCTCTTGGGCGAGCACCGTGAACAGATCCTCGTCGAGCGGGTCTTCGTCCGCACGCAGCGTCGGGTCGTCGGAGGGGGCGGGTACGGCGAAGCCCGGCGGCAGGCGGCCGTCGAGGAAGCCCGCGCCCTTCAATTCGTCGAGCCCCGGCAGATCGTCCACGGCCGACAGGCCGAAATGCACGAGAAAGGCTTCGGTCGTACCGTAGGTCACCGGACGGCCCGGCGTCCGCCTGCGGCCGCGCAGCCGGATCCAGCCCGTCTCCAGCAGCGCGTCGAGCGTGCCGCGATGCGCCGAGACGCCGCGGATGTCCTCGATCTCCGCCCGCGTCACGGGCTGGTGATAGGCGATCACCGCCAAGGTCTCCAAGGCGGCGCGCGACAGCCGCCGCGCCTCCTGCGCCTCGCGGGCCAAAAGCCACGAAAGGTCGTCCGCGGTCCGGAAGGTCCATTTGCCCGCCGTTTCGACGAGCCGCACGCCCCGGTCCGCATAATCCTCGCGGAGGCGAGCCAGCACGTCCTCGACGGGCACGTCGCGCGGCAGGCGCGAGGCGAGCGCGGCGGCGTCCAACGGTTCGGCGGAGGCGAACAGCAGGGCTTCGGCGATCCGGCAGGCCTCGCGGAAGGCCGTCGGGTCGCTCATGCTGCGCTGCGCTTCGGCGGCGGAGGCGCGGCTCATGCGGGTTCGGCTCCATCGGTCGTCGCGGCTTCGGGATCGCCGCGGCGGGGACGCACCAGGATCGGCGCGAAGGCCCCGTCCTGCCTCAGATCGATCAACCCTTCGCGGACCATTTCCAGCGACGCCGAGAAGGCGGAGGCCCGAACGGTCGCGCGATGCGCGGGATCGACCATGTAGCGGATCAGATAGTCGTCCAGCACCGCCCAGTCGAGCCCGCCGCCGATCAGCGCCTCCAGCGCCTCGCGCGCCTCCGTGATCGTGAAGACGGGACGCTTGGCGAAGCTGACCCTGGACAAGGCCATGGTCCGCCGCTGATCCGCATAGGCCTTCAGAAGATCGTAGAGGCTCGCCGACCACTCCGTCGTCCGCTCGATCCGGACGGGCTCCGGCGCGCCGCGCGCGAAGACGTCGCGGCCGAGCTGCGGCCGCTCGTAGAGCTTCTTCGCCGCCTCCCGCATCGCCTCGAGCCGCCGCAGCCGGAAGGCGAGACGCTGCGCGAGCTCCTCCGCGGGCGGTTCCTCGCCCTTGCTCGGCTCGGGCAGCAGCAGGCGCGACTTCAGATAAGCCAGCCACGCCGCCATCACGAGATAGTCGGCGGCGAGTTCGAGCCGGAAGCTGCGCGCCGCCTCGACGAATTCGAGATACTGCTCCGCCAGCGCCAGCACCGAGATCCTGTGCAGGTCGACCTTCTGCCGTCGGGCGAGTTCGAGCAGCAGATCGAGCGGCCCCGCGAAGCCGTCGACGTCGACCACGAGCGCGGGCTCCGCCTCCCCGCGGTCGACCTTCACGACGGGATCTTCGAAGGCGAGTTCCTTGCGCATGGGGCCCGATTCGCTCGACGGAGCGGAAAGCTTGGAAGTCTCAGGCGACGGCGGCAAGCGCGGCATCGAGCCGGGCGCGGGCGTCCACAGGATCGAAGGGTTCCGGCGCATGGGCGATCCGCCCGAGCGCCGCCGCCGCGCGCCGTCCTGCATCGCCCGCGAGGACGGGCGCGGCTTCCGCAACGGCGCGCATCTCGTCCATGTCGCCGTTGCAGTGGAGCGCGAGATCGCATCCGGCCGCGAAGGCCGCCTCGGCCCGGCCGCGCATCGCGCCGGACAGGGCCTTCATCGAGAGATCGTCGCTCATCACGCAGCCGTCATAGCCCAATTCGTCGCGGATCAGCGAGATGCCGCGGCGCGACGTGGTGATCGGAGCCGCCGGGTCGATCGCCGTGTAGACGACATGGGCCGTCATCGCGAGGGGCATGTCCGCAAGCGCCCGGAAGGGCGCGAAATCCGTCGCGTCGAGCTCCGCGAAGGAGGCCTCGACCACGGGCAGCGCCTCATGGCTGTCGGCGAAGGCGCGGCCGTGGCCGGGCACGTGCTTGATCACCGGCAGAACGCCCTGCGCCAGCAGCCCCTCCGCCGCCGCGCGGCCGAGGATCGAGACCGTGCGCGGGTCGCGGCCGTAAGCACGGTCGCCGATGATGTCGTGCGCGTCCGGCTGCGGCACGTCGAGCACCGGAACGCAGTCGACATTGATCCCGACCTTGCCGAGGTCATGCGCCATCAACATGGCCCCGAGCCGCGTGATCTCGCGCCCGAGCACCGGATCCCGAGCGAAGATCTCGCCGAAGCGCGCGCCGGGCGGGTATTTCGGCCAATGCGGCGTCGTCATTCGCTGAACGCGCCCGCCTTCCTGATCGACGAGCACCGGCGCATCCGCCCGCCCGACGGCGTCGCGGAAGGAGGCGACGAGCGCCGCGAGTTGCCCCGGGCTCTCGATGTTGCGCCTGAAGACGATGAAGCCCCACGGCTTCGCGTCACGGAAGAAGGCGCGCTCCGCCTCCGTGAGCGCCGGGCCCGAAGATCCGGCGATGAAGGCCCGCGCGCTCATCGGCGTCCCGCTTCGGCGTTCGAAGTCGTCATCGCGCGTCCCGCCTCAATTCCTCGCGACGAAGCACTGGCCGCCCGCCGCCTTCAGCCGCTCGCAGAGACCGTTGGCGTCCTCGCGGGAAAGTCCCGTCATCCGGATGCGATAGATGGTGCGGCCGTTCACTTCGGCGGTCCGGACGGACAAGGGACGACCGCCGATCACGCCCGCGAAGCGCTGCTGGAGCCGGGAGACCGCCTCGCGCGCCTCCGCTTCGCTGCCCGGCGCACCGAGCTGGACGTCGAAGTCGCCGCTGCCCGCGTCGCCGGTCGGCAAGGGCGCGGGAGCCGCCGCTGGCTGCGGCGCGCGCACGGGAGCCGGCGCTGCGGCCGGAGCCGCCGCGACCACGGCGGGGGCCGGAGCCGGAGCGGCGACCGGAGCCTGTTGCGTCTCGGCCCGCGCGGGCGGGATCGGCCGCGCGGGAGCCGCAGGAGCCGCCGTCGTCGGGGTCGGCGTCGGAGCCGTCGGGGGCGCGACGGGCCGGGCGACCGGCGCGGGCGCGGGGCTCGCGGGTCGGGCGGCCTCGGCCGTCGGAGCGGGCCGCACGGGCACGCCGTCTTCGACCACCGTTCCGTCCGGACGCACGGTCAAGCTGCGGACCTTCTTCGCCTCGCCCATTCCGAGAGCCGCGCCCGGATTGTTGCCCGCGGCGACGACGGGCGACTGGCCCGCGAGCCGCTGGGCCGTCGCGACGTCGACGGGCTGCTCCTCGCTGGGCACGACCTTGGCGGTCTTGGTGTCGTCCGGCGCGCTGCGGTTGTAGATCTGCGTGTTCTGGTTCGGCACTTCCATGCCGCCGGGATTGGGCGGGGGTACCTTGGTCGGCGTGGTGTCGGCCGCGATCACGGGAGCCGGGCCGCGCGCCGCGGGCGCGGCGTCGCGCTTCATATAGGCCGCGACGCCCACGCCGCCCGCCGCCACCACGGCCATGGCCGCGAAGATGTACATCCCCGTCCGGCGCGGCTTCGGAGCGGGCGCGTAGTCCTCCCCGACGGGATCGAGCGCGCCTTCGTCGACGAAATAGGGATCGGTCCCCGCATAGGGGTTCACGTGATCCTGACGCGCCGCTCCGGCCGGGGCGGCCTGCGGCGGATCCTGCGGATAGGCATAGCCATAGGGCGCCGTCTGCGGCGCGGGCTGAGCTTCGGGGGCTCTCGGCTGCGGCGCGGCCGTGCCGAAGCCCGCATAGCTGTAGCCGGACGACTGCTCCCTTGCGGGCTGTTCGGCATGGCCTACGAGACGGGCGAGTTCGGCGAGCGGATCGTCCACGGTCGGCACGCCGCGCGACGCGCCGCGATTGGCGGCCGCCTCGCGGAGCTGCCTTTCGAGTTCGTCCAGATTGATGGCCGAACGCAGGCGCATGTCGTCGTTCATCAGCGCATCCTCCGATCCGCGCGACGAAGATCGCCGGACCGCTTCGCCTTCTTCCGCCGGACCGCGATCGGCACCGTGCGCGCCTTCACCTCATCTCGTCCGGAGCCGAAACTCCGAGGATCGCGAGACCCGAAGCGATGACGTCCGTCACGGAGCGGACCATGGCCAACCTCGCCAGAGTCGACTTTCGGTCGGTATCGATAACAAACCGTAAATGCGGCGCATCCTTGCCCTTGTTCCACAAGGCATGGAACTCGCTCGCAAGATCATACAACCAAAATGCGATCCTGTGAGGCTCATGCGCGGCGGCCGCCGCTTCGACCGCACGCGGGAACTGAGCGATGCGCCGGAAGAGATCCTGCTCGGCCGGATCGACGAGCGACGCGAAATCCGCATCCGGACCCGCCTCCGCCCCGATGCCGGGGAAGGCCGCCTCCGCCTGCCGGAAGACCGAACGCCCCCGCGCATGCGCATACTGCACATAGAAGACCGGGTTTTCCTTCGACTGCTCGATCACCTTGGCGAGGTCGAAATCGAGCGTCGCGTCGTTCTTGCGGAACAGCATCATGAAGCGGACGGCGTCCTTGCCGACCTCGTCCACGACGTCGCGCAGGGTCACGAAGTCCCCCGCCCGCTTCGACATCTTCACGGGTTCGCCCGCGCGCAGAAGCCGCACGAGCTGGCAGAGCTTCACGTCGAGTTCGCCCTTGCCGCCCGTCACCGCCGCCACGGCCGCGTTCATGCGCTTCACATAGCCGCCGTGGTCCGCGCCCCAGACGTCGATCATGGTCGCGAAGCCGCGGTCGAATTTCGAGGCGTGATAGGCGATGTCGGAGGCGAAATAGGTATAGGAGCCGTCCGACTTCAGCAGCGGCCGGTCGACGTCGTCGCCGAAGGCCGTCGCGCGGAACAACGTCTGTTCGCGGTCTTCCCAGTCCTCGACCGGCGCGCCCTTGGGCGGAGGGAGGCGGCCTTCGTATACGAGATCGCGCGACCGCAGGTCCGCGATCGTCTCCGCGATCACGTCCTTCGCGCCCTGCGACAGCGAGCGCTCGGAGAAGAAGACGTCATGGACGATCGAGAGCCGCGCGAGATCGGCGCGGATCATGTCCATCATCTTGTCGATCGCGACATTGCGGACGACGGGCAGCCATTCCGTCTCGCTTCGGGCCTCGAGCGCGGATCCGTGCGCCTCGGCGAGCGCCTTGCCGACCGGCACCAGATAATCGCCCGGATAGAGCCCTTCCGGGATCGCGCCGATGTCCCGGCCCAGCGCCTCGCGATAACGCAGGAAGGCGGAGCGCGCGAGCACGTCGACCTGCGCGCCCGCATCGTTGATGTAGTATTCCCGGGTCACGTCATGACCCGCGAATTCGAGCAGCGCCGCCAGCGCGTCGCCGAACACAGCGCCGCGGCCGTGGCCGACATGCATCGGGCCCGTCGGATTGGCGGAGACGTATTCCACATTGACCTTGCGGCCCGCGCCCTGCCGCGAGCGGCCGAAATCGCCCCGCAGCATCGCCGCCGCGCGCATCACCTCGACGAAGACCGCAGGCGCGACCCGGATATTGATGAAGCCCGGCCCCGCCACGTCGACGGCGGTCACGTCCGCCGCTTCGCCGAGAACGGCGGCGATCCTTTCGGCGAGCGCGCGCGGGTTCATCTTCGCGTCCTTGGCGAGCACCATCGCGGCATTCGTGGCGAAGTCGCCGTGCGCGGGGTCGCGCGGCGGCTCCACGACGACGCGCGAGACGTCGAGACCCGCGGGAATCGCGCCTTCGGCCGCGAGCCGCTCGAGCGCGGCGACGACGCGCGCCTGCATATGATCGAAGACGTTCATGGAAGAGCGGGATCCTCGGGAAAACCGAGGCTGCGCTAACGCAAGTCGGGGGTCGCGTCAAACAATCGGCGGTGTTCCTGCAGCGCGAAGCGGTCCGTCATGCCGGCGATGTAGTCGGCGATGCGGCGATGCCGGGACGCGGGTTCGAGCGCCTCGATCCCCGCCGACCACTCCTGCGGCATGCGGCCGGGCTCCGCCGCGAAGGCGTCGAACAGGTCGCGCAGCACGCGGTCGGCCTGCTTGCGCACCGCGACGACGGAAGCATGCCGATACATGTTCGCGAAGAGGAAGGTCTTGATCGTGCGGTCCGCCTCCTCCGCCGAGGGCGAAAAGGCGATGACCGCCCGGCCCGCCGCCCTCACCGCGTCGGGCGATTCCAGACCCTCGAGCCTCAGCCGCGCTTCGCCGATCACGTCCTCGATCAGCCGCGTGATCACGCGACGTCCGAGTTCGTGGATCACGCGGCCGCGCTCCAGACCGGGCCATTTCGCGTCGATCTCGGCGAGGATGTCGGCGAGGAACGGCACCGTCCGAAGATCGTCGAGCCCGAACAGCCCCGCCCGCAGCCCGTCGTCGATGTCGTGCGCGTCATAGGCGATGTCGTCGGCGATGGCCGCCGCCTGCGCCTCCGCCGACGCATGCGTCGCAAGCCCGAGCGGCCATTGCGCGTCGAATTCGAGGATCGCTCCGGCGACCCCCTGCGCCGCATGCCGCGGCGTGGGGCGCCCTTCGGCGTCGAGCAGGGGGCCATTGTGCTTCACCAGCCCTTCCAACGTCTCCCAGGACAGGTTGAGCCCGTCGAAATCCGCATAGCGCCGCTCGAGCCGCGTCACGATCCGCAGCGCCTGCGCATTGTGATCGAAGCCGCCCCAAGGCTTCATGCAGGCGTCGAGCGCGTCCTCGCCGGTATGGCCGAAGGGCGTGTGGCCGAGATCGTGCGACAGCGCGAGCGCCTCCGCGAGATCCTCGTCGAGGCCGAGCGCGCGGGCCAGCGCGCGGGCGATCTGCGAGACCTCGATCGTATGCGTCAGCCGGGTTCGGAAATGGTCGCCCTCGTGATGCACGAAGACCTGCGTCTTGTGCTTGAGCCGCCGGAACGCCGTGGAATGGATGATGCGGTCCCGATCGCGCTGGAAGTCGCTGCGCGTCGGCGAGGACGGTTCCGGCAGGAGCCGCCCGCGGCCCGCGGCGGGATCGCAGGCATAGGGCGCCCGGCGGCGGTCGAAACGGCGGTCGATCGGCTCTGCCACGGTCCTGCCCCGCTGTTGAAGTCCGCGTCCCGCGCACTTACGTTGACGGGACCGAACCGATCAAGAGGGCGCATCGCCTCGAACGATGCGCGCGATGACGATGACCACGTCCCCCTCGACCCCGCTCACTCTGACCGAAGGCGCCGCACGGCGCATTCTGAAGGTTCTCGAAACCGAGCCGCCGGGCGCCATGATCCGCCTCAGCGTCAACGGGGGCGGCTGCTCCGGCTTCCAATACGACTTCGGTTTCGACGTCGAACGCGCCCCCGACGATCTCGTCATCGAGAAGAACGGCGCGACGATGCTCGTCGATCCGGTCTCCATGCAGTTCCTCGAGGGTTCGACCGTCGATTTCGTGGACGATCTGATGGGGCAGGCCTTCCGGGTCGTGAACCCCAACGCCACCGCGTCCTGCGGCTGCGGCACGAGCTTCTCGATCTGATCCGCCCCCGCCGAGGGGTTCCGTCCCGCCGCGCCGGAACGCACTCGCGCCCGTCGGCCGATCACGGCTAAGCTCGGGCCCGAATTCGGGCCCTGGAGTCGGATCGCCGTGGAAGCCCTCTTCATCGGACAGACCTATATCGACGTCACCTTCCTCGCCGACCGCATCCCGACGGGCGACGAGAAGACCGTCGCGCGCGACTATGCCGTCTCCTTCGGCGGCAACGCCGTCACCGCCGCCTTCTGCTGCGCCAAGCTCGGGGTCGTGCCCGATCTGCTGACCTCCGTCGCCGACGATTGGCTCGGGCGCATGTTCCTCGACATGGCGGCGAAATACGCGCTCCCCGTCCATGCGCGGAAAGTGCGCGAGAGTTCGCTTTCCTTCGTCATTCCCAACGGCACGAAGCGCGCGATCATCCGCTGCCGCGACGACGACTATCTCCACCCCTTCCCGACGCTGAACACCGCGGGCTGCCGCGGCCTGCATCTCGACGGCCACCAGCCGGACGCGGCGCTGCATTACGCCAAGGCGATGCGCGAGGCGGGCGTGCTCACTTCGCTCGACGGCGGAACGGTCCGCTCCAACAGTCCGGAGCTTCTGGAATTCATCGACGTCGCGATCTGCGGCGAGGATTTCGCCCGCCAATTGAAGGTCACGCCCGAAGCGCTGCTCGATCTGCTGAAGGCCAAGGGAGTCCGCATCGGCGGCGTCACGCAGGGCGAGCGCGGCATGCTCTGGTACGACGAAACCGGAACCGTCGCCCGTCAGGAGCCCCTCCCCGTCCCGGTTTCCGACATCATCGACACGAGCGGGGCCGGCGATGTGTTCCACGGAGCCTATATGGCCTCGAAGATGACCCGACCCGAGCTGCCTTGGGTCGAGCATTTCGATTTCGCGCGCGGCGCTTCGGCCTTCAAGATCCGCAGGCTGGGGAACGAGGCCGGGCTTCCGACGCGCGAAGACGTGGATGCGATGCGTCGCAGGTTCAACGCGAATTCGCGGTGAAATCGGCGTCGCTTGCGTTTACAACCGGGCGCGGCGGGACCACGATCCCGACGTCCGGTCCCGAGAAACCCCGGCTCCCCGCGGAGCCGCGTCCGCTGCGGAGAAGTTCGTGTTCCACCATTCCATCCGTAAGGCCGGGCTCGGCGCGGTCCTCCTCGTCGCCTTGGCCTTTCCCGCCGCGGCGCAGACGGTCGTCGTCGATCGCCTGACGCTCGGCTCCGCCGCCTCCTCGATCGTCCTCAAGGACCTCACGATCGAGAATTCCTCGCTCGGCGCGGACGCCGTCCGGGCGCTGGGCGCGGCGGGCGACTATCGGGCCGTCGCCGACGCGCTGCGCCGCCTCGACGCGTCGGTGCTGCGGATCGGCTCGATCGAGACGAACGAGCAGGTCGGCAAGGAACGGTCGACCACGGTTCTCGAAAACGTCGAATTCCGGAACGTGAAGGCCGGGCGCGCCGCGACCGCGGCGGTGGCCAAGGGACGCTTCGTGCAGTTCCGCGACGGCGACCCCGTCGGAACGGGCGCCTTCGGCCGCATGAGCATTCGCGACGCCGACATCGCCTACGGCCTCTCCCTGCAGGCACCGACCGACGCGCCGGGCCGCGATCTGCGGCTCGTCTACGGCGCGATCGAGATCGCCGCCGTCGAGATGGAGCCCGAAGACGGCGGCAAGATCACCGTCGACCGCGTCAACGTCGCCGACCTCAGGGCGCGTCCGATGCCCAAGGGCTGGATCGCCGCGGCCGAGGACTTCGCCGCGGGCGAGGATTTCGAAAACCTCTCGCCGCAGCGCAAGGCCGCACTGGTCAAGGATCTCGACCTTTTCTTCTCCTCGATCTCGGTCGGCTCGCTGGAGGCCACGGGCCTGCGCTTCGTCGTCGCCGACGAGACCGTCGTGATCGGCCGCATCGCCTTCACCGGCGCCGCGCAGGCGCGCGGCCCGGCCTTCGTCATCGAGAATTTCAGTCAGATCGACGGCGCGCAGAAGAGCCGCATCGCTTCGATCCGCTTCTCCGACTGGTCGATCGATCCCCTGCTCAAGGGTCTCGTCGAAGCCTTCGGCAACCCGGCCGCCCCGAAGGACGTGCCCTTGACGCGGCTGCTCCCGAGCTTCGGCGGCATGCAGATCCGTGATTTCTCCGTCGTGGGCCTCGCGGCCGGCGGCGCCGACTCCGCCGCCTTCAAGGCCTTCGACCTGCGCATCGACAATCCCAACGGCGGCATTCCGAGAGGGCTCCGCATCGCGACCGACGGGCTCGCCGTCACCGTCGACCCGAAGGATCCCGACGCCGCGCCGCTCGTCGCGCTCGGCTACGACCGGCTCGACGTCTCGATGGCCTTCGAGCTCGCGATGCGCGACGGGGGCGATCTCGAAGTCAAGGAACTGTCCTTCAGCGCGCCGGGCCTTTGCGACATCCGGCTCACGGGCCTCTTCGGCAATGTCGGCCCCGTCCTCGACGCCAAGACGAGCGACGCGGCCATGATGTCCCTCTTCGGCCTCACGGCGAAGCGCGTCGATCTCGTCGTGACCGATCGCGGCCTCGGCAACCGCGCCGCCGCGATGGAGGCGAAGGGCTCGGGCAAGACGGCCGAACAGATCCGCCGCGAGGCGGGCGGCATGGCCGCGCTCGCCATGACCACGACCCTCGGCTCCTCGCCCGGAGCCAAGGCGATCACCGCGGCCGCCGTCAAATTCGTGCAGGCTCCGGGGCGGCTGTCCGTCAGCGCCAGAACGAAGTCGCCGCAGGGCATCGGCGCGGCCGAGGCGGCGCTCGTCTCCTCCCCCGCCGATCTCTTCGGCCTCGTCGACGTGCAGGCCTCGGTCGACTGACCGGGCCGCCCGCCGGCGTCACTCGCCGGCGAGCGCCTGCGCCTCGGCCACCGCGACCGCCGTCATGTTGACGACGCCGCGCGCGGTCACCGACTGCGTCAGCACATGCGCCGGACGGGCCGGTCCGATCAGGATCGGCCCGACGGGCAGCGCATCGGCCAGCACCTTGATGAGCTGATAGGCGATGTTCGCCGAATCGAGGTTCGGCATCACGAGCAGGTTGGCCTCGCCCTTGAGCCGCGAGGAGGGCAGCGTCCGGTCGCGGACGAACTGCGACAGCGCCGTGTCGCCCTGCATCTCGCCGTCGACCTCGAGATCCGGAGCACGCTCCCGAAGCAGCGCCGTCGCCGCCCGCATCTTCCTCGCCGAAGGCGCCTCCGACGCGCCGAAATCGGCATGCGAGAGCATCGCGATCTTCGGCACGATGCCGAAGCGCTCGACATGCCGCGCGCAGAGTTCGGCCGCCTCTGCGATCTCCTCGGCGGAAGGGTCGACCTGCACATGCGTGTCGGTCATGAAGTAATGGCCCTTCGACGTGATCATCAGCGACATGCCCGCCATCCGGTGCACGCCGGGCGCGAGACCGATGATGTCGCGGATATGCTTCAGCTTCGAAGCGAAACGCCCTTCGAGCCCCGCGATCATCGCGTCCGCGTCACCGCGCACCACCGCCACCGCGGCGATCACGGTGGTGTTGGTGCGCACCAGCGTCCGCGCCGCGTCGGGCGTGACGCCCTTGCGCCCGGCGCGTTCGACCAGGGTCGCCACATAATCGCGATAGCGCGGATCGTCCTCGGGATTGATCACGGCGACCTCGCGGCCCGGCCGGATCGACAGCCCGTAGCGTTCGCAGCGCTGCGCGATGACGGCGGGGCGGCCGACGAGGATCGGGATCGCGATCCCCTCCTCCAGCGCCACCTGCGCCGCGCGCAGCACGCGCTCGTCCTCGCCGTCGGCATAGATCACGCGCTTGGGCGCGGCCTTCGCCTTGGCGACGATCGGCTTCATGATGAAGCCCGAGCGGAAGACGAAGCGGTTCAGCTCTTCGCGATAGGCGTCGAAATCCGCGATGGGCCGCCGCGCGACGCCCGAATCCATCGCCGCCTTGGCGACGGCGGGCGCGATGCGCAGGATCAGCCGCGGATCGAACGGGCTCGGGATCAGCGAGGTCTCGCCGAAGGTCTGGACTTCCCCGCCATAGGCCCGCGCCACGACGTCCGACGGCGCTTCCCGCGCGAGCTGCGCGATGGCCGACACCGCCGCGAGCTTCATCTCCTCGTTGATCGTCGTCGCGCCCACGTCCAGCGCGCCGCGGAAGATGTAAGGAAAGCACAGGACGTTGTTGACCTGATTGGGAAAATCCGACCGCCCCGTGCAGATCATCGCGTCCGGCCGCGCCTCGCGCGCGACGTCGGGCAGGATTTCGGGATTCGGATTGGCGAGCGCCATGATCAGCGGGCGCGGCCCCATGGTCTTGACCATTTCGGGCTTCAGCACGCCCGCCGCCGAGAGCCCGAGGAACACGTCCGCCCCGACGATCACCTCCGCCAGCGTCCGCTTGTCGGTCTTCTGCGCATAGACCGATTTCCACCGGTCCATCAGCGCCTCGCGGCCTTCGTAGACGACGCCCTCGATGTCGGTGACCCAGATGTTCTCGCGCTTCACGCCCACCGAGACGAGCAGATTGAGGCAGGCCAGCGCCGCCGCGCCCGCGCCCGAGGTCACCACCTTCACCGCGTCGAGCGATTTGCCCGCCAGCGCCAGCGCGTTCTGCACCGCCGCGCCCACGATGATCGCCGTGCCGTGCTGATCGTCATGGAAGACCGGGATCGCCATGCGTTCCTTGAGGCGGGCCTCCACCTCGAAACACTCCGGCGCCTTGATGTCTTCGAGATTGATGCCGCCGAAGGTCGGCTCCAGCGCTGCCACCACGTCGACGAGCCGGTCGACCTCCTTCTCCGCCACTTCGATGTCGAAGACGTCGATGCCCGCGAATTTCTTGAAGAGGACCGCCTTGCCCTCCATCACGGGCTTGGAGGCCAGCGGCCCGATGTCGCCGAGGCCGAGCACCGCGGTTCCGTTGGTCACGACGGCGACGAGGTTCTGCCGTGCCGTCAGTTCCGCCGCCATGGCCGGATCGGCCGCGATGGCCTCGCAGGGCGCGGCGACGCCGGGCGTATAGGCGAGCGCGAGGTCGCGTTGATTGCCGAGCGGCTTGGTCGGCTGGATCTCGAGTTTCCCGGGCTTCGGCAGACGATGATAGACGAGCGCTCCCGACCGCAGATCATCCGACATCGTGGCCATGGTCTCGCAATCTCCCGCTCTCGAATCCGATGCCGAAGATGTAACCCGACGCGGCCTCCGCGGCACGCGAAAACGCTCCCCCGTCATGCCCGCCCACCCCCGTCATGCCCGCCCACCCCCGTCATGCCCGCCCAGGCGGGCATCCACGTCTTTCCTTCGACGCCGCAAGAAAGACGTGGATCGCCGCCCTCCGCTGCGCTCCGGCCGGGATGACGCCGAGAGGGACGGGGACGGGGCCGCGTCGCTCCGCTCCTCGCGATGACGGAAGCGACACGAACGAAAAACGGCCGGGACGAGCCCGGCCGTTCTCGAAGTCCATGAAGGAGCCGCTCAGCCCTTTTCGGGCAGGTTCAGCCGCAGATGCAGCTCGCGGAGTTGCTTCGGCGTCACGTCCGAGGGCGCGGACATCAGGAGGTCCAGCGCCTGCTGGTTCATCGGGAACAGCGCGACCTCGCGCAGGTTCTGCGCGCCGACGATCAGCATGATGATGCGGTCCACGCCCGCCGCCATGCCGCCATGCGGCGGCGCACCGTATTGGAACGCGCGATACATGCCGCCGAAGCGCTCGACGACCGTGTCTTCGCCGTAGCCCGCGATCTCGAAGGCCTTCACCATCGCCTCGGGGCGATGGTTGCGGATGCCGCCGGAGGCGATCTCGTAGCCGTTGCAGGCGATGTCGTATTGGAACGCCTTGATGGTGAGCGGATCCTGCCCGACGAGCGCATCGAGCCCGCCCTGCGGCATCGAGAACGGATTGTGCGAGAAGTCGACCTTCTTCTCGTCCTCGTTCCACTCGAACATCGGGAAGTCCACG
>JAIXTT010000066.1 GCA_027483795.1 Hyphomicrobiales bacterium
CCTTGGCCATGGCGCGGATCCTCGAGCTTGAGAGCGCCGCGGCGGGCGCATGCTGAGACGAAACTGAAACCGGCCGGTGCGGGACCGGCCGTTGCGTGGCGCGATCTCTAACGATGCCCCGTGGAATGTCAAGGAACGGAGGCGGGGATCAGTCCTTTTTCCCGAAACGCGCGCCGATGACGACGACGTAGATCGCGAACATGCCTGCGAGGGACCAGGCGAAGCCGTGCGGATCGGCGGCGTCCATGCCCAGGCCGATCACGGGCGGCCCCGCGATCATGCCGAGGCTGTAGAGGATCACGAAGGTCGCATTGGCGGTGGCGAGTTCGGCGCCGGTGTAGCGGGCGCCGAGAAGCGAAAGCCCGACGGTGTAGAGGCCCGCCACGATGCCTCCCCAGACGAAGAGCACCGTCCACAAGGCCCAGGGCGTCGCCGTCAGGAAGGGGATCGCCGCCGCGCCCGCGGTGCCGACCAGCGCGCAGCCCATCAGCACCTTGCGCTTGTCGATCCGGTCGGCGAGAAGCCCGATCGGGATCTGGAACATCACGTTGCCCAAGGCGACCACGGTGATGAGCGCGGCGGCCGCCTGCTCCTCGAAGCCGATCCGCCGACCGTAGACCGGCAGCAGGCCGAAGGCCCCGGTCTCGACGGCGCCGTAGATGAAGCCCGCAAGAGTCGCCGCCGGCGCGGCGCGCAGGAAGGAGAGCACGCTCTTCTTCGTCTCGTCCTCGATGGCGGGCGTATCGCCGCCCGCGAGGGCGATCGGGATCATCGCGAGGAGATAGATCGCCGCGCCGACCGCGAAAGGCGCGATCCCGCTCGTTCCCACCGCTGCGAGGATGGCGGGGCCCGCGGCGAAGCCGAGCGACAGGACGGTCGCGTAGATGCCCATCACGAGGCCGCGCCGCTCGGGCGGGGCGGCCGCGTTGATCCAGTATTCGCTGAGGACGAAGAGGATCGTGAGCGAGACGCCGAACAGGAAGCGGAGCCCGAACCACGCATCGAAATTCGGGATCCAATGGAAGGAGAGCAGCGTCGTCGCGCCCAGCGCCACAGCGAAGAACAGGACGGGGCGGACGCCGAAACGCCGGGCGAGGCGCGGCACGAAGGGCGCGCCGAGCATCGTCGCGAGACCGCCGAAAGCCGTGTTCATGCCGATGAAGCCGCCGGACATGCCGCCCGCTTCCATGCGGAGCGACAACAGCGGAAGCGTCAACGAAAGGCCCATGCCCACCAGCGCGATGGTGAAGATCGCGGCGGCGATGGTGTTGCGGCGGGACCGGTCGAGGCCTCCGGCCCGCGGAGGAGCCGAAACGTCCATCGCTCAGAGTTCCTCGCGCAGGTGGTTCCCGTGGCGGAAATGGAAGAAGGGAACGGGCTTCCAGGCGGGCATGCCCGCGGCGAGGCGCTCCTCCAGCTCGTCCAGCACGATCGCGGTGATGCGCGGGAGATCGAGGTCGCGGGCGTCCTTCAGCGGAACCCAGACGAGTTCGATCAGCTCGGACTCGGGGCCGACCACGCCGTCGACGCGATGGCCGACGTCCTGCGAATCCGCGACGAAGAAACGGGCGTCGAACCGTTTGGGGCGTCCCGGCGGGGTGATCGCGCGGGCGATGAAATGCAGGACGTCGAGCTCGGGATGGACGCCGTGCGCGGCGAAATCCGCCCAAGGCCCTTCCGGCACCACGGCGGGCGGGCCGTAATCGGCCGAGCCGAGGAGGAGCCCGGTTTCCTCGAAGGTTTCGCGGATCGCCGCCATGGCGAGCGCGCGCGCCTTCATGGGGCTCGGGCGCTGCATGCGCTTGAGGAGACGTTCCTCGACGACGGGATCGAGCGAGCCCGCCACCGACATCCTGCGGTCGCCCGGCTCGGTGCGTCCGCCGGGGAACACGAATTTGCCGGGCATGAATTTGTGGCCGGGATGGCGCTTGCCCATGAGCACCTTGGGCTTCGCCCCGGCGCGGTCGAGGAGGATGAGCGTGGCCGCGTCCTTCGGGCGGAGGCGCGCCGGCTTCGATGCGGTCTCGGTCATTGGTGGTCCGGATGCGGCTTCAGGGCGGGGTGGTCGTCGCCGTCGGGGCCCTTGCCGAAGCCGTGCATCCGCAGCGCCCATTGCAGGCCGACGATGGCTCCCTTCACGGGTTGGAGCAAGCCCAACGACAGCGCGACCGTGAGCGCGGGCCAGACCATGAGGTGCTGCATCGCCGACCAGCCGTTGCCGTCGGCCGACCAGATCAGGCTCAGCACGACATGGCCCGTGACGAACATCACGAGATAGGCGGGCAGATCGTCGGCGCGCTGATGATGCAGCTCCTCGCCGCAGGATTCACAGGCGGGGACGACCTTCAGGAAGCGGTGGAACAGACGCCCCTGCGCGCAATGCGGGCAGCGATTGCGCGCGCCGCGCAGCATCGAAAGCGGCGCGGGGCGTTTCGGGAGGTCTTCCTCCCGCCGCCAAGTCCGCAGCGCCTGTCGGTCCGTCGAATCGGTCATCGTCTCGTCCTCTTGCGGACCTTCGCCCGCTCCTGCCGTTCGGCCCGCGCCACCCCGCCGGCGCGGCGGCGGCTGCGCTTGCCGCCCGCGCCGGGGACGATGCGTCCCTCCGACAACATTTCGAACCGCAGCGCGCCCGCGACGGGCGCGGCCTCGACGAGCTTCACCTCGACGATGTCGCCCAAGCGGTAGCTCTCGCCGGTCGCCCGGCCGACGAGCGCCTGCAGGCTCTCGTCATGCGCGTAGAAATCCGCGCCGATCGTCGCGGCCGGGATGAAGCCGTCCGCGCCGGTCTCGAGAAGTTTTACGAAGAGGCCGGAGCGGGTGACGCCTGAAATGCGGCCGTCGAACGTCGAGCCGATCCGGTCCGCGAGATGATGCGCGATCAGACGGTCGATCGTCTCGCGCTCGGCCGCCATGGCGCGGCGTTCCGCGGCGGAGATCGCGGCGGCGATCTCGGGAAGCTCGGGGATCGTCGCGTCGGCGAGACCGTCGTTGCCGAGGCGCAGCGCGCGGATCAGCGCGCGATGCACGATCAGGTCGGCATAGCGGCGGATCGGCGAGGTGAAATGCGCGTAGCGGCGGAGATTGAGGCCGAAATGGCCGTAATTCTCATGCGCGTATTCGGCCTGCGCCTGACTGCGCAGCACGATCTCGTTGACGAAATGCGCGTGTTCGCTCTCCACGACCTTGGCGAGGATGCGGTTGAAGAATTCGGGCCGGAGCGCGCCCTGCAGCGTCATCTTGATGCCGATCGAGGCCAGCACCTCGCCCAGCGTCCGCATCTTCTCGTTCGAGGGCTCGTCATGCACGCGGTAGAGCAGGGGGGTGCGGTGCTTCTCCAACTCCTCGGCCGCCGCGACGTTCGCGAGGATCATGAACTCCTCGATGAGCTTGTGCGCATCGAGCCGTTCCGGGATCACCACGCGGTCGACGGTGCCGTCGGGCTTCAGGAGGATCTTGCGCTCGGGCAGGTCGAGCGCCAGCGGCGCGCGCTGGGACCGCGCCTTGCCCGCGCAGGCATAGGCGTCCCACAAGGGCCGCAGCACGCCGTCGAGCAGGGTCTCGGTGACGGCGTCGGGGCGGCCGTCGATCGCGGCCTGCGCCTGTTGGTAGGACAGCTTCGCCGCCGAGCGCATCAGCACGCGGTGGAAGGTATGGCCGCGCTTGTGGCCGTCGGCGCCCAGCACCATCCGCACGGCGAGCGCGGGGCGCTCCTCCTTGGGGCGGAGCGAGCAGAGATCGTTGGAGATGCGCTCGGGCAGCATCGGCACGACGCGGTCGGGGAAATAGACCGAATTGCCCCGCTCCTTGGCCTCGCGGTCCATATGCGCGCCGGTATGGACATAGGCGGCGACGTCGGCGATGGCGACGGTGACGATGAAGCCGCCCTTGTTCTTGGGGTCGGGATCCTCCTCCGCATGGACCGCGTCGTCATGGTCCTTGGCGTCGGGCGGGTCGATGGTGACGAGGGGGAGCGAGCGGAAATCCTCGCGGTCCTTCAGCGTCGCGGGCCGCGCGGCTTCGGCCTCGGCGAGCGTCGTGGACGAGAAGCGGTCCGGGATGCCGTGGGCGTGGATCGCGACGAGGCTGATCGCCTTCTCGGATTTGAGCGAGCCCAGGCGCTCCTTCACCTTCGCCATGGTCGGGCCGGCGCGGCTCATCCGGTGCGGGGCGATCGAGACGAGATCGCCGTCCTCGGCCTCGCCCTCGTCGCCGGGGGCGATCAGGAATTCGCGGCCGAGCGCCTTCTTGTCGACGGGAACGACGCGGCCGCCGCCCTCGCGACGCGCCTTGAAGACGCCGAGGACGTGGAGCTTGGCGCGTTCGAGCACCTTGATGACGCGGCCCTGATGCGCGCCGCCCTCGTCGCGGGCCTCGTCCTCGATCCGGACGAGCACGCGGTCATGCAGGCCGGGAACGGGTTGGCCCGGGCGCGGACGGCGTGGCGTGCGGAGGATCACGCGGGGCGCGGGGCCCTGTTCGGCCTCGTCCCATTCGACGGGCTTGGCGACGAGATCGCCGTCGCGGTCGCGCGCCGTGACGTCACAGAGCACCACGGGCGGCAGGCCGCCGGGTTTGTGGAGCGTCTTGCCGCGGCGGTCGAGCAGGCCCTCGTCCTCCATCTCGCGCAGCATGCGCTTCAAGGCGACGCGGGCGTCGCCCTTGAGATCGAAGGCGCGCGCGATCTCCCGTTTGCCGACCTTGCCCTTCTCCTCGCGGAGGAAGGCGAGGACGGCCTCGCGGGTGGGCAGGCGATCGCCGCCGCGCATGTCTCGGGGTGACTTCATCGTCCGGGATGACCTCGGTCTCGGTCTCGGCCTCGGGCCGCCTCCGCTTGTCGCACGGGGCCGGGCCGCATGCTACCCCGACGGAAGAACGCGGAAGCGTGCCGCCGCGTTCGACGATCAGCCGGCGGCGGGACCCGCGAAGGTGCGGACGGTTTCGAGGAACTTCGCCACGGAGATCGGCTTGGAGAGATAGGCCTCGCAGCCGCGGGCGCGGATGCGTTCCTCGTCGCCCTTCATGGCGAAGGCGGTGACGGCCACGATCGGGATGGGGCGGAGATCGGGATCCGCCTTCAACCACTGCATGATGTCCTCGCCCGAAATCTCGGGGAGCTGGATGTCCATGAGAATCAGATCGGGCTTGTGGCGGCGCGCGAGGTCCATCGCGTCATGGCCGTTCGCCGTCTTCAGCGTGACATAGCCGTGCGCCTCGAGAAGATCGTTGAAGAGCTTCATGTTGAGCTCGTTGTCTTCGACGATCAGAACGGTCTTCGCCATGGCCCCACCCGAGCGCGGAGCGCTCGCCCGCATGTGAATCGGGGTCTATAAAGCCGAGAGATTGAAGAAACACAAACCCGGAGCCTGCGATGGTCCGTCCGAACGAGCGCGACGCCGCGGAAGAGATCGGGATCCGCGCGCTGGGCTTCCTCGCCTCCGACCCGGAACGGCTGGGCCGCTTCTTCGAGCTGACGGGTCTCTCGCCCGCCGACATCCGCGCGGCGGCGGCCGACCCGGCCTTCTGGCTCGCGGTGCTCGAACATCTCGCCTCGGACGAAAGCCTGCTCCTCGCCTTCGCGGCGCATGAGGGGCTCGATCCCGTCGCGGTCGAGCGGGCGCGTCTGCGGCTCGCGCCCGACCGCCACGAAGGGCTTCGCGAAGGCTGACATGATGCGGGCGCTCTGCCGCGACTGCTGCACGGAGACGCCCGAAGGCGCGCCGCGCTGCGCGCATTGCCGCTCGCCGCGGCTGCTGCGCCATGCGGAACTCGGCGCGCTCTCCGTCGCCCATGTCGATTGCGACGCCTTCTACGCGTCGGTGGAGAAGCGCGACGACCCCTCGCTCGCCGACCGGCCCGTGATCGTGGGCGGGGGAAGCCGCGGCGTCGTCGCGACCTGCTGCTACGTGGCGCGTACCTACGGCGTGCGCTCGGCGATGCCGATGTTCAAGGCGCTGGATCTCTGCCCGGACGCCGTCGTCATCAAGCCGAACATGGAGAAATATGCGGGCGTCGGGCGGACCATCCGCGCGCTGATGGAAGACCTCACGCCGGTCGTCGAGCCCGTCTCGATCGACGAGGCCTATCTCGATCTGACCGGCACCGAACGCGCCCATGGCGCGCCGCCGGCGCTGATGCTCGCGCGTTTCGCGCGGAAGATCGAGAACGAGGTCGGCGTGTCGGTCTCGGTCGGCCTGTCCTGGAACCGCTTCCTCGCCAAGGTCGCATCCGACATCGACAAGCCGCGCGGCTTCGCGGTCATCGGCCGGGAGGAGGCGGTCTCGTTCCTCGCCGACAAGCCCGTCGGCATCATTCCCGGCGTGGGCCCCGTCACGCGGGAGCGGCTCGGCAAGGACGGGATCCGCACGGTCGGCGATCTGCAGCGCCTCGAGGCGTCGCTCCTCGCGCGCCGTTACGGGGAGGACGGGCTGCGGCTCTCGCGCCTCTCCCGCGGGGAGGACGCCCGTCCCGTCGCGCCCGACCGGGAGACCAAGAGCGTGTCGGCCGAAACCACCTTCGACGCGGACGTGTCCGACCCCGAAATGCTCGCGGCGGCCATGCTCGCGCTGTCGGAAAAGGTCGCCGCGCGGCTGCGCAAGTCGGGGCTCGCGGGCCGTTCGGTGACGCTGAAGCTCAAGACCGCCGACTTCAAGTCCCGCACGCGCGCCCGGTCCGGCCTGCCCGCGACGCAGCTCGCCGCGCGCATCCATGCCGCGGGACGGGATCTGCTGAAGCATGAGGCCGACGGGCGCGTGCGGTTCAGGCTGCTCGGGATCGGCGTGTCCGACCTCGTCCCCGGAACGGAGGCCGATCGCGGCGACCTCGTCGACGGCGAGACGCCGCGGCTCGCCGAGGTGGAGAAGGCGCTCGATCGTCTCAGGGGCAAGTTCGGCAACGCCGCCGTGCTGCGCGGGACCGTGTTCGACGCGATGAACCGGAAGAAGTGACGCGGGGAGCGCCTCGTCGTCATGCCCGCGGATGCGGGCATCCACGGCTTGCCTTCGACAGTGCAAGGAAGAACCGGTTCCCGGCTCTCCGCTTCGCTGCGGCCGGGATGAGAGGGCAGGGCGCGGGCGGGAGGACGCGGGGGAAGGAAGACGTGGATGCCCGCAGGCGCGGGCATGACGGGGTCGGCGCGGGCATGACGGGAGGACGCGGGGGAAGGAAGACGTGGATGCCCGCAGGCGCGGGCATGACGGGGTCGGCGGGGGCATGACGGGGTCGGCGCGGGCATGACGGGGGCGGCGCGGGGGAAGGAAGACGTGGATGCCCGCAGGCGCGGGCATGACGAGGTCGGCGCGGGCATGACGGGGTAGGCGCGGGCATGACGGGAGGACGGCCGGACCGGCCGGGGCGTCATTTGTCGCAGGCGGGGGCCTTCAGCATTTCGAGGCGGGTCAGTTCGCCCTTGAGCGCGAAGTCGCCGTAATCGAGCGTGAGTTTCCGCGCGACGCCGTTGTCGAACATCTCGAAATTCACCGTATGCGTCGGCTGCTTGTCGCCCGCGCCTTCGTCGAAGAAGCTCAGCGAAACGGGCCAGCGCGCCGTGGCGCCGAGGCCGGCCTTGCGCGAGGGTTCGTCGAGCGTCTCCTCGCCGCCGCGGGCGCGGCCGCCGATCAGCGCGATGGTCTCGCTGACCTTGTTCGGCTCGTCCGAGCCGTCGAACAGCTTGACCTCGAGGCGGGGACGACCTTCGCGCGCGGCCTCGATCAGAAGCTTGAGATGCCGGGCCGGGAACACGGCCTCGGCGAGGCGATGGGTCGCCGCCGCCGGGACCGTCGTGCGCACGATCGTCGCCCCGTCGCGGCGCTCCGCGGTGCCCTGGAAGACCTCGGCGGGGCCTTGTCCCGGTCGGAAATCCTTGGAAAAGCGGAGCGAGTCGCCTTCGCCCGTCTCGAAGGTCGTGGCGCGATGATCGAGGCGGACCCGCCCGCCGTCGCCGTCGATCTCGATCACCTGACGGGTGGACTGCGCATAGCCGTCGCAGGCCGATCCGGTGATCTCCATGACGATCCGGCCCGTCGCGGAGGAGAGAGCGTTCGCGCCGGTGCTGCGGAGCAGCGCGAGATCGTAGACGGCGCGATGGGGGGCGAGGACCGGCGCCGCCGCCGCCCATGCACCCGAGGCGCCCGCCGTGATCGCGGCGCAGGCCGTCCCGATCATCAGGGCGAGGGTCGTGCCGGCGATCGGCGTCCTCATGTCTTGTCTCCGTCGTATCCTCCGGGAGAAGATAGGGTCTCGCGGCTCCCGCGCCAATGCGCGGCGAGTTCGGCACGCTTGATCAGGGAGAGATCATGAGCATCGAGGAAAGGCTGCGGTCGAACGGGATCGAACTTCCGACCCCCGCGGCGCCGATCGCCAATTACGTGCCCTGCGTGAGAACGGGTTCGCTGCTCTTCGTCTCGGGACAGATCTGCCTCGGCCCCGACGGGCGCATCGCTCCCGCGCATGCGGGCAAGCTCGGCGCGGGGGTGGGACTTGCGGAGGGACAGGCCGCGGCGCGGCTCTGCGCGATCAACGTGCTGGCGCAGGCGCGCGCGGCGCTCGGCTCGCTCGACGCGATCAAGCGCTGCGTCCGCCTCGGCGGCTTCATCAATTGCGTCCCTGATTTCGCGCAATTGCCGCAGGTGATGAACGGAGCCTCGGATCTGATGGTTCTGGTGTCGGGAGACGCGGGGCGTCATGCGCGCACGACGATCGGCGTGGCGCAGCTGCCCCTCGATGCGGCGGTGGAAGTGGAAGCGATCTTCGAGGTGGCCTGATGTCCGCTCCCGACTGGCTGACCGAGCGACCCGTCGCCCATCGCGGACTTCACGACCTCTCGCGCGGCCATGTCGAGAACTCGCTGTCGGCGGCCGACTGCGCGGTTCTCAACGGCTTCGCGATCGAATGCGACGTGCGGCTTTCGGCGGACGACGAGGCCATGGTCTTTCATGACGCGACCCTCGACCGCCTGACGGGCCGGCAGGGATCGCTCTCCGAAAAGCGCGCCGCCGAACTCGAGGAGATCGAGCTGACGGGAGGAACGGACCGCATTCCGCGGCTCGTCCATCTGCTCGGGCTCGTGGCGGGCCGGGTCCCGCTCGTCGTCGAGATCAAGAGCGCCTTCGACGGCGATCTCCGCCTCGCCCGGCGGACCGCCGAAATCGTGCGCGACTATCGCGGCCCCCTCGCCCTCAAATCCTTCGACCCCGCCGTGGTCGCCGTGCTGCGCGAGATCGCGCCGGAAAGACCGCGCGGCATCGTCGGCCAGAACGTCTATCGCGATCACGAAGGCGCACCGCCGCCCGACATGCGGCACGCGCTCGCGAACCTGCTCCATTACGAGGAGACGCTGCCCGATTTCCTGTCCTGGAAGGTCTCGGATCTCGGGACCGCGGTGCCGCATCTCTGCCGCGTCGGGATCGGCATGCCCGTCCTGACCTGGACCGTGCGCACGGAGGAGGACCGTCAGCGTGCGCGCCGGCACGCCGATCAGATCGTCTTCGAAGGCTTCATGCCCTGAGGCTTGCCCCTCCGGATCGCTCCGCTACCCTTGCGCGCGATGACGAAGGACGCAGCAGCAGGGTTCAAGGTCGCGGTCGAGACGGAGCTCTCGGCCGTCGCGGCCGCCGAATGGGACGCCTGCGCGGGCGGGACCGGCGACCGGCCGCCGCCGAATCCGTTCCTGTCCTACGCCTTTCTGTCGGCGCTCGAGGATTCGGGCTGCGTCGGCGGGCACAGCGGCTGGTCGCCCGCGCATCTGACCGTCCGCGACGCGTCCGGCCGTCTGCTGGCGGCGTCTCCCGCCTATCTGAAGTCCCATTCGCAGGGCGAATACGTCTTCGATCACGGCTGGGCCGAGGCCTATATCCGCGCGGGGGGATCCTATTACCCGAAGCTGCAGGTGGCGGTGCCCTTCACGCCGGCGACGGGGCCGCGGCTGTTGGTCCGGCCCGGACCGGAGGCGGATCAGGCGCGACGTCTCCTCGCGCAGGGGCTGAAGACCTTGTGCGACCGGATCGGCGCGTCGTCGGTCCATGTCACCTTCGCGACGGAAGAGGAGCGGGCCTTTCTGAGCGAATGCGGCTTCCTGCACCGCACGGATCGGCAGTTCCACTGGTTCAACGAGGGCTACGGCTCCTATGACGATTTTCTCGTGGCGCTCGCCTCGCGCAAGCGCAAGACGCTCAAGCGCGAAAGGCGCGAGGCGCAGGAGGGCGTGGAGATCGTGCGGCTGACGGGCGCGGCGATCACGGAGGCGGATTGGGACGCCTTCTTCGCCTTCTACATGGACACGGGCTCGCGGAAATGGGGCCGACCCTATCTGAACCGCGCCTTCTTCTCGCTGGTCGGCGAGCGCATGGCCGACCGCATCCTGCTCGTGATCGCGAAGCGCGAGGGCCGGCGCATCGCGGGGGCGATCAACTTCATCGGAGACGACGCGCTCTACGGCCGCAATTGGGGCTGCATCGAAGACCGCCCCTTCCTGCATTTCGAGGTCTGCTACCATCAGGCCATCGATTTCGCGATCGAGCGCGGTCTTGCGCGGGTCGAGGCCGGCGCGCAGGGCGAGCACAAGCTGGCGCGGGGCTATCGCCCCGTCGAGACGCGGTCCTCGCATTGGATCGCCGACCCCGGCCTTCGACGCGCCGTGGCGGATCATCTCGACAGGGAAAGGCGTTACATGGCCTCCCTTCACGACGAACTCGAAGACGCGACGCCGTTCCGCAAAGGGACGGTCGAGGAAGACTGACGGTCACGGGGAAGGTCGGAAGGTGGCGGCCGGCGGGGCGGGACGGAGGAGGCCACTCCGAAATCGCCCGCGCCGGCCTGACCCCACGGACCCGGGAGATGCGGCGGACCCGGGCATGTCCCGCAGGGTTGTTCGTGGAACGGCGCGAGGCCGTTCGACGCCCGAAAGGATAGCGCGAACGCGGGGCGGTTGGAAGCGAAACGAATCAGTCGCGGCGGCGCATCCACGGGCTTCGACGGCGGGTGCGGCGCGGGCGCGCTTGCGCGTCGCGCGCCCCGGCTCTAGAGCGGACCCGCATTCCCGCCTCCCGATGCGAGTGACCATGCCCGGCGCCGGAACCGACCATACGCGACCCGCCCTTTCGGGCGGCCCCGTGATCATCCTCGTCGAGCCGCAGCTCGGCGAGAACATCGGCATGGCCGCGCGGGCGATGGCGAATTTCGGCCTGTCCGAAATGCGCCTCGTGCGGCCGCGGGGGAATTGGCTGCATCAGAAGACGCGGGCCGCGGCGGCGGGCGCGGAATATGTGCTCGACGCGGCCGTGGTGTTCGGCTCGCTGCGCGAGGCCATGGCGGATCTGAACTTCGTCTATGCGACGACGGCGCGCGAACGCGGGCAGGGGAAGATGGTCGTCGGACCGCAGGAGGCCGGGCCCGCGATGCGGGCGCGGATCGGGGCGGGGGAAAAGGTCGGCATCCTGTTCGGGCGCGAGCGGACGGGGCTCGAGAACGACGACATCTCGCTCGCCGACGAGATCCTCACCTATCCGGTGAACCCGGCCTATGCCTCGCTCAATCTGGCGCAGGCGGTGCTGATCGCGGGCTATGCCTGGCAGGCCGCGGCGGAGGCGCCGCTGCCCTTCGTGCGGAAGGAGAAATGGCCGCCCGCGCCGCGCGAGATGGTGACGTCCTTCTTCGATCATCTGGAGGGCGCGCTGGAGGAGCGGGGCTTCTTCCGCCCCGCGCACAAGCGGCCGGTGATGAGCCGGAACCTGCGCAACATCTTCCACCGCATGGCGATGAGCGAACAGGACGTGCGCACGCTCAGGGGCATGATCGTGCGGCTGGTGGAAGGCCCTCGCGAGCCGCAGACGAAGCGGCGGCGCAAGGTCGCCAAGGCGCCGGCGGAAGGGGCTCCGGGCCCGGAGAAGAGCGGGGCGGAGTGAGCCTTCGCGTTCCCGAACGTTCTCCAAGACGTGGATGCCCGCATCCGCGGGCATGACGGGGAGGGGCGGGTCAGGCGGGGAAGCGGTAGTCCAGCACCTTGCGGCTCGGGAAATCGAAGAGCTTGCCGGTCTCGTTCCAATCGGGCGCGGCGAGCTTCAGGATGAAGGGCGCGAGATCCTCGGGCGTTTCCAAGGACATCGGATCCTCGCCGGGCAGGGCGGCGGCGCGCATGTCGGTCCGCAGCGGGCCGGGATTGACCATCATCACCTTCACCTTGGTCGAGGCGGTCTCGTTGGCGTAGGTGCAGCCGAGCGCGTCGATCGCGGCCTTGGAGACCGAATAGGGCCCCCAATAGGCGAGGCGCTTCCAGGACGCGCCGGAGGAGAGAAGGATCGCGCGGCCCGCGTCCGACGCCTGAAGCAGCGGATCGAGCGAGCGGATCAGACGCCAATTGGCGGTGACGTTGACCGCCATCACCTCGTCCCACGCCTTGGGGCTGACGTGACCCAGAGGCGAGATCGGGCCGAGCACGGCGCCGTTGCCGAGAAAGACGTCGAGCTTGCCCCAGCGCTCGTAGATCGCCGCGCCGAGACGGTCGAGCGCGTCCATGTCCTTGAGGTCGAGGGGGACGAGCGTCGCGGTCGTGCCCTTTGCGCGGATCGCGTCGTCGAGTTCTTCGAGCGCGCCCTGCGTGCGCGCCACGGCGACGATATGCGCGCCCGCTTCGGCGAAGGCGAGCGCCGCGGCGCGGCCGATGCCGCGGGACGCCCCGGTGACGAGGGCGATGCGATTTTCGAGGATCTTGGTCATGGAAGGTCCGATCGGATCAGATCAGCCCGCTTCGGCGAGAAGGGCGAGCTGGCGGGGCGTTTCCACGGTCTTGTCCGTGAGCGGCGTGGGATAGTCGCCCGTGAAGCAATGGTCGGTGAATTTCGGGTTCGCGGGATCGCGGCCGGGCTCGCCCATGGCGCGGTAGATGCCGTCGACCGAGAGGAAGGCGAGCGAGTCGCAGCCGATATAGGCCCGCATCTCCTCGAGCGAATGCGTCGCGGCGAGGAGCTTCTCCCGCTGGGGCGTGTCGATGCCGTAATAGTCGGGATGGGTGATCGGCGGCGAGGAGATGCGGAAATGCACCTCCTTGGCGCCCGCCTCGCGCATCATCTGCACGATCTTCACCGAAGTGGTGCCGCGCACGATCGAGTCGTCGATGAGCACGATGCGCTTGCCGGCGACGACGGAGCGGTTGGCCGAATGCTTCATCCGCACGCCGAGCTCGCGCACCGACTGCGTCGGCTGGATGAAGGTGCGGCCGACATAATGGTTGCGGATGATGCCGAGTTCGTAGGGAAGGCCGGAGGCCTGCGCATAGCCGAGCGCGGCGGGCACGCCCGAATCCGGAACCGGGACGACGACGTCGGCGTCGATGCCCGCTTCGGCCGCCAGTTCCGCGCCCATGCGCTTGCGGATTTCATAGACCGGACGCCCCTGAACGAAGGAATCCGGACGGGCGAAATAGATGAATTCGAAGATGCAGGGCCGCGCCGACCGCGCCGGGAAGGGCTTGATCGATTCGATGCCGTCGTCGGAAATGACGACGACCTCGCCGTTCTCGATGTCGCGGATGAAGCGCGCGCCGATGATGTCGAGCGCGCAGGTCTCCGAGGCGAGGATATAGCGGCCGTCGAGTTCGCCGAGGACGAGCGGGCGGATGCCCAGCGGATCGCGTGCGCCGACGAGCTTCTTGTTGGTGAGGCCGACGAAGGCGTAGGCGCCTTCGAGCCGGGCGATGGCGTCGATGAAGGCGTCGACGAAGCGCGAGCGCTTGCTGCGCGCGACGAGATGCAGGACGACTTCGGTGTCGGTCGTCGACTGGCAGATCGCGCCGTCGCGGACGAGTTCGCGACGCAGCGTGAGGCCGTTGGTGAGATTGCCGTTGTGCGCGACGGCGAAGCCGCCGGCATGGAGTTCGGCGAAGAGGGGCTGCACGTTGCGCAGGACCGTCTCGCCCGTCGTGGAATAGCGGACATGGCCGATGGCGCGGTCGCCCTCGAGCCGCTCGATCACGGCGCGGTCGGAGAAGCCGTCGCCGACGAGGCCGAGACGCCGCTCGGAATGGAAGCGCTTGCCGTCGAAGGAGACGATGCCCGCCGCCTCCTGCCCGCGATGCTGGAGCGCATGGAGCCCGAGCGCGGTGATCGCCGCGGCGTCGGGGTGACCGTAGATGCCGAACACGCCGCACTCTTCGCGAAGCCGGTCGGCGTCGAGGTCGAATTCGAAGTCGCTCATGAGGCTTTCCGCGCCGACGCCGGCGGGCGTCCGTTCGTGCCGCACTATGCGCCCGCGGGCGCGGGTTTTCAACGCTTGGGCTCGGTCGAATCGATGAGCCGCTGCAGGCCCTGCTGATCGGCGGGGCGCGTCTGCACGGACGTGCCCTGCGCCGGGGCCGCGCCCCCGGACTGCGCGGGGCGCACCTGAACCGGCGGCGGAGCGGCGGCCGGGGCCGGAGCCCCGGACTGCGGCGTCGCGGGCGTCGCGTTGCCGCCGGGCGCGGGCACCGGCTGAGGCGGCGCGCCGGAAGGACGGCGCAGCGGCCCGAGCAGGCTCGGATCGTCGGGCATGGCGGCGAAGAGGGCGTCGCCCGTCTGCTTGAGGACGGGGCGCATGCGCGCGTCTCGCAGGAGGTCGGGCTGGCGGCCCTCGCCGACGAGATAGTCGAAGAACATGAAGGCGACGACCGCGATCAGGAAGCCGCGCGCCGTGCCGAAGATGAAGCCGAGCGTGCGGTCGAGCGCGCCGATGCTCGAATCGAGGATCAGGTCGGAGATCTTCACGGTGATCAGCGACACCGCGATCAGCACGAGGAAGAAGACCGCGGCGATCGAGGCGGCCAGCAGGAACTGCTTGTTCGCGATATAGGGCTCGAGAAAGGGCATCACATGCGGATGGAACGCATAGGCCGCAAAGCCCGCCGCGACCCAGGACGCGATCGCCAGGACTTCGCGGGTGAAGCCGCGGACCGATGCGAGAACGGCAGACAACAGCATGATCCCGACGATCGCGAGATCGAGGACATTGACCGGCAGTTGGCTCATCGCCGCCTCGGGTTGGGGGGTCGGAAAAGGTGCGCGCCCTTATAGCGGGCACGCGCGGCAGCGTCACCCTCCGTCGGACGCCGTCCGACGCTTCGAACGCGGAGCGAGCGCCGCGATGCCGGAGACGAGGTCCGCGACGTCGCCGCCCGCATCGAGCGCCATCGGCGACGAGCCCGCCGCCTCGATCCCGGCGCGGGGAAGAAAGGCCGCACCGAAGCCGAGCTTCGCGGCTTCCTTGAGACGGGCGGAGGTCTGCGCGGCGGGGCGCAGCGCGCCCGTGAGCGCGACTTCGCCGAGATAGACGCGATCGGGCGGCAGGGGCGCGCCCGTAAGCGAGGATACGAGGGCTGCGGCGGCGGCGGCGTCGGCCGCGGGCTCGACGATGCGCAGGCCGCCCGCGACGTTGAGATAGACGTCGTATTGGCCGAGCTTCAGGCCGGCATGGGCTTCGAGCACGGCGATGAGCATCGACAGACGGCTCTGGTCCCAGCCGACGACGGCGCGCCGCGGCGTGCCGAGGGAGGAGGGCGCGACCAGCGCCTGAAACTCGACGAGCAGCGGCCGGGTCCCCTCCATTCCGGCGAAGACGGCCGTTCCGGGGGAGCCCGTATCGCGCCCGGCCAGGAAAAGGGCGGAGGGGTTCGGGACTTCGGCGAGGCCGGACCCCGTCATTTCGAACACGCCGATCTCGTCGGTCGGTCCGAAACGGTTCTTCACGGCGCGCAGGATCCGGAAATGGTGCGCGCCGTCGCCTTCGAAGGAGGCGACCGCATCCACCATGTGTTCGACGACGCGCGGGCCCGCGATCTGCCCGTCCTTGGTGACGTGGCCGACGAGGATCAGCGCCGCGCCGCTCGTCTTGGCGTAGCGGATGAGAAGCTGGGCGGAGCCGCGCACCTGCGTGACGGTGCCGGGCGCGGCCTCGACGGATTCAGACCACATGGTCTGAATGGAATCGATCACCACGAGGGCGGGCGCGGGGCCGTTCGACAGCGTCGCGATCACGTCCTCGACATTCGTCTCGGCGGCGAGTTCGACGGGCGCGGCGGTGAGCTTCAGCCGTTCGGCGCGCAGGCGCACCTGCCCGACCGCCTCTTCGCCCGAGATGTAGACGACGCGGCGTCCGTTCTGCGCGAGCGCGCCGCAGGCCTGCATCAGCAGCGTGGACTTGCCGATGCCGGGATCGCCGCCGAGGAGGATGACGGAGCCGCGGACGAAACCGCCGCCCGTCACCCGGTCGAGCTCCGCGATGCCCGAGGCAATGCGCGGCGCGTCCATGCTCGCGCCCGACAGGCCTTCGAGCGGGAAGACGCGCCCCTTGCCGCGACCCGCCGGGCCGCGCGGACCCGAGCCGCCGGGAAGCGGCGGCGGCGCGCTTTCCTCCGCGATCGTGTTCCAGCCGCTGCAGGCGTCGCAGCGGCCCTGCCAGCGGCCGTAGACCGCGCCGCAGGACTGGCAGGCGAAGGAATTGGCGCGCTTGGCCATTCAGGCTCCGATCTCGCGACGGGAATGACGCCGGCCGAGGCTCGTGAGGATCTCGTAGCCGATGGTGCCGGCATTGCCGCCGACGCGGTCGACGTCCAGTTCGCCGCCGATGAAGACGGCCTCGTCGCCGCGGCGCGCCCCCTCCGCCCCCGTGACGTCGAGGGCGAGGAGATCCATCGAAATGCGGCCGACGACGGGACAGAGAACGCCGCGGACGATCGCTTCCGCCCCGCGCTCGCCCGTGGCCGCGGAGCCCGAGCGGGGAAAGCCGTCGGCATAGCCGAGATGGACCGTGGCGATGCGGCCCGGCCGTTCGGCGGTCCAGATGCCGTTGTAGCCGACCCGATCCCCCGCCCGCACGTCGCGGACCTGAAGAAGCGGCGCGGCGAGGCGCACCACGGGCGCCATCGGGTTCTCGTGGCCCGGCGCGGGATTGCCGCCGTAGAGCGCATAGCCGGGGCGGACGAGGTCGTGATGGACGTCCGGGCCGAGGAAGATCCCCGCGGAATTGGACAGGCTCGCCTTGATGCCGGGAAAGAGCGCGCGGGCCTCGCGGAAGGCAGCGATCTGCCGCGCATTGATCGGGTTTTCGGGTTCCTCCGCCGAGACCAGATGGCTCATCAGGAGCGTGATCTCGAAGCCCAGCGTGTTGTCGCGACGCCGCGCCGCGGCCTCGCCCCAGACGTCGGGCGAGAGGCCCAGACGGTTCATGCCGGTGTCGACATGCAGGGCGGCCTCGCCGGGAAGCTCCGTCGCATGGACGTAATCCGACCAGTCGGCGAGTTCCTCCAGCGACCCCAGGACGGGACGGAGACGCCAAGGGCCGTAATCGCCCGCGGTGCCCGGCACGAGGCCGTTGAGCACGTAGATCGCGGCGCGCGGGTCGACCTCGCGCGCCCGGATCCCCTCGCTGACATGGGCGACGAAGAAGGTGCGGCAGCCGTCGGCCGCGAGCGCGCGGACCGCGCCTTCGAGCCCGGTCCCGTAAGCGTCGGCCTTGACCACGGCCGCGCATTCGGCGGACCCCACGAGGCGGGCGAGCCGGCGGCGGTTGGCGACGAGCGCGCCGCGGTCGATGACGAGTTCGGCGGACATCGATCCCTCGTTCAGCATTCATCCTTCATGGCGGAGGCGAGCCCGTCGACGCAAGCGTCCTTCTGCGCTTGCGGGAGACGCCGGCGCGGAGCGCCGGGCGAGGGGGCTCGCGAACCTGTCGGCAGGAGCGGTCGTGACACGCCGAACGTCGACATCGCACGACCCCTCATCCGGCCCGTCTGCGGCGGTCCGCCCCGGATCAAGTCCGGGGCAGGCTCTTCTCCCGCAAGGGGAGAAGGGTCGCGCCCTCCCGGCGATGGGAGCGGCCGTTCGATCCGAGGTTTTCGAGAATCGAGACCCGGAGCGACTCACATCCGTTCGGGGAGATTGTCCTCGCTCGCGAGATTCGAGAAGCGCGTGATCTCGGCGTCGAACTGCAAGGCGACCGTGCCCGTGGGTCCGTGACGCTGCTTGCCGATGATCACTTCGGCGCGGCCGTGGACCTGATCCATCTCCGACTGCCATTTGAAATGCTCTTCGGTGCCGGGCTTCGGCTCCTTGTTCTTGAGGTAGTACTCCTCGCGATAGACGAACATCACGACGTCGGCGTCCTGCTCGATCGAGCCGGATTCGCGGAGGTCGGAGAGCTGCGGGCGCTTGTCGTCGCGGTTCTCGACCTGACGCGAGAGCTGGGACAAGGCG
>JAIXTT010000060.1 GCA_027483795.1 Hyphomicrobiales bacterium
GGCGACGTGCAGCCCGGTCTTCAGGCGCGTCTGATGAGCCAGGCGCTGCGCAAGCTCACGGCTTCGATCTCGCGCTCGAACTGCATGGTGATCTTCATCAACCAGATCCGCATGAAGATCGGCGTCATGTACGGCTCGCCCGAGACGACGACGGGCGGCAATGCGTTGAAATTCTACGCCTCGGTGCGTCTCGACATCCGCCGCGTCGGTTCGATCAAGGAGCGCGAGGAGGTCATCGGCAACACGACCCGCGTGAAGGTGGTGAAGAACAAGGTCGCCCCGCCCTTCAAGCAGGTCGAGTTCGACATCATGTACGGCGAGGGCGTGTCCAAGATGGGCGAGTTGGTCGATCTCGGCGTCAAGGCCGGGATCGTCGAGAAGTCCGGAGCCTGGTTCTCCTATGACTCGACCCGGCTCGGCCAGGGTCGCGAGAACGCCAAGCTCTTCCTGAAGGGCAATCCCGATCTTGCGGCCCGGATCGAGTCGCAGATCCGGCAGAATGCCGGGCTGATCGCCGACCGCATCCTCGACGCGGTCGAGCCGACCGCCGAGGATCTCGACGAAGGCGCGGCCTGATCCGTTCGCCCCGCGGGGCGGTCGCTGCGGCTTCGCATGGTTCAAGGGGCGTCCGTCTCGGCGGGCGCCCTTCGTCGTTTCCGGAGCGTCGACGCGACGGTCTGGACGGCGGGGCCTTGCAACACTAAGAACGGACCGTCTTTTTCCGCGCGGGGCGGTCTTCTCCGCGCATGCTTCAGGACCGGAGCCCGATGAGCGGCGTCAACGAAATCCGATCGACCTTCCTCGACTATTTCGCGAAGAACGGCCACGAGGTCGTCGCGTCGAGCCCGCTGGTCCCGCGCAATGATCCCACGCTGATGTTCACGAATGCGGGCATGGTCCAGTTCAAGAACGTCTTCACGGGCATCGAAAAGCGTCCTTACTCGACCGCGGCCACCTCCCAGAAATGCGTGCGGGCGGGCGGCAAGCACAACGACCTCGACAATGTGGGCTATACGGCGCGGCACCACACCTTCTTCGAGATGCTCGGCAATTTCTCCTTCGGCGACTATTTCAAGGACCGCGCGATCGAACTCGCCTGGAACCTCGTCACCCGTGAATACGGGCTGCCCAAGGAGAAGCTCTGCGTCACCGTCTATTCCGAGGACGACGAGGCGCACGCTCTTTGGAAGAAGATCGCGGGACTCTCGGATTCCAAGATCATCCGCATCCCGACGTCCGACAATTTCTGGGCCATGGGCGATACGGGCCCCTGCGGTCCCTGTTCCGAAATCTTCTACGACCACGGCGATCATATCCCCGGCGGCCCCCCCGGCTCGCCGGAACAGGACGGCGACCGCTTCATCGAAATCTGGAACCTCGTCTTCATGCAGTTCGAGCAGATGGGTTCGGGCGAGCGGGTTCCGCTGCCGAAGCCCTCGATCGATACGGGCATGGGGCTCGAGCGCATTTCGGCCGTTCTGCAGGGCACGCACGACAATTACCGCACGGATCTGATGCGCGGTCTGATCCGCGCCGTCGCCGACGCGACGGGCGTCGACCCGGACGGGCGGGCGAGCCATCGGGTCATCGCCGACCATCTGCGGGCCTCGTCCTTCCTCGTCGCCGACGGCGTGCTGCCGTCCAATGAAGGGCGCGGCTACGTTCTGCGCCGCATCATGCGCCGCGCCATGCGACATGCTCAGCTTCTCGGCGCGCGCGAGCCCGTGATGTACAAGCTCGTCCCCGCGCTCACGCGCGAGATGGGGCAGGCCTATCCCGAATTGATCCGTGCGCAGCCGCTCATCGAAGAGACGCTGCGTCTCGAAGAAACCCGTTTCCGCAAGACCTTGGAGCGCGGTCTTTCGATCCTCGACGAAGAGACGAAGGCGCTCGCGTCGGGGGACAAGCTCTCCGGCGACACCGCCTTCACGCTCTACGATACCTACGGCTTCCCCCTCGATCTGACGCAGGACGCGCTGCGCGCCCGCGGGATCGGGGTCGACACCGACGCCTTCGCCGCCGCCATGGAGCGGCAGCGCGAGAAGGCGCGGGCGAATTGGTCCGGCTCGGGCGAGGCGGCGACGGAAACGGTCTGGTTCGGCCTGCGTGAAAAGATCGGTGCGACCGAGTTCCTCGGCTACGACACCGAGCGCGCCGAGGGCGTCGTCGCGGCGCTGGTCAAGGGCGGCGCGGAAGTCGAGCGTCTGACCGCGGGGCAGGACGGGCTTCTCGTCCTCAATCAGACCCCGTTCTACGGCGAGTCGGGCGGCCAGGTCGGCGATACGGGCGTCATGACCGCGCCGGGCGTCCGCGTCGTCGTGCGCAACACGCAGAAGAAGCTGGGCGATCTCTTCGTTCACGACGTTCTCGTGGAAACGGGCGAGCTCAAGACCGGTCTCCCTCTGGAGCTCGAAGTCGATCACGCGCGGCGTACGACGATCCGCGCCAATCACTCGGCGACGCATCTTCTGCATGAGGCGCTCCGCCTCGTTCTCGGCGATCATGTGGCTCAGAAGGGCTCCATGGTTTCGGCCGACCGGCTCCGTTTCGACTTCTCGCATCCGAAGCCGATCGCCGAGGAGGAGTTGGAGCGGGTCGAGGCCATCGCCAATCGCGTCGTCCTGCAGAACGACCCCGTGATCACGCGGCTGATGGCGGTCGACGATGCGATCGAGTCGGGTGCTCGCGCCTTGTTCGGCGAGAAATACGGCGAAGAGGTCCGCGTCGTTTCGATGGGCGCCGCCGACGGCGCGACCAACAAGGCCTTTTCGGTCGAATTGTGCGGCGGCACGCATGTGCGCCGCACGGGCGATATCGGCCTCGTGACGATCGTCGCCGAAAGCGCCGTGGCGGCGGGCGTTCGCCGGCTCGAGGCCATGACGGGCGAAGCGGCGCGTCGCCTCCGGGCGGAGGAGGCCAAGCGGCTTCGCGATCTGTCCGCGCTTCTGAAGGTCCCGGCCTCCGAGGCCGCAGATCGGCTTGCCGCGCTGCTCGACGAGCGGCGCAAGCTCGAGCGCGAACTGTCCGATACGCGCAGAAAGCTCGCGATGGGCGGCGGCGGTTCGAACGGGGCCGCCGAGCCCGCGGGCCTTCGCGACGTGGCCGGAGTGAAGCTCATGGCGCGCGCCGTCACCGGCATCGACATGCGCGACCTCAAGAGCCTCGCCGACGAAGGCAAGAAACAGGTCGGCTCCGGCGTGGTCGCGATCATCGGCATCGGCGAGGACGGCAAGGCCGGCATCGTCGTCGGCGTCACGTCGGATCTGACGGACCGCTTCAACGCCGTCGATCTGGTGCGCGTGGGTTCGGAGCGTCTTGGCGGGAAGGGCGGCGGCGGTCGACCGGACATGGCTCAGGCGGGCGGGCCCGACGGCGGCAAGGCCGAAGACGCCCTTGCGGCCATCGCGTCGGCCATGGCGGGCTGATCGCGTCGCTTTCGAAGCGAAGGCGCCGGGGCGGGAAGTCCGCCGCGGCGCTGCGGGCGCCCGCTTCCATCAGCGGGCGCGTTTCGCGTCGGCGCGGCATCGGTCCGAGCAGTAACGGACCTCCTCCCAGACCTTTTCCCACTTCTTCCGCCAAGCGAAGGGGCGGCCGCAGGCTGCGCAATCCTTGGCGGGCAGATCGCTCTTCTTGCGCATTTTCGACATCGTCGGGCGGCTCCTTCGGCGGGTCTACGCCTTGCCCGCCCGTTCGGACCTGATCGGACCTGCGACACGGGCGTTCCGACCCGAAAGGTTGAAGCGGAGCCTCCGCGCGGTATTTCCGACCCTGCCGCGTCCGCGGCCTCGTCACGGAAGGAGACCGCCTTGCAACCCGTCACGCTCGTCTTCGGAGGTTCCGGCGGCATCGGTTCGGCCACCGCTCGTGCACTGCGCGCCGAAGGCCGGGCGGTCCATCTCGCCGCGCGCGACGGCGTACGGCTCGAGGCGCTCGCTCGCGAGATCGGCGCAAGCTTCACCGTTGCCGACGTCGCCGAGGGCGACGATGTCCGCCGCGCCGTCGAAGACGCGTCCGCAGCGGGCGGGGGTGCGCTGGCGGGTCTCTGCTATGCCGTCGGTACGATCAATCTCAAGCCCGTCGCGCGGCTGACGGACGCCGATTTCGAGCGCGATTTCCGCATCAACGCGCTCGGCGCGGTCAAGGCGGTTCAGGCCGCCTTGCCGGCGCTCAAGGCGCATCAGGGCATGAGCGCCGTCCTCCTGTTCTCGACCGTCGCCGTCGCGCAGGGCTTCACCGCCCATGCCTCGGTCGCGATGGCGAAGGGCGCGATCGAAGGTCTCACGGGCGCGCTCGCGGCCGAACTCGCGCCCAAGATCCGGGTCAACTGCATCGCGCCGTCCCTCACGCGCACGCCGCTCGCGGCCGCGCTCACGGGCAACGCCGCGATGGCGGACGCGATCGCCCAGCTCCATCCGCTCCAGCGCCTCGGCGAGCCCGAGGACGTCGCGCCGCTGGCCGCGCTATTGCTCTCCGACCGTGCGGGGTGGATCACGGGGCAGGTGATCGGCGTCGACGGAGGGCGCTCCACGCTGCGGACGAAGGGCTGACCTTGCGCCGCCTTCGCTTCGTTCTCGGCGACCAGCTCGGTCGCGGCGTCTCGTCGCTGCGGGGGCTCGATCCTGCGCATGACGTGGTCTTCCTCGCCGAGGCGGCGGCGGAGACCGAATATGTCCCGCACCATCCGCAGAAGATCGCCTTCGTTCTGTCCGCCATGCGGCATTTCTCGGCGGAGCTCGCGGCGGACGGCATTCGCGTCGATCACGTCCGTCTCGACGACCCGGACAATACGGGGAGCTTCGCGGGCGAGTTGTTGCGCGCCTGCGAACGCCATTCGCCCGACGTGGTGGTCGTCACCGAGCCGGGGGAATGGCGGGTTCTCGAAATCCTGCAGGATCTGCGAGAAACGCTGCCGGTCCCGCTCGTCATTCTCGACGACGACCGCTTCATCTGTTCCCGAGCCGAATTCGCCGCCTGGGCCGAGGGCCGGAAATCCTACCGCATGGAATTCTTCTATCGCGAGATGCGGCGGAAGACCGGGCTGTTGATGGAAGGCTCGGAGCCCGCGGGCGGTCGTTGGAACTTCGACGTCGAGAACAGGAAGCCCTTGCCTGCGGCCGCCGCCCTGCCGAAGCGTCTCCGTTTCCCGGCCGACGCGATCACGCAAGAGGTCATCGAACTCGTCCGGCATCGGTTCGCGCATCATGCCGGATCGCTCGACGGCTTCGGCTGGGCCGTCACTCGGGAAGATGCGCTGGCCGCGCTCGAGGAATTCGCGACGGTCGCGCTGCCGGGCTTCGGCGACCATCAGGACGCGATGAAGGACGGGGAGCCCTTCCTCTTCCACGGTTTGATCTCGCCCTATCTCAATGCGGGCCTGCTCGAACCCATGGAGGCGTGCCTGCGCGCCGAGAGGGAGTGGCGGGAGGGCAGGGCGCCGCTCAACGCGGTCGAAGGCTTCGTGCGTCAGATCCTCGGCTGGCGCGAATATGTCCGCGGCATCTATTGGCTGCGCATGCCCGATTACGCCCGGACCAATACGCTCGACGCCGCGCGGCCCCTGCCGGAGTTCTTCTGGACGGGCGAGACGGACATGAACTGCATCCGCGGCTGCGTCGGCGACACGATGCGGAACGCCTATGCGCACCATATCCAGCGGCTCATGGTGCTCGGGAATTTCGCCCTGATCGCGGGGCTTGCGCCCGAAGAGGTCGAACGCTGGTATCTCGCCGTCTATGTCGACGCCTATGAATGGGTCGAACTGCCCAACGTCCACGGCATGGTGCTCTTCGCGGACGACGGCGTTCTCGCCTCCAAGCCCTATGCGGCGTCCGGGGCCTATATCGACCGGATGAGCGACTACTGCTCGGGTTGCCGTTATGACCCCAAGGTGAAGGCGGGCGAAGGGGCCTGTCCCTTCAATCCGCTTTATTGGGACTTTCTGATCCGCAACGAGGCGAGGCTCGCCCGCAATCCCCGCATGGCGATGCCCTATCGGACGCTCGCCGGGATGACGCCCGAGCGCCGCGCCGAGATCGCGGAGGATTCGGCGCGGATCCTCGCCGCGTTGAGGTGATCAGAAGCGACGAAGATTGACGAGGGTTCCGTACCAACCGCTCCGGCCGTCCGTGTCCCGCATGGTTCCTGCCGAGACCTCGAAGGTCCAGCGGAAGAAGGTGATGTCGGAGACATGGAGGCCGATCCTGCTCTCGCGATGCCCGTCGGAAGCGGAGAACACGAGTTCCGGCCCCGCCGTCACCGGGCCGACGATCCTGCGGCCGGCGCGCATGCGCAGTCGGGCGTCCATCACCGCGCTTCCCGCGGTCAAAACCATGCTCGCCGTCACCGTGTCCGTCGGGCGCCAATAGGCCTGGCCTTCGAACCTGATTCCGTAGGAGCGGTTCATCTTCGGCGAATCCGGGTCCGCGGCCTTGGCCTCCATCTCCGGACCTGCGAAGCCAGCGAGATAAAGTCCGCCGAAACTCGTCTGGCGCCCGAGCAGGAGCCGCGCACGCAGCGAGGGCAGGGTGCTCGCCGTGTCTCGGACGTCCTTGACCTCCTTGCCCGCGGGCGAGATGCCCGAGCCCGCGATGCCGACGAGCAACCATGCATCTTCGTCGAGCGTCGGGGCGAAGGCGCGCTTGAACCCGATGCTCGTATGGAGCCCTCCCGCGGAGCCGTCGGTCGCCGTGAAGGTTTGAAGATTCGGGATCGACGGCAAGCGGAGGCGTTCGAGGATGCCCGGGGCCTCGACCGTCGACGTTTCGGTTTCCTCGGCCCGACCGGAGGCGGGATCCGCAAGGAGAAGGATCGTGAGGAAAATGGATGCGCGCATCGCCTCGGGTACCGGACGGAACACGCATCACAACCCCATTCTGCCCGATCGGCACGGGCGGACAAGGTCTTGCCGCGCCGGATCCCCAGGGTTTTTCCTATGCCGCGGCGCTTGGTTTCGGGCGGCGTCTCGGGTTAAACAAAGGACCTCTTCCTCGTCGAGCGATCATGAACGGCTCTTTTCCCCGTACCTCCGTGCTGTTCGCATCGCTTGCCGGCGGGAGCGGATCTTCCGGTCATGTCAGCCTCCGCACCGTCGTCGCCGCCTTGGGCGATCGGGCCCATGCGCTGCTGATCGTCCTGCTCGGCCTTCCGAACTGCCTTCCGATGCCGCCGCCCATTCCGCTGGTCTGCGGCCTTCTGCTCGGTTTCGTCGCTCTTCAGATCATCGCGGGCCGTCACGCTCCTTGGCTTCCGGAAGCCTTGCTCGACAGGCGCATCGCGAGCGCGGACATCGATCGGGCCTGTGGCCGCGCTACGCCGTGGCTGTTGCGCCTCGAGCGCATCGCCCGCCCGCGCTTCACGCTGTTCGAAACGCGCGTGGCTCTGCGTCTCGTCGGATGCGTGCTGCTTGTCTTCTCCGTGGCGTTGATCACGGCCGCGCCCTTCGTCGGACAGGTTCCGCTCGGCATCGCCGTCTGCCTGATCGGGGCGGGTCTCGTCGAACGCGACGGACTGATCGTTCTTGCGGGCATGGCGATCGGGGTCGTCGGCTCGGCGCTGTCCCTCGGCTTCGTGCTGACGCTCGTAAGCGGCGCGGCCGCGATCTTCTGATCAGAACAGCTGCAGCCCCTTCAGGCTCGCATGGCCGTTCCGGCCGATGATGATGTGGTCGTGGACGAGTACGCCCAAGGGTTTGGCGGCATCAGCGATCTCGCGCGTCATCCTGATGTCGGCCTGCGACGGCGTCGGGTCGCCGGAAGGGTGATTATGGACGAGGATGATCGCCGATGCGGACAGTTCGAGCGCGCGCTTCACCACCTCGCGGGGATAGACGGGCGTATGGTCCACGGTGCCCGTCTGCTGAACTTCGTCCGTGATGAGCCCGTTCCGCTTGTCGAGGAAGAGGATGCGGAACTGCTCCTTGTCGGAAAAGGCCATCGAGGCACGGCAATAGTCCAGCACGGCGGTCCAGGAACTCAGCACCTGTTTGCGGGCGACCGCGCCCTTGGCGAGCTCTCTCCCCGCGGCTTCCACGATCTTCAATTCCAGCGCGGTCTTTTCGGAGACGCCGTCGAGCTCGAGAAGCCGCGCGAGCGGCGCGCCGAGCACCTCCGCCACCGAGCCGAAACGGGCGATGAGATCCTTCGCGAGCGGTTTGACGTCCTGCCGCGGAATGGAGCGGAACAGGAGAAGCTCCAGCAATTCATAATCCTGAAGGCCTGCACTTCCGGCGCGTGCGAAGCGATCCCTCAACCTCTGGCGGTGGCCGCTCGCGTGGTCCTTCCCGTCGTTTCCGTGCGGCGGGGAAGGATCGCGTTGCGGCATCGCGGCCTCAGTCGACGACGAGCGGCGGCTTGTCGAGCCCCGCCGGGGACAGCGTGAAGATTTCGACGCCGTCGTCGGTCACGCCGACGGTGTGTTCGAACTGCGCCGAGAGGGAGCGATCGCGCGTGACCGCGGTCCAGCCGTCGCCGAGCACCTTCACATGCGGCCGGCCCAGATTGATCATGGGCTCGATCGTGAAGAGCATTCCGGCGCGCAGCACGACGCCTTCGCCCGCGCGGCCGTAATGAAGGATGTTCGGCTCGTCATGGAAGAGGCGTCCGAGCCCGTGGCCGCAGAAGTCGCGGACGACTGAGCAGCGCTCGCTTTCGGCATAGGTCTGGATCGCATGGCCCACATCGCCCGTTGTCGCGCCCGGGCGCACCTTCGCGATCCCGCGCAGCAGCGACTCGTAGGTGACGTCGATCAGGCGCGCGGCGCGGCGCGGAACGACGCCGACGCCGTACATGCGGCTCGAATCCCCGTGCCAGCCGTCGAGGATCAGCGTGACGTCGATATTCACGACGTCGCCGTCCCGCAGCGGCTTGTCGTTGGGAATGCCGTGGCAGACCACATGGTTGATCGAGGTGCAGATCGCCTTCGGATAACCGCGATAGAAAAGCGGCGCGGGATAGGCGCCGTGGTCCATCGCGAATTCGAACGCGAGCCGATCGAGATGTTCGGTGGTGACGCCGGGCCGCACTTCGTCCGCGAGAAGGTCGAGAGCGCGGGCCGTCAGGTTCCCGGCACGGCGCATGCCCTCGAAGGCTTCGCGGCCATGAAGCTTGATCTCGCCCGTCTTGCGGCGGGGTGCCGCTGCTGCGTCGACGAAGGTCATCGGGATACCGAAGATGGAAACATCCACCAAATGGTCGAAAGCGCGTTCGGACGCAAGAGCCCGCGAAAGCGTTTGCTTGGCGACGCCCCTCGTGCGACCTCTCCCGGGCCCATGACGCAGACCCATCCGAACGTCCGCCACGTCTCCGCCTTCGGCGCCTTCGCCATGTCGCGCCTGGTGGCGCGCGTCGTCGCGCGGACGCGGCGCGGCGGCGGTTCATGGGCGCAGATGCGGATGACCTTTCTGCTTCGGCAATGGGCGTTGCGGCGGCTCAAGGGCCGCCCCGTCGACACCGAAACGCTCGGCGTGAAGATGCGGCTGCATCCGCATGACGACGTGGCCGAAAAGCGCCTTCTCTTCACGCCGCAGTATTTCGATCCGGCCGAAAGGCGCTTTCTGGAACCGCATCTCGCGAAGGGCGGCGTCTTCGTGGATATCGGCGCGAATGTCGGCGGCTATGCGCTCTGGGCGGCAGCGCGGCTCGCCCCGGGCGGTCGCGTGATCGCCGTCGAGCCCGAACCCGAACTTTTCGAACGGCTCAGCTTCAACATCGGGGTCAATCCGACGGGGATCGTGAAGGCCGTCAATGCCGCCGTCGCGGACTTCAACGGCCGGTTGACGCTTTTCGTCGATCGCCGGAACCGGGGCGGAACGAGCCTGCGGATCGCGAAGGACGCGCCCGGCGGCGGCGAAGCCTTCGAGGCGACGGCCGTGACCCTCGCCGATCTCGCCGCCACCGAGCGGCTCGAACGGATCGACGTGCTCAAGGTCGACGTCGAGGGTGCGGAGGATCTCTTGCTGTCGCCTTTCCTGCGCCGAGCGGATCGCTCGCTGCTGCCCTCCGTGATCGTCCTCAACCATCTGCGCGGACAATGGGCCGAGGATCTCGACGCGCTTCTTGCACGCACGGGCTATGTCGAGGCGGGCCGAACCGCGGCCAATGCTCTTTACGAGCTAAAGAACCGCTGATCCCGCTCGCGGTTCAGCGGTCGGTCCGCAGGCGCGCCTCGATCGCCTTGGCGATCCGCATGAAGCGGAAGAAGGCGTAATTGATCGAGGCGATCAGCCCGAACTTTCCGCGGAGAAAATGCCGCCGCAGCACATAGGCGCGGAAGAAGGCGACCGGGAACTCGATCCAGATGCGAAGAGCCGGGATCTTCCGATCATGAGCGACCATGTCGGCGATCTGCTGGTCGGAATAGCGGTTCAGCTTTTCCACCGATTGCGAAAGGCTCTCGATCGAATGATGCAGGACGATGCCGCGCAGCCGCCCCGTCTTTGCGCCTCGGCCGAACTCGACGCGATCATGCACCGCCTTGTCGGCATACCGGCCCTTGTCGAGACGATAGAGCCGCACGGGTGCGAGAGAATGTCCGAGGAAGCTCGGGGCCGTTTCGCCCGGCAGGATTTCGACGATCGGAAACCCGTAGCCGTCCAGCGGCGGCTCGCCCGCGGAAAAAAGCGCGCGGATCTCCGCCGTCAGCTCCGGCGTGCATTCCTCGTCGGCGTCGAGATTGAGCGCCCAACGATGTCGGCATTGCTCTTCGGCGAAGCGCTTCTGAGGCCCGTAACCGCGCCAATGCGTCTCGATCAGCTCGGCCCCGAATCGAAGCGCGACGTCCTGCGTTCCGTCCGTCGAACCCGAGTCGACGACGACCACCTGCGACGCCAGACCGCGCACGGCCTCGAGCGTCCGCGGAAGACGGCGCGCTTCGTTCTTCGTGATCACGAAGATCGAGATCGGGAGCGGCGGCGCAATCTCTGCGCCCCCCTGAAGAGCGTTCATGCGATCGGGAAGTCCTGAAACGGCCAAGCGCGGGAGACGCATTCTGATTGGGCGATGACGAAGGCCCTGTCAATTCGAAGGCTTTGCGCGCCGCTTCACCTTGAGACTTTCGTCCGCGATGGTCTATATCGCGAAACCGCAGGGGAATCGTCGCATGCCGCAAACGTCCCGAGCACCGGTCACCGCCGCACTTCTCGTGATCGGTGACGAGATCCTGTCCGGTCGGACCAAGGACAAGAACATCGGCTACATCGCCGAATATCTGACCGGCATCGGGATCGATCTCAGGGAAGTCCGCGTCGTTCCGGACGTGGCGGAGGAGATCGTCGGCGCCATCGATGCGCTGCGCGCCAAGCACGACTACCTGTTCACGACCGGCGGGATCGGGCCGACGCATGACGACATCACCGCCGACTGCGTGGCGCAGGCCTTGGGCGTCGGCATCTCGCAGGACGAACGCGCCGTCGCCATGCTGCGGGAGCGTTTCCCGAATCCCGCCGACCTCAACGAGTCGCGTCTGCGCATGGCCCGCATTCCGCACGGCGCGGCGCTGATCGACAATCCGATTTCCCGCGCGCCCGGTTTCATGGTCGGCAACGTGATCACCATGGCGGGCGTGCCCTCGATCATGCAGGCGATGCTCGACGACGTCGCGCCGAAGCTCCGGACCGGCACGAAGATGCTGTCGGTCTCCGTCGACACGGGCGGTCTGCCCGAGGGCGCCTATGGCGGCGCCTTGGGCGACGTGCAGAAGGCCCATCCGGAGACGATGATCGGCTCCTACCCGAATTTCGACGGACAGAGGTTCCGCAACCAGATCGTGGTCCGCGCGCGGCACGAGGAGCCTCTCGGCGCTGCGGTCCGCGACGTCGAAGCGATGTTGTCGACCCTGCACGCCGAAAAGAAAGCCTGAACGAAATCGTTCGACAAGGAGAGCCGATGTCGCCGTCGAGTCCGAAAGCCTTCCCGGTCTCCTGGGATCAGTTTCACCGCGATGCGCGCGCACTCGCTTGGCGTCTTGCGGAAGCGGGGCCGTTCAAGGCCCTCGTCTGCATCACGCGCGGAGGTCTCGTGCCGGCGGCGATCGTCGCGCGCGAACTCGAATTGCGGCTGATCGAGACGGTCTGCATCGCGAGCTATCACGACTACACGTCGCAGGGCGAATTGACGGTGCTCAAGGGCATTACCGACGCGGTGATGTCGATCGGAGAAGGCGGCAAGGGCGTGCTCGTCATCGACGACCTCGTCGACACGGGCAAGACCGCCCGCGTCGTCCGGGACATGCTTCCGAACGCCCATTTCGCGACCGTCTATGCGAAGCCCGCCGGAAGGCCTCTGGTCGACACCTTCGTCACGGAAGTCAGTCAGGATACCTGGATCTTCTTCCCTTGGGATCTCGGGCTCTCGTTCCAAGCTCCCATCGCCGACGGCGGGAAGGGCTGAGCCGCCATGGCCGAGGACCGCATCGCTTCCGATGGTCGTTTCGATCCCGAGGCGTCGCGATCCACGCTTTTCGGCGCTCTTCTCGACGCAAGGCGGCGCTTCGGCGGTTCCAAGCCCGCGGTCGAGGATCCGGAGCGGAGCCCTTTGAGCTATGACCGCCTGGTCCTCGCGAGCCTCGTGATCGGCCGGAAGCTCGCCGCCGAAACCGAGCGTGGGGAGGCGGTCGGCGTCTTTCTGCCCAACGTCAACGCCGCCGCCGTCGTGCTGATGGGGCTGTCCGCCTATGGCCGCGTCGCCGCGCCGCTCAACTTCACCTTCGGCGTGAGAAACCTCCGGGCGGCCGTCCGCGCGGCCGAGATCGGGCTCATCGTCACGTCGCGGCGCTTCGTCGACACCGCGCGGCTCGAGGACGTGCTCGGCGAGCTCTCGGCGGGCGTCGAGGGCGTGCCGGGGCCGCGCATCATGTATCTCGAGGACGTCCGAACGACGGTGACGTCGCTCGACAAGCTTACGGGCGTTCTGTCCTCGCGCTTCGCGGGCATGGTGCATGCACGGCATGCGCTCGATGCCGACGAGGCGGCGGTGATCCTCTTCACCTCCGGGTCCGAGGGCGAGCCCAAGGGCGTCGCCCTGACCAATGCGAACATCCTCGCCAATATCCGCCAGATCGAGGCGCATATGGGTTCGCCGCCGCTCGGGCCGGATCAGATCATCCTCAATCCGTTGCCCGTGTTCCACAGCTACGGGCTGACGGGCGGGCTGTTGCTGGGTCTTTTCGCCGGCATGCGCGTGGTGCTCTATCCGAGCCCGTTGCACTACAAGCAGATCGCCCGGCTCACCAAGGAGACGGGCGCGACGATCCTCTTCGGGACCGACACCTTCCTTCAGGGCTGGATGCGCGCGGCGGAGGCCGATGATTTCGTGACCGTCCGCCTGGTCGTCGCGGGCGCCGAACGTGTGACGGAGGAGACACGCCGCGTCTGGCAGCAATGGGGCACGACCCTTCTCGAAGGCTACGGCGCGACGGAATGCGCGCCCGTTCTCTGCGTCAATACGCTCGACGACAATCGCGCGGGGACGGTGGGGCGCTTCCTTCCGGGGATCGAACATCGCCTGGAACCCGTGGAGGGCATCCGCGAAGGCGGCCGTCTCTACGTGCGCGGGCCGAACGTGATGGCGGGCTACATGCGGCCTTCCGCGCCCGGCGTGCTGGAGCCGCCCGCAGACGGCTGGCACGACACCGGCGACATCGTGACGATCGACGAGGACGGCTTCGTCCGCGTCAAGGGCAGGGCGAAGCGTTTCGCCAAGATCGGCGGCGAGATGGTTTCGTTGACGGCGGTGGAAGGGCTCGCACAGAGCCTCTGGCCCGACGCGACGCATGTCGCCGTGACGCTGCCGGACCCGCGCAAGGGCGAGCAGATCGTGCTCGTCACGGACAAGCCGGATGCGGAGAGGGACGCGCTGGCCGCGCATGTGCGCAAGGAAGGCTATCCCGAGCTCTGGGCGCCGCGCGCGATCCTGGTGACCGCGGCCGTGCCCGTCATGGGATCCGGCAAGATCGACGTCCCCGCGGTGCAGGAAATGGCCCGCGCGATGCGCCCGTTGCTCTGAAAATCCACTGGTGCGGACGGCGGGAGTCGAACCCGCATGCCCATGGGGCGAGGCATTTTAAGTGCCTTGCGTCTGACCTGTTTCGCCACGTCCGCTCGCCGTTCTTTCTAAGCGCCCGCCGGGCGCTTGTCACCGCTCGGGCATCCAGCCGTAGATCCAGTCGTAGCGATCCGTCAGGCGCTCTCCCGTACGGCCGATCACGATGTCGCGCGCAAGGTCGAGGGGGAAACCGAGATGGTAGGTCCGGCCGTTCCGTCGGGCCGTCCGCTGCACGCGCTCGACTCTCGGGCGGCGAGAAGCCTCGTAGCGCTTCATCGCCGTGACCGAATGGTCCGCGGAGGTCAATTCGGCCGCGAGAACCGCCGCGTCTTCGATCGCCAGCGCCCCGCCTTGCGCGAGGAAAGGCAGGACCGGATGGGCCGCGTCGCCGAGCAGCGTCGCCCGACCGACGGTCCAGCGTTTCCGCGACGCTCGGTCGTAGAGAGGCCAGGCGCGCCACGCCTCGACGGCGTCGAGGAGAGCCCGAGCGGGTCGCGCCCAAGCTTCGAAGCGGTCCGCCGGACCCGCGGCCTCGTCTTCGCCGGGTGATCCCGGTGTCTCGGCCGACTTGTTCCCGACGACGGCGACGACGTTGATCCGCGAAGCGCCGCGCAGCGGGTAATGCACGAGATGCGCGCCGGGTCCGAGCCAAAGGCCCGTGTCGCCCGCGGCGATCCCTTCGGGCATCCTCGCGGCGTCGAAGGTGCCGCGCCACGCGACATGGCCGTGAAATGCGGGCTCGCTCGCATCGCCGAGAAGGACGGCGACGCGCGAATGCAGACCGTCGGCGCCGATCAATGCTTCTCCCGTCAGGGTTTCGATCCCCGTCGCGCCCTTGATGTCGGCTTCGACGGCGTCGTCGACGCTGCGGATCGCTTCGATCGAGCGGCCGAACAGGATCCGCACCTGCGGCAGAGCGCGCACGGCGTCGAGAAGGATCATCTGGAGATCGGCGCGATGCGCGACGCAATAGGGTGCGCCGAAGCGTCTGCGCATGCTCCCGCCGAGCGGGGCGGCCGCAAGGATCGCGCCCGTGCGACCGCGACGCACGACGAGGCGATCGGGCTCGCCCGCGATGCGCGCCAGCGGCTTGGCGAGACCGAGACCGATCAGGACCCGCGATGCGTTCGGGGACAGTTGGATGCCCGCGCCCTCTTCTTCGAGGGCGGTGCGTCTTTCGATGAGGACGACGTCGCGGCCGCGCCGCGCGAGCGAAAGGGCGAGCGTCAGCCCGCCAATGCCTGCACCGACGATGAGGAAGGGGCGATCGGCCGGGTCGGGCACGGCCCGCCGCTCACGCGGCCTTGGCTTCGGTGAAGAGGCAGTCGGCGGGTTCGCAGACCGTCTTCAGCGACGCTTCGTAACGGAACAGCGTCGAGCAATAGGGGCACACCGCTTCGACGTCCGAGCCGAGGTCGATGAAGATGTGCGGATGATCGAACGGGGGGCTTGCGCCGACGCACATGAATTCCTTGGCGTGGATGCGGATCATCGCGACGCCGGAGTCGTTCTTGAAATGCGGGACGGCGTGGTCGGCCATGGCCGGAAGGCTCCGTTTCGTTCGAACGCGGGGACCATAACGGCTGCATTTCACCCGCGCCAGTCCTCCTTGCGTCGGTGTGCGGCGAAAGCCTCGACCGTCACGCAAAAGGCGTTACGGTTCCCTTCGTTCGGAGGATTCGGATGCGCATCGCCACTTGGAACGTCAATTCCGTGAAGCAGCGGATCGAGCATCTCGTCGCTTGGTTGAAGGAGGCTTCGCCCGACGTCGTCTGCCTGCAGGAAATCAAATGCGTCGACGAGGCCTTTCCGGCGCTCGAGATCGAGGCGGCGGGCTACGGGCTCGTCACGCATGGGCAGAAGACGTTCAACGGCGTCGCGATTCTCTCGAAGCACCGGATCGAGGACGTCCGACGCGGCCTGCCCGGCAATGACGACGACGAACAGGCGCGTTACATCGAGGCCGTGATCGCCGCACCGACCGGGATCGTCCGCGTGGCTTCGATCTATCTGCCGAACGGCAATCCTTTGGGCACCGAGAAATTCCCCTACAAGCTCGCCTGGATGGATCGTCTGATCGACCATGCCGCCGAATTGCTCGCCCATGAGGAGCCGCTGGTCCTCGCGGGCGACTACAACGTCATCCCGACGCCGCTCGACGCCAAGACGCCCGACGCATGGCGCGGCGACGCCCTGTTCCAGCCGGAAAGTCGCGGCAGGTTCCGTGAACTGCTCGCGCTCGGCTTCACGGACGCCTTGAGAGCCTGCGACCCGGACGGTGCCGTCTATACCTTTTGGGACTACCAGGCCGGAGCCTGGCCGCGGAACAACGGCATCCGCATCGACCATCTCCTGCTGTCGCCGCAGGCGGCGGATCGTCTCGTCGACTGCAAGGTCTCGAAACATGTGCGCGGCTGGGACAAGCCGAGCGATCATGTGCCGATCCACGTCGATCTGCGGCCCTGACAAGCGCCGCTCCCGGTCATTCCCTCTCGTGTCATCCCGGCCGCAGCGCAGCGGAGAGCCGGGATCGACGTACTCTCTCGCACCAAAGACGTGGATGCCCGCCTGCGCGGGCATGACGGGGGGAGCGGCTTCGGAGTTCGTAGCCGCGGCAGACGATTACGGCCGGCTCTTCGCGTGTTTCTGGAGGTAGCTCGCGGCGGCCTGGCGGTCGGTCTCGCCGGCGGCGGTCATGGCTTCGTCGTGAAGCTTGCGGACCCATTCGTCGCGCGCGGGATCGGCGGCCTCCTTGGCGAGCGTGAGCCACATCAGGCCGCGCGCCTTCTGGCGCATGCCGGCGGCTCCCGTGAAAAGCAGATGACCGAGCATGGCCTGCGACTGCACATGCCCCTTTTCGGCGGCGAGGTTGAACCACCGCATCGCCTGCTTCACGTCCTTCGGCCCGCCGACGCCTTCGAGCGAGAGACGGGCGACGTTGTACTGCGCATCCGGGTCGCCGAAATAGGACGCCGCGTAGTGGAACACGTCCCGCGCCCGCGTCGGATTGGGCTTTACATAGGTGTCGTGGATTCCGTCCAGATAGAAGGAGCCCAAGGCGACGAAGGCGTTCGAAACGAAGCGCGCATTGGGCGAACCGGGATTTTCGTCGGCGAAGGCGTCGCAGATCTTGGAGAAATGCTCGAAGGCCCGGAGGCGGTCGACCGGGACGCCGTCCCCGTCGGCATACATGCGGCCGAGTTTCCAGCGGGCCATGGCATGGCCGCGGGAGGCGGCATATTCGAGCGCCTTGAGCGCGCCCGCCGTGTCGCCCTGATTGTAGTCGCGGATTCCCGACCGGAAGGCGTCCCCCACCGAGCGGGATCCCAGTGCGAGCGGTGCGGCCGACGGCGCGGGCTGCGCATCGAGCGCCCCGGCGGATGTCGCGAGACATCCGCCGAAGGCGACGAGGCAAACGCCGAAAAGGCCGTACCGCATCGCGTCAGAGATCGGCATAGACGTGCTTTTCGCCCTTGGCTCCCGGATGGGTCACCGCGCCGTCGCAGGCCGAACCGACGGTCTGGGCGAATTTCCAGATCGCGCCCGAACCGTAATCGTTCTCGCGGGGCTGCCAGTGCTTGCGGCGTTCGGCGAGTTCCTCGTCGGACAGCCGAACCGCGAGCACGCCCTTGATGGCGTCGAGTTCGATGATGTCGCCGTCGCGGATCAGCGCGATGGGGCCGCCCACAGCCGCCTCGGGACCGACATGGCCCACGCAGAAGCCGCGCGTCGCGCCCGAGAAACGGCCGTCCGTGATCAGCGCGACCTTGTCGCCCATGCCCTGGCCGTAAAGCGCCGCGGTCGTCGCGAGCATTTCACGCATGCCCGGTCCGCCTTTCGGCCCCTCATAACGGATCACGAGCACGTCGCCTTCCTTGTAGCGACGGTTCTTGACCGCATCAAAGCACTCTTCCTCATTGTCGAAGCAGCGCGCGGGACCCGCGAAGGTCTGCTTTTCGGGCGGCATGCCCGCAACCTTCACGATCGCGCCTTCCGGAGCGAGATTGCCCTTCAAGCCGACGACGCCGCCCGTGGGCGTGATCGGGTTCGTGGCCGGGCGGACGACGTCCTGATCCGGGTTCCACTTCACCGCGGCGAGGTTCTCGGCCATCGTGCGGCCCGTCACGGTCATGCAGTCGCCGTGCAGATAGCCCGCATCGAGCAGCGTCTTCATCAGCAGCGGAATGCCGCCGACTTCGAACAGGTCCTTCGCGACGTAGCGACCGCCGGGCTTGAGGTCGGCGATATAGGGCGTGCGGCGGAAGATCTCGGCGACTTCGAACAGCGAGAAGTCGATGCCGCATTCATGCGCGATGGCGGGAAGATGCAGCGCCGCATTGGTCGAGCCGCCGGAAGCCGCGACGACGACCGCCGCGTTCTCCAGCGCCTTGCGCGTGACGATGTCGCGCGGGCGGATCTGCTTGGCGACGAGTTCCATCACCATTTCGCCCGCCGTCGCGCAGAACTGGTCGCGGATTTCGTAAGGCGCCGGCGCGCCGGCCGAATAGGGAAGGGCGAGGCCGATCGCTTCCGACACGGTCGCCATGGTGTTGGCGGTGAACTGCGCGCCGCAGGCGCCCGCCGAAGGGCAGGCCTTGGCTTCGAGTTCCTCGAGATCTTCCGTCGACATGGCGCCGACCGAATGCTTGCCGACGGCCTCGAACACGTCCTGCACCGTGACGGGCTTGCCCTTGAAGGTACCGGGCAGGATCGAGCCGCCATAGATGAAGATCGACGGCACGTTGAGGCGCACCATGGCCATCATCATGCCGGGCAGCGACTTGTCGCAACCCGCGAGGCCGACCAGCGCGTCGTAGCAGTGGCCGCGCATCGTGAGTTCGACCGAGTCGGCGATCACGTCGCGGGAGACGAGCGAGGCCTTCATGCCCTGATGGCCCATCGCGATGCCGTCGGTGACGGTGATCGTGCAGAACTCGCGCGGCGTACCGCCCGCGGCGGCGACGCCCTTCTTCACGGCCTGCGCCTGACGCATCAGCGAGATGTTGCAGGGAGCCGCCTCATTCCAGCAGGAGGCCACGCCCACGAGCGGCTGGCTCATCTGCTGCCGGGTCAGGCCCATCGCATAAAGGTAGGAACGGTGCGGCGCGCGCTCCGGACCCTCGGTCACGTGGCGGCTGGGAAGCTTCGACTTGTCGGTCACTCGGGCGTCCATGACGGCTGGAATTCCTTGTCGTTGTTTCGTCGACGGGACATTCGATACGCCCGGGATCATGCATGCGACGTCGAACGGCGCAATTCTTCCGCGCTTCGGGGGCTGAGCCGTTGCGCGGCCGTCCGAGCCGCTCCCGAAGGGCTGAAAAATCAACTGTTTGACGGGATTCACGCTGCGGGCGCTTTGTGGCGCGATTTCGGCGACGGGCCGGTCCGTCGAAAGCGGAACGACGAACGCTTTCGGATGTGGCGGCAAAGCCACAGTTCGACCGTCAGATCCTGCCCGCCGCGAGGCGCTCGAAGAGGTCGGTGAGCTTGGGCATGCTGACGGTCCGGAGGTCGTATCCGGCGATCGCGTCGCGTCGTGCCTGTTGCCGCATCTTCTTGTAGAGGTTCGGCCGCGCCAGCGCGTCCACGACGGCCTTCGCGATGCCGTCATGATCGAAGAAATCGACGAGCACGCCGTTGCGTCCGTCCTTCAGGACCTCCTCGACGGGCGGCGTCTTCGAACCGATCACCAGACAGCCCGATGCCATGGCCTCGATCATCGACCAGGAGAGGACGAAGGGATAGGTCAGATAGACATGCGCGGCGGAGACCTGCAGCAGGTTGAGGAACAGCGGGTAGGGCACCTTGCCGACGAAATGGACGCGGGAGACGTCGATCCGGTCCTTCACCTCCTCGAAAAAGGTCTGCCGCCAGCTCTTTCCGGAGGGCGGGGCCTTTCCGTAGCTCACCGAATCGCCGCCCACGATCACGACCCGCGCGTTCGGCCGTTCCGCCAATATCTTCGGCAGCGCGCGCATGAAGACGTGGTAGCCGCGATAGGGCTCGAGATTGCGGTTGACGAAGGTCACGAGCTCGTCGCCCGGCCGCACGGTGATCGTTCCCTTGCCGAGCTTGATGAAGGCCTGCGGATCGGGCTTCACGAGATCCGTGTCGACCCCGTCATGGATGACTTCGATCCGGTCGCGCAGCATCGGCGCATAGACCGAGCGCTGCCATTCCGTCGGTGCGAGCCCGCGGTCGGCATAGGCGAGCGCCGTCACCATCGCGGCGTTGCGCGACACGGTCGAATAGCCGGCTCGGTGATGCGGCGGGCTCGCGAATTCGGGATCGAAATTCGAGTCCGCGCCCTCGGTGCGGTAGAAGAATTCCGCATAGACGAGCTGCCGCGCCTCCGGAAAGACCTCGCGCAGGAACAGCGTCTCGCCCCAACCCGCATGACCCGCGATGACGTCCGGCCGGAAGCCCTCGTCCTTGAGCTTCTGTGCGGCGTCGGCGACGACGGCGGCACGGCCCGTCCTAAGAGCGAAATGATCTCCCAAGGGGTAGATGCAGTTCGGTTTCGTCTCGTTGAAATCGTAGTCGATGGTTCTGACGATGTCGGACTTGCGGTTGGCCGCATGCCTCAACGCCACGACCTCATGATCCGGCGAGGCATCGTAATGGCGCGCGAGATGGACCCACTGGCCGGGGAAATTCTGATGGACGAAGAGAATGCGCATCCGAAAATCGCTCTTCAATGCCCCGAACGGGGCGCAAGACATGAAACGAACGGGCGGAGTTAAACCCCGGATTCGTTAACGGGCAATGTGCCGCCGAGGTTGCGCCGCGCTTTTGCAAATCATTTGCAACTGCAGCGATGGCGCCTATTGTGGACCTGCGGGAGTGCAGAGCGATGGTCGACGGTGCGGGTTCGACGGAGACGGGTTGGCGCCGCGAACGCGGCGAAGCCTCGCTGTCCGACGTTCACCGCACGATCCCGGTCAAGAACGCTTGGCCCGCCTGGCGGCGCGCCGTGGCCTTCATCGGCCCGGGCTATCTCGTGGCCGTCGGCTATATGGACCCGGGCAATTGGGCGACCGCCCTCGCGGGCGGTTCGAAATTCGGATACGCGCTGCTGGCCGTCGCGCTGATCTCCAACATCATGGCGATCCTGTTGCAGGCCTTGGCCGCGCGGCTGGCGATCGGGTCCGGCCGCGACCTCGCACAGGCCTGCCGGGACGCCTATCCCGCACCCGTCGCATGGTTCCTCTGGGTCATGGCGGAGATCGCGATCATCGCGACCGACGTGGCGGAGGTGATCGGCACCGCGATCGGCCTGCACCTCCTGTTCGGTCTGCCGCTCGAACTCGGCGTGATCCTGACCTCGCTCGACGTCTTCCTGATCCTCGCGCTTCAGCGCCTCGGCTTCCGTGCGATCGAGGCCTTCATCATCGGCGTTCTGGTGATCATCTCGGGCTGCTTCGCGGCGCAGATCATCCTCGCAGATCCCGATTGGGGCGCCGTGGTCCGTGGCTTCGCGCCGACGACCGAGATCGTGACGAACCCCGACATGCTCTATCTTGCGCTCGGCATCCTCGGCGCGACGGTCATGCCGCATAATCTCTATCTGCATTCGGGGATCGTGCAGACGCGCGTGACGGGCGACACCTTGTCCGAGAAGCGCGAAAGCCTCGTCTTCGCCACGCTCGATTCGAGCGTCGCGCTGATGCTCGCGCTGACGATCAACGCCTCGATCCTGATCCTCGCCGCGGCCGCCTTCCACGGCACGGGCCGGACCGACGTCGCCGAACTCGGCGATGCGCATGCGCTGCTCGCCCCGATCCTCGGCGCGACGGCGGCGCCCGTCCTGTTCGCCGTGGCGCTGATCGGCTGCGGTCTGAATTCCACCGTCACGGCCACGCTTGCAGGGCAGATCGTGATGGAAGGCTTCGTCGGGATCCGCCTGAAACCTTGGCTCCGAAGGCTCGTCACGCGGCTCGTCGCCGTGGTTCCGGCGGCCGGGGTGACGCTCGCCTACGGGGAGAGCGGAACGGCGAAGCTCCTCGTCCTCTCGCAGGTCGTCCTCAGCCTGCAATTGCCCTTCGCGGTGATTCCGCTCGTGATGTTCACGGCGTCGCGCCGAAAGCTGGGCCCGCTCGTCGCACCGCGATGGTTGACCGTCGTCGCGTCCGTCATCGCGGCCGTGATCGTGCTTCTCAATGCGAGGCTCGTCTTCGATTTCCTCACGGCCGCATGAGCGGCCCGCATCGGCCGCGGACTTGACAGGCCGCGCGCCCGCGTGTCTCACGAGCGCCGCTTCATTCACCAAGCGCGAGGACCCGCATGACCGTCGCATTCACCTTCCCCGGTCAGGGCAGCCAGGCCGTCGGCATGGGCAAGTCGCTCGCCGACGCTTTCCCGCAGGCCCGCGCCGTCTTCGACGAGGTCGACGCCGCTCTCTCGCAGAAGCTTTCGACTCTGATGTTCGAGGGGCCGGAGGATCAACTCACGCTTACGGCGAATGCTCAGCCCGCCTTGATGGCGGTGTCGCTCGCCGTGGTCCGCGTGCTCGAAGCCGAAGCCGGCCTCGATCTCGGCAAGGACGCCGCCTTCGTCGCGGGTCACTCGCTCGGCGAATACTCGGCCTTGGCCGCCGCGGGCAGCCTTTCGATCACCGACACGGCGAAACTGCTGCGCATCCGCGGCGACGCGATGCAGAAAGCGGTCGCGCCGGGGCAGGGTGCCATGGCCGCGCTGCTCGGCCTCGAATTCGACGCCGCCGCCGCGATCGCAGCGGAAGCCGCGCAGGGCGAGGTCTGTCAGGCGGCCAACGACAACGGCGGCGGACAGGTCGTCGTTTCCGGTGCGAAGGCCGCCGTCGAACGCGCGGGCGAGATCGCCAAGGCCAAGGGCGCGCGTCGTGCCGTGATGCTCGCCGTGTCCGCGCCCTTCCATTGCGCGCTGATGCAGCCCGCGGCCGACGCCATGGCCGCGGCGCTTTCCGGTGTGGTCGTTCTTCCGCCCAAGGCGCCGCTCGTGGCCAATGTCCATGCCGCCGCGATCACCGATCCCGAGACGATTCGGAAAGGTCTGGTCGAGCAGGTGACCGGCACCGTCCGCTGGCGCGAAAGTGTCGCGTTCATGGCGGCGCAGGGGGTCGATCTCTTCTTTGAACTGGGTTCGGGCAAGGTTCTTTCGGGTCTCGTGAAGCGCATCGCCGACGGCGCCGAAGGCGTCGCGGTCGGCACGCCCGAAGACGTCGCCGCCTTCCGCACGCGGCTCGGCCGCTGATCAGGAGCTTTTCATGTTCGATCTTTCCGGCAAGACGGCGCTCGTCACGGGCGCAACGGGCGGCATCGGCGGCGCGGTCGCCAAGGCGCTGCATGCGCGCGGCGCGACCGTCGCGATTTCCGGCACCCGCCGCGAAGCGCTCGATACGCTCGCCGCGGAACTCGGGGACCGCGTCCATGTGATCCCGGCGAACCTCTCCGACAAGGATTCCGTCGAAGCACTGGTGCCCGCGGCGGAAGCCGCGATGGGCTCGCTCGACATCCTCGTCAACAATGCGGGCGTGACGCGCGACGGGCTCTTCATGCGGATGAAGGACGAAGATTGGGATCTCGTCATCCGCGTCAATCTCGAAGGCGCCTTCCGCCTCTGCCGCGCGGCGGTGAAGGGCATGATGAAGCGCCGGACGGGCCGCATCATCTCGATCACCTCGATCGTCGGCGTCACGGGCAATCCGGGGCAGGGGAACTATGCCGCCTCCAAGGCGGGCTTGATCGGCATGTCGAAGTCGCTCGCGGCCGAAGTGGCGAGCCGCGGCATCACGGTGAACTGCATCGCGCCCGGTTTCATCGAGACGCCGATGACCGACGTGCTCAACGACAAGCAGCGCGAGACCATTCTGGGCAACGTCCCCGCGGGTCGGCTCGGCACGCCCGAGGAGATTGCGGCCGCAGTCGTCTATCTTGCGAGCGCGGAAGCCTCCTACGTCACCGGCCAGACGCTGCATGTGAACGGCGGAATGGCAATGATCTGAGGCGGTTGGGAGGATTTCCTCCGGTCGCCGCCTCAGGCGTCCGCCCCCTCGCCACCGTGGGCGAAACGTGTTATCCGGTCGCTGACGTCCAGTCGGGGGCTTGACGCACCGGACGCGGCGGCGTTTGAGAATGTTCCCTCGCGTATCCGCGGATTCGAGAGGGGGAACCGTCCCTTCGCCCGGCCGCACACGCGGGACCGGATCTTAGCAGAAGCGGCGTGCCGGGACGGCTGCCGCGAACCATCGAGTGAATGAGGAACTGACATGAGCGATATCGCGGCCCGCGTGAAGAAGATCGTCATCGAGCATCTCGGCGTCGACGCCGACAAGGTGATCGAAAGCGCCAACTTCATCGACGATCTCGGCGCGGACAGCCTCGACACGGTCGAGCTGGTCATGGCCTTCGAAGAAGAATTCTCCGTCGAAATCCCGGACGATGCGGCCGAGAAGATCACCACCGTCGGTGATGCGACCAAGTACATCGAAGAACACAAGGGCTGATTGCCCGACC
>JAIXTT010000037.1 GCA_027483795.1 Hyphomicrobiales bacterium
CGCGCGGCCATCCAGTTCACGTTGCCGCGCAGCGTGTTGATCTCGCCGTTGTGCGCGACCATGCGATAGGGATGCGCCAGCGACCAGGTGGGGAAGGTGTTGGTCGAGAAGCGCTGGTGAACGAGCGAGATCGCCGACTCGAAGCGCTCGTCCTTCAGGTCGAGGAAATAGTCGCCGAGCTGGCCCGCGAGCAGCATGCCCTTGTAGGTCACCGTCCGGCAGGACAGCGAGACGGGGTAGAACCCCTTCATGCGCGGGTCCTGCAGATTGTAGATCGTGTTCGAGATCACCTTGCGCAGGATGAAGAGGCGACGCTCGAAGGCGTCCTCGTCCTGACCCGCGGCGCGGGCGATGAAGATCTGACGGTGATGCGGCTCGGTCGGGATCACGCTCTCGCCGAGGCCGGAATTGTCGACGGGCACTTCGCGCATGCCGAGAAGCACCTGCCCCTCGTCGGCGATGACCTGCGCGATGATCGTCTCGCAGAGCTCGCGGCCGCCCGGATCGCGCGGCAGAAAGAAATGGCCGACGGCATATTCGCCGGGCGCGGGCAGCGCGAAGCCGAGGCGCTTCGCCTCCTCCGAGAAGAAGCGGTGCGGGATCTGCACGAGCATGCCGCAGCCGTCGCCGGCCTTGGGATCCGCGCCGACCGCGCCGCGATGATCGAGATTGAGCAGGATGCGCAGGCCCATTTCGACGATGTCGTGGGTCTTGCGGTTCTTCATGTCCGCCACGAAGCCGACGCCGCAGGAGTCCTTCTCGCGGGCGGGATCGTAGAGGCCCTGCGCCTCGGGCAGCCCGGGATCGCGCACGACGAGCGTTTTCGGAGCGGCGGCCTCGGGGGCCACGGCCTGAAGCATCGGTTCGGCTTCGTATTCAGCGCTCATCTTCGTCGTCCTCGCGTCCGGCGACCGGTCACATGGTGCTTCGGGCGGCGGCGGATGCCGACGCCCGTTTTCCGGAGGTTTCTTCTTGAAGCTTCGGAGCGCCTCCGGGATGCGCCCGCCGCTTGCGGGCTCCCCGGCCGGAAGGCCGAAATCGCCCGTCAGAGAGGCCGCCCGGCGGCACGTTTCGTCGTGCGCGGAACTTTCGTTCCGCGGGCGTTCGAAGCGGTCGTCGCAATGCGCATACGCATCAGGCGGGCCCGTGGTTTGCGGCATCGCGGCGCGACGCCCGAGAATTGGACAGCAAGACTGTCCTATCTCTTCGGACCATGCCAGATTTCATTAACCCGCACAAGCGGCCTTTCAGCGCGTTTCGTCGCGAAAATTGCGTGCGTGACGGAAACGGCGCAACGAACGGAACGCCGCATGGATTCTCAGGGTTCGGGAATGACCCGGGGAGTGCGCGTACTCTTTCCGTCATTGCGAGCGAAACGAAGCGATCCGGCTGATGCCGGGGACTGCACGCCTCTGGCCCGGCATGGATTGCCGCGCCGCTCCGCTCCTCGCAATGACGAGGCGGGGGCTTCCCATCCCGCCTCTCCTTGTGCACCCTTCGCGCGCCTCGAAGGGAGCATCGGAATGAACCTCGCCAGCGACAACGTGGTCGGCATGAGCCGCCCCGTCCTCGACGCCCTGATCGCCGCCAACGGCGGCGGAGAGCCGGCCTACGGCGCGGATTCATGGACGGCCAAGGCGGAGAAGATGCTCGCCGACGTCTTCGAGCATGAGGTCTCGGCCTTCCTGATCGCGACGGGCACGGGCGCGAACGCGCTGGCGCTGGCGGCGCTCACGCCGCCTTGGGGCGCGGTCTTCTGCCATGAGGAAAGCCACGTCATCGACGACGAATGCGGCGCGCCGGAAATGTTCACCGACGGCGCGAAGCTCGTGGGCATCCGAGGCTCCGGGGGCAAGTTCACGGTCGCGGCCTTGGAGGAGACGCTCGAGCGCTACGTGCCGGGCGTGGTGAAGTCCGTCCAGCCGGCGGCGATGTCCGTCTCGCAGGTGACGGAAGCGGGCACGCTCTATTCGCTCGACGAGATCCGCACGCTGACGGGCGTCGCCAAGGCGCACAAGCTCGGAACGCATCTCGACGGCGCGCGCTTCGCCAATGCCATGGTCGCGCTCGGCTGCACGGCGGCGGAGATGACGTGGAAGTCGGGGATCGACGTCGTCTCCTTCGGGGCGACGAAGAACGGCGCGCTCGCCTGCGAGGCCGTGATCTTCTTCGACAAGGCCCGCGCCGAGAATTTCCAATATCGCCGCAAGCGGTCGGGCCACACGGTCTCGAAGGGACGCCTGCTCGGGGCGCAGATGGTCGGCTATCTCGAAAACGGCCATTGGATCGACAATGCCCGCCACGCCAATGCCATGGCCGCGACGCTCGCCTCGGGCCTCGGCGCGGTGCCGGGCGTGCGCCTGCCCTGGCCGACGCAGGCCAACGAGATCTTCGCGGTAGTGCCGGAAGGCGTCGCGGCGGCCCTCGCCGCGGAGGGCATCCGCGCGGCCCCATGGGGCAGCCTGAGCCTGCCCGAAGGCTTCGTGATCGGAGCGGGCGAACGCTTCCTGCGCTTCGTGACGAGCTTCGCCACGGAGGCGGCGCAGATCGAGCGCGTGGTCGCGGTCGCGAAGGCGGCGACGACGCGGACGGCGGCGGAGTGACGACGATGTTCCAGGGACTTTCGGCCTTTCCGATCACTCCCGCCGATCCCGACGGCCGGGTGAAGACCGACGAACTCGCGGGCCTGCTCGAAAGGCTCGTCGTCGCGAAGGTCGACTCGATCGGCCTGCTCGGCTCGACGGGCTCCTACATGTATCTCGCCCGCGAGGAGCGGAAGCGCGCCGTCGCCGCCGCCGTCGCGGCGGTCAAGGGCCGCACGCCGATCATCGTCGGCGCGGGCGCGATGCGCACCGACGAGGCCGTCCGGCTCGCGAAGGATGCGGAAGAGGCGGGCGCGGACGGGCTCCTGCTCGCGCCGGTCTCCTACACGCCGCTGCGCGACGAGGAGGTCTTCCGCCATTTCGCGGCGGTCGCGGGCGCGACGGGGCTCCCGCTCTGCATCTACAACAATCCGTCGACGACGCATTTCACCTTTTCGGACGCGCTGATCGCGCGGCTCGCGGCGGTTCCGGGGATCAAGGCGGTCAAGAATCCGGGGCTCCCGGCGGCGGAGATCGGGCCGCGGCACGCGGCGCTGCGGGCGATGGTTCCGGCCGAATTCGCGATCGGCTACAGCGGCGACTGGCACGCTTCGGCCTGTCTGCTCGCCGGCGGCGTCGGCTGGTACAGCGTCATCGGCGGACTGCTGCCGGAACCGACCCTGAAGCTCGCCCGCGCGGCCGCGGCGGGCGACCGCGCGGAGGTCGAGCGCATCGAGGCGGCGTTCGCGCCGCTGTGGGATCTCTTCAAACAGGCGAGCAGCTATCGCATCGTCCATGCGGCGGCGAAGAGGCTCGGCCTCGCCTCGGGCGATCCGCCCGCCCCGCTCCTGCCGCCGACGGCCGACGAGATCGCCCGGATCGAACCGGCGCTGGCCGCGCTCCGCGCCGTCTGAACAGGGCCGGAGACTGCGGCCTTCCGCCGCTGAATGAACGGTCATTCATTGACGAATGAACGTTCATTCACTACCCTCCGGGGCATGCAACAGGACATCCGTCTTTCGCCCGACCTCGCGACCGAACGGCGCGCGCGGATTCTCGATGCGGCGCAATGCGTCTTCGCGCGGCTCGGCTTCCACCGCGCGACGATGCAGGACGTCGCTACGGAAGCGGGCATGAGCCCGGGCAATCTCTACCGTTACTTCGCGTCCAAGGACGCGATGGCGGCGGGTCTCGCGCAGCGCGATCAGGCGCGCATCGCGCAGGATTTCGCGGCCGCGGCCGCCCAGCCCGACTTCCTCGCCTCCTTCGCCGCGCTCGGCCGCAAATACATGATCGACGAGCCGCGGCACTGCACGGTGATGGCGCTCGAGATCTGGGCGGAGAGTTCCCGCAATCCGGAGATCGCGGCGGTGGCGCAGGGCGTCGTCGACGAAGTCCGGGCGGGCATGATCGCCGTCTTCGAAGCGGCGCGGGCCCGCGGCGAGATGCCCGACACGGTCGATGTCGACCGGGCGGTGCGTTTCGTGCTCGCGCTCGCCGACGGGCTGATGAAGCGGCGGGCGATCAATACGGATTTCGACGGCGAGCGCGAGGTGGACACCATGCTCGCCGTGGTCGGTGCGGTTCTGGCGGGCAAGGTTCCGCTGACGCTCGGCGATGATTTCAAGGAAGGACATTGCACATGAGGACGAGTCGTTGGGTCGCGGCGGGGCTGGTTCTGGGCGCCGTCGTCTGGATCGGATCGGGGCATTTCGGCGAGAAGGCTCCGAAGGCGCAGGACGCCGCGAAGACGCAGAAGGTCGAGAAGCGCTTCCGCGTGACCGTCGTGCCCGCCGTGGTCGAGGACCGCGTGCAGCGGCTCTCCGTCTCGGGCCGGACGGAAGCCGACCGGCGCACCAACGTCACGGCGCGCACCAACGGCTTCGTCGCCGAATTGCGCGTGCGGCGCGGAACGGCCGTGAAGGAGGGCGAGGTGATCGCCGTGCTCTCGGACGAGGCGCGGGAGGCGAACGTGCAGCAGGCGCAGGCGCGTCTCGATCAGCGGCGGAAGGAATACGAAGCGCGGCGGGCACTGGTCGAACAGGGCAATCTACCCCGGCTCAACCTCGCCCAGTTCGAGGCGGATCTGAAGGGCGCGGAAGCGGCGCTCGCCGCCGCGGAAGCGGAGCGGGACCGCGGGATCGTCGTCTCGCCGCTCGACGGGGTGGTGAACGAACTGCCCGTCGAACTCGGTCAGGCGCTGCAGCCGGGCGCGCCCATCGCCGCGGTGATCGCGCGCGAACCCATGCTGGCGGTGGTGGAAGTCTCGGAGCGCCGCATCGGCGGCGTGCGCGTCGGCGATTTCGCCGACGTGAGGCTCGCGACGGGCCGGACGGCGGAGGGCAAGGTGCGCTTCGTCTCGGCGCGCGCGACGGCGCAGACGCGGACCTATCGCGTCGACATCGCGATTCCCAACGCCGACGGCACGATCCCGGACGGCATCACGGCGGAAGTGGGACTGAGGCTCGCCGCCGTCCCGGCGACGCGCGTGCAGCGTTCGGCGCTCACCTTCTCGTCCGAAGGACGCCTCGGCGTGCGGCTTGCGGGCGAGGGGGACAAGGTGGTCTTCGCGCCGGTCGGCCTCGTCGAGGACGAGACGGAGTTCCTGTGGGCCTCCGGCCTCAAGGACGGGGACCGGATCATCGTGCAGGGGCAGGACTTCGTGAAGGAGGGGCAGGTCGTCGACGTCGTTCCTGCGCCCAAGGCCTGAGGATCCGACGATGAGGAACCCGGTCGATTACGCGATCTCGCATGCACGGCTGACGCTGTCGCTGCTCGTCTTCCTGCTCGTGGCGGGGCTCTCAGCCTATGTCGCGATCCCCAAGGAGTCCGAGCCGGACGTCAAGATTCCGATCGTCTACATCCAGCTGAGCCAGCGCGGCATCAGCCCCGAGGATTCGGAGCGGCTGCTGCTCCGGCCCGTGGAGACGCAACTCAAATCGATCGGCGGCGTCAAGGAGATGCGCTCGACCGCCTATGAGGGCGGCGGCTATGTGCTGCTCGAATTCGAAGCGGGCTTCAACGCGGCGAAGGCGCTGCAGGACGTGCGCGCCAAGGTGGACGACGCCAAGCGCGACCTGCCGCGCGACGCCGACCAGCCCGCGGTGAAGGAGGTCAATCTCTCGCTCTATCCGGTGCTGGTGGTGGGGCTGACGGGCGAGGTGCCGGAACGCACGCTGCTGCGCATCGCGCGCACGGCCAAGAACGCGCTCGAACAGATCCCGGGCGTGCTCTCGGCGGAACTGCGCGGCGCGCGCGACGAGGTGGTCGAGATCATCGCGGAGCCGATGCTGCTCAAGAGCTACGGCATCTCGCTGTCCGACCTCGCGGCCGCGACCTCGGCGGGCAACAGCCTCGTCGCGGCGGGCGCGATCGAGGGCGGTTCGGGCCGCTTCGCGGTGAAGGTGCCCGCACTGATCGAGAAGCCCGAGGACGTGCTGAAGCTCCCCGTCGTCGCTTCGAGCGGCGCGGCGGTGACGCTCGGCGAAGTCGCCGAAGTGCGTCCGACCTTCAAGGATGCGACCTCGATCACCCGCATCAACGGCAAGCCCGCCATCGCCATCGAGATCACCAAGCGCACGGGCGCCAATCTGATCGAGACGGTCGATGCGGTGAAATACGTGATGGAGAAGCTCAGGCCGCTCCAGCCGGAGACGCTTCAGGTCACCTTCAGCCAGGACAAGTCGGTCGGCATCCGCGACATGCTGCACGAGCTGCAGAACAGCGTGATCACCGCCTGTCTGCTGGTGCTGGTCATCATGCTGATCGCGCTCGGCGGCCGCGCCTCGATCTTCATCGGCATCGCGATCCCGGCCTCGTTCCTGACGGGGGTTCTGGGGCTGCATCTCGCGGGCCTGACGGTCAACATCGTCGTGCTCTTCGCGCTGATCCTCGCGGTCGGCATGCTCGTCGACGACGCGATCATCGTCTCCGAATATGCGGAACGCCGCATGGCGGAGGGGATGGACCCGCGCATGGCCTATTCGCTCGCGGCCAAGCGCATGGCGGGGCCGGTGATCTCCTCGACGCTGACGCGGATCGCCGCCTTCTCGCCGCTGCTGTTCTGGCCCGGCGTGGTCGGCGAATTCATGAAATACATGCCGATCACGCTGGTGGCGACGCTCTCGGCCTCGCTCGCCGTCGCGCTCTTCTTCACCCCGACGCTGGGCGCGCTGCTGGGGCGGAAGGCGGAGACGCCGCATGACGACCGGGCGAAGGACGCGGGGCTCTACATGCGCCTCGTCCGGGCGGTGCTGCACCGGCCCGGGACGACGCTGCTCGCCACCGTCGCGCTGCTGTTCGGCGTGGTGTTCGTCTACGGCCGCGCGGGCAACGGGGTGGAGTTCTTCCCGAACGTCGAGCCGGAATACGGCGTGGTGCAGATCCGCGCGCGGGGCAATCTCTCGCTCGCGGAGAAGGACCGGATGGTGCGCATGGTCGAGGAGCGCATGCTCCCGATGTCCGAGATCAGCACGGTCTATGCCCGCGCGGGCGAAGGACCGCGCGGCTCGGACGAAGTCTCCGAAGATACGATCGGCACGATCCAGTTCGAATTCGTGCATTGGCAGAGCCGCCGGCCCGCGCATGAGATCATGGACGAGATCCGCGCCAAGACCGCGGATCTGCCCGGCATGAACGTCGAGGTGACGGCGCCCAAGGCGGGGCCGCCGACGGGCAAGGCGGTGCAGGTGCAGCTCACCGCGATCGACCCCTCGGTGCTCGAACCCGCGGCGCGGAAGGTGGCGGCGATGCTGGCCGCGCGGCCCGACATCCGCGACCTCGACGACGGATTGCCGCTGCCCGGCATCGACTGGAAGCTCAATGTCGACAAGGCGGAAGCGGCCAAATACGGCGCGAGCGCGCTGAGCGTCGGCAATGCCGTGCAGCTCGTCACCAACGGGCTGAAGATCACGGAATACCGCCCCAACGAGACGGACAAGTCGGTCGACCTCATCATCCGCTTCCCCGAGCATATGCGCACGCTCGACCGGCTGGACGAGCTGCGCATCAACACGCCCGCGGGCTCGGTGCCGATCGGCAATTTCGTGACGCGGACGCCCGCGCAGAAGGTGGGGCAGATCCACCGCACGGCGGGTCAGAGGGTGATCACGGTCTCGGCCAACGTGCCGGCCGACGTGCAGTCGGCGACGGTGCAGCAGGCGGTGATGAAGGATCTCGCCGCCATGGATCTCGGCCCGGGCGTGAGCGTCCGCATGAAGGGCGAGGACGAGGAGCGCGAGAAGGCGGGCGCCTTCCTGATGAAGGCCTTCGGCACCGCGATCTTCCTGATCTTCGCGATCCTGCTGGCGCAGTTCAACAAGTTCACCAGCGTGTTCCTCGTGCTCACGGCCGTGGTGCTCTCGACCGTCGGCGTGCTGATCGGGCTGATGGTGATGGGACAGGCCTTCGGCGTGGTGATGACGGGCATCGGCGTCATCGCGAATGCGGGCGTGATCGTGAACAACAACATCGTGCTCATCGACACCTATGACCGTCTGCGGCGCGAGGGTTGGGCGGCCCATGACGCGATCGTGGAGACCTGCCGGGAGCGGGCGCGCCCTGTGGTGCTGACGGCGGTGACCGCGATCCTCGGCGTGCTCGCCATCGCCTTCGGCATCAATATCGACTTCGTCACCCGCGCGGTGGCGGTGGGCGCGCCGTCGACGCAATGGTGGGTGCATCTGTCGACGGCGATCGTCTTCGGCCTCGGCTTCGCGACGATCCTGACGCTGGTGGTGACGCCCGCCGCGCTGATGGCGATCGCGAATGTCGGCGAGCGACGCGCGCGGCGGAAGGCGGCGCGCGCGGCGGCCGGGACGGGCGCGGCCGCGGCCGCGGCGGAGTGAGCCCGGCCCGCCGGGCGCGACGCCCGCGGGATCAGGCTCCCGCGGGGGCCGGATGCACCTTGCGCCAATGGCGGGCGACGTCGACGCGCCGGGCGACCCAGGCGTCGGAATGCGAGCCGACGTAATCGAGGAAACGCTCGAGCGAGGCCGCGCGACCGGGCCGGCCGATCAGGCGGCAATGGAGGCCGACGGACATCATCTTCGGCGATCCTTCCGACCCCTCGCGATGCAGGACGTCGAAGGAGTCCTTCAGATAGCTGAAGAACTGGTCGCCCGAATTGAACCCCTGCGCGCTCGCGAAGCGCATGTCGTTGGCGTCGAGCGAATAGGGGATCACGAGATGCGGGCGCTTCGGACCCTTCACCCAATAGGGCAGATCGTCGGCATAGTCGTCGGACGAATAGAGCAGGTGATCGTGCTCCATCACGAGGGCGCGCGTGTTCATGGAGCAGCGGCCCGTATACCAGCCTTCGGGCTTGGCCCCGGTCACCTCCTCATGGACGCGGATCGCTTCGAGGATCTGCGCGCGTTCGACCTCGACGGGCATGTCCTTGTGCTCGATCCATTTGAGGCCGTGGCAGGCGATCTCCCAGCCCGCCTCCTGCATGCCCTTCACCTGCTCGCGCCCGCGCATCAGCGCATGGGCGACGCCGTAGACGGTGAGCGGCATGTTGCGGCGGGTGAACATGCGCCAGACGCGCCAGAAGCCGGCGCGCGCGCCGTATTCGTACATGCTCTCCATGTTCCAATGACGCTGCCCGGGCCAGGGCTGCGCGCCGACCACTTCGGAGAGGAAGGCTTCCGACGCCGGATCGCCGTGCAGGATGTTGTTCTCGCCGCCCTCCTCGTAATTGAGGACGAACTGCACGCAGACCTTCGCGCCGCCGGGCCATTGCGGATGGGGCGGGGTGCGGCCGTAGCCGGTCATGTCGCGGGGATAGGTCTCGGTCATGGCGTCGAATCCGTTCGGGAAGTCTCGCGCCCGAGAATGCCCGTTCCGCCCGCGCCCGCAAGATGCGGCGCGGGCGAGCGTCCCGGCTTCTGCAGGGGTGACGCGCCCGGAACGGGGATTCCGTTCGGGCTTCGGCGAGGCTATGCATGGTGCGACGATCGTTCCCCCAGGCGCGCCGAACCATGACCGACGGACTTCTGAAGGCGCGTCTGCGCACGTCGGACCGGGACAGGCTCGTCGGCATCGGGCTGATGTGCATCGCGCTCGCCCTTTTCTCGCTGCTCGACGCCGCCGCCAAGCTGGGCGGCAAGACGCTGCCGACGCTCCAGCTCGTCTGGGCGCGTTATGCGGGCAACGTGCTGATCGTGCTGATCTTCATCAACGGTCGGACGCGCCCGGGCGTGATGCGCAGCAATCGCCTGCCGCTGCAGATCCTGCGTTCGATGCTGCTGTTCCTCTCGACGCTGCTGAACTTCTTCGCGCTGCGATGGCTGCAGCTCGCGGAGACGGCGTCGATCATCTTCGCGACGCCGCTCGTCGTGGCGCTTCTGGCGGGGCCCCTGCTCGGCGAAGTGATGGGGGCGCGCCGGATCGGCGCGGTCTGCGTCGGTTTTCTCGGCGTGCTGATCATCACGCGGCCGGGGCTCGGGGCCATGCATCCGGCGGCGCTGCTCTCCGTCGCGGGCTGTTTCTGCTATGCGGGCTACGCGATCACGACGCGGATGCTGGCCTCCCACGACGCGCCCGAAACGACGATGGTCTATTCGGGACTGGCCGGGGTCGTGCTGCTCACGCCCGCCCTCCCCTTCTTTTGGGAGATGCCGACTTCGGGCCTCGAATGGGGGGTGATGGCCGCGCTCGGGGCCTTCGGAGCCTTCGGCCATTACATGCTGATCCTCGCGCATCAGCGCGCGCCCGCCAACGTGCTCTCGCCCTTCATCTATACGCAGATCGTCTGGATGACGCTGCTGGGCTGGCTGCTCTTCGGCGACATGCCGGACGGCTGGACGCTGGTCGGCGCGTCGGTCGTCGTCGCGTCCGGGCTTTATCTGCTCGCGCAGGAGCGCAGGCCGTCGGCTCCGCCGGCGCCGTGAGGGCTCCCCGAGCGTTGACGCGGCGGGCCTCAGGGTTCAATCGTGCCGAAGCCATCGGAGATCCGCCTTGACCTCGACCGACGCCGCCCTTCTCGCGACCCTGCGTCTCGCCCCCGTCGTCCCGGTGCTGACCGTGAACGGACCCGAGGATGCGGTTCCTCTCGCTCACGCTCTGGTGGCGGGCGGATTGCGGGTGCTCGAAGTCACGCTGCGGACCGAGGGCGCGCTGCGCGCGATCGAGGCCATGGCGCGCGAAGTGCCCGACGCGGTGCTCGGCGCGGGCACGATCCTCTCGCCCGCGCAGGCGAAGGAGGCCAAGGACGCGGGCTCGACCTTCCTCGTGAGCCCCGGCGCGACGGAGGCGCTGGTCCGCGCGGCCGACGACCTCGCGATCCCCTTCCTGCCCGGCGTCGCCACGGCGAGCGAGGCGATGCGCATGGCGGAGGCGGGCCGCCGCATCCTGAAATTCTTCCCTGCGGAACCTGCGGGCGGCGCGGCCTATCTCAAGGCGCTGGGCGCGCCTTTGCCCGACCTGCTCTTCTGCCCGACGGGCGGCATCGACGCGGCGAAGGCCAAGTCCTATCTCGCCTTGAAGAACGTGGTCTGCGTGGGCGGATCATGGGTCATGCCCGCGGATGCGCTGAAGGCGGGGGATTGGGCGACCGTAACCGCGCTCGCCCGCGAGGCGGCCGCGCTTCGCGGCTGAAAGCATGAAGGACCGCGGCGGGATCGATTGGAGCTTCTGGATCGTCGCCGCCCTGTCCTTGGGCGCGGCGGCGGCCGTGCTCGCGCGCGAAGGGGCGGAGATCGCCCTCGAGATCCTGATCAAGGACGGGCTGCTGCTCGTCGAGATCATCCCGAAAGTGCTCGCGGGCACGCTGATCGGAGCCTTGGTCCGCCTGCTGCTGCCCAAGGAGACCATCGCGGGCCTGCTCGGGGCGGGCTCCGGCTGGCGCGGACTCGCCATCGCCACCGCCGCGGGGGTTCTGATCCCGGCGGGTCCGTTCACGGTGTTTCCGCTCGCGGCGGGCTTTCTGCTCGCGGGAGCGGATGCGGGCGCGGCGGCCGCCTTCATCGCGGGCTGGCTGCTGCTGGGGCTCAACCGGGCGATCGTCTGGGAGATCCCGTTCTTCGGCGTCGAATTCGTCGGGCTGCGGATGCTCGCCTCGGTCTGGGCGCCCTTCGCGATCGGGCATGCGGCGCGGGTGCTGGCGAGCCGCTTCGTTCCCCCGCCGCCCGACATTCCGGAGGGCGCCGGATGATCCTCGTCGCGCTCACCGCCCTGCTCTACGCGATCGTCGGCCTGCTGCTCTGGATCGCGGCGCGGCGGAAGGACGGCACCGCCCGCAAGGCGATCTCCTTCACGCTGCGGGACTTCCTGCATCTGCTGCCGCGCCTGATCGTGGGCGTGGTCGGGGCGGGCTTCCTCGCCCGCCTGCTGCCGCAGGAGGCGGTGCTGGCGACCCTCGGGCCGGATTCCGGGCTGCGGGGCATTCTGACGGCGAGCATCGCGGGGGCGCTCACGCCGGGCGGGCCGGTCGTCGGCTTCGCGCTCGGCTCGGCGGCGCTGAAGAGCGGCGCGGGTTTGGGACAGATCGTCGCCTATGTGACGGCCTGGTCGCTGTTCGCGCTGAACAGGACGCTCGTCTGGGAACTGCCCTTCATGCCCGCCTGGTTCGTGAAGCTCAGGATCCTCGTGGCGCTGCCGATCCCCGTGATCGTCGCGGGGCTCGTGATCGCGGCGGGGTGAACCGCCGAAGGGCGCGGCCGCTCAGCGCCCGAAATGCATCAGCTGCGTATCGGGCGCGCTGGTATTGTGCCGCGAGGGCACGGCCCGGCCGAGCCAGAATTCCGTCGCCTTGCCGCCCTTGAAGCTCATCACGGGCTCGAGCGACCAGCCCTTCGCGCCCGGCGCCTTCCAGGCGACCTGCGCGGAATCCGCATTCGCATCGGTGATGTACATCGAGCGCAACGTGGCGAAGGGCAGGTTCGAGGGGATCGGCCCGGTCAGCACGACCTCGACGGCGGCGGCCTTCTCGCCCGGATCCTCGACCTTCAGAACGCCCTCGCCGCCCTTGGCGAAGCGCATCCGGAAGCTGCGGGTCGCGGGATCGTAGGTCACGTCGGTGAAGGCCACGAAGGGGCGCTCGTTCTCCTCGACGGGACCGACGAGGAAGGACGTGCCGTAGGCGACCTCGGGCAGCCGCGCGGGCGGCAGCGGACGCAGCCGCCAATAGCCGTCGGACGGATAGAGCACGAGGAATTCATAGGAGCCGTTCGGCCGCTTCAGATGCAGCTGCACCAGTTCCAGATGGATCTCGGACCGGCCGCCGACGCGCATGGGCACTTCGGCCTTGCGCCAGAAGCCCTTGGTCTTCTTCCAGCCGACGAGGATGAAGCGCTCGTCCTCGTGCAGGACGATGCGGTTGACCTCCGCGCCGGGCTCGGGCGGGGCGTCCTCGATGGTGCAGTCGGTGAAGTCCGGATCCTTGGAATCGACGACGATGGAGCCGATCACCGCGGGCGGGCGGGCCTCGACGCGGAAGCGGCGGACCTCCGGATGGGCGAAGGTCAGATGGACGTTGTCGTCCTCCGCGCAGAAGGTCGGCACGGATTTGTTGCCGACCTCGACGGCGAGGGGTGCGGGCTTCGCCTTCGGCGCGTCGGCCGAGGCCGGGCCCGCGACGCCCGTCGCCAACACGGCCGAGAGGAGGAGGACGGGGAGGTTCAAGGACGGGCTTCCTCGGTTCTCCCTTCTCCCGCAAGGGGAGAAGGGGGCTGAAAACGACCGGCGCGCAGGGCGGGCGTCACGCCGCCTTGCGGCTCGCGAGGAAGTCGCCCATGCGGTCGAGCGCGCGAAGGATGTTCTCCGCCGAATTGGCGTAGGAGAGGCGGATATAGCCCTCGCCGTAGACGCCGAAATCGGGCCCGCCGATGGTCGCCACGCCCGTCTCCTCCAAGAGCGCGGAGGCGAGCGGCTTCGCCTTCCAGCCGGTCTTGGAGATGTTCGGGAAGGCGTAGAAGGCGCCCGTCGGCGTCGCGGCCGACACGCCGGGGAGCTTGTTGAGCCCCTCGACCACGATCTTCCGGCGGCGGTCGAATTCCGCGACCATCGCATGCACCGCGTCCTGCGGGCCGGTGAGCGCGGCGAGACCCGCGAACTGGGCCGAGGCGTTGACGCAGGAATAGGAATTCACCGCGAGCTTGCGCGCGGCGTCGTAGAGCGGCTTCGGCCACACCGAATAGCCCATGCGCCAACCCGTCATCGCATAGGTCTTCGACCAGCCGTCGAGCACGATCAGGCGGTCGCGGATCTCGGGATAGGCGAGCAGGGTCTGATGCTCCAGCCCGTCATAGGTCATCTGCCCGTAGATCTCGTCCGACATGATCGCGAGATCGGGGTGCTTGGCGAGGCCCGCGACGAGCTTGTCGATCTCCGCCTTCGGGGTCACGCCGCCCGTCGGGTTGGCGGGCGAATTGACGATGAGAAGGCGCGTCTTCGGCGTGATCAGCGAGAGCGTCTCCTCCGCCGAAAAGGCGAAGCCGTTCTCCTCGCGGATCGGCACGGGGATCGGGGTCGCGCCCGTGAATTCGATCATCGAGCGATAGATCGGGAAGCCCGGATCCGGATACATGATTTCGACGCCCGGAGCGCCGAACATCAGGATCGCCATGAACATCGTGACCTTGCCGCCCGGCACGATCATCACGAGGTCGGGCGACACGTCGACGCCGAAGCGCTTGTGGAGATCGGCCGAGACGGCCTCGCGCAGCGGCAGGATGCCGGTCGCGGGCGTGTAGCCGTGATGACCGTCGCGCAGCGCCTTGATCGCCGCTTCGACGATGTGGTCGGGCGTCGCGAAATCGGGCTGGCCGATGCCGAGATTGATGATGTCCTTGCCCTGCCGTTGCAGCTCGGTGGCCCGAGCCAGCACCGCGAAGGCGTTCTCCTCACCGATGCGGCCGAACGAGTCGACGACGTGCAGCATGGCGGATCCTCCTGAAGTCTTTTGGTTGCCGACGCGTCAGGCCGCGGCCCGGCGCACGTCGGTGAGCGCGAAGTCCCCGCCTTTGAACAACAAGGGCGCGCCGAGCGCAATCGCCGCCGCATAGCTCATGCAGTCGCCGAAATTCAACCGGGCCGGATGACCCGAATCCCGCCCGTAGCGCCGGTCGGCTTCCACCGCGATCCGGGCCTGGGTCTCGTCGAAGGGGAGGATGCGGGGGGAGAAGCTTGCGATGAAGTCGTCGAACATCCGTGGATCGTGTCGCTTCCGACGGAACGAGGCCGATGCTTCCAGGAGGCAGCTCGCGGGAAGCGCGAGTTCGTCGCTCGCCAGAATGTTCAGGAATGCGTCCCGCTCGGGTTCGCCAAGAAGAATCGCGATAACGGCCGAGGTCTCAACGACGATCATGGCCGCCATGATCCTCGAAGATTTCCTCGTTCATCCGTTCGAGTTCCTCCCAGACGGCGTCCTTCTCTTCCCTCGTGAATTTCGGAAATCCGGCGAGCACGGCCCGCATTCGGGCCAACTTCTCCTCCGCCTTCCGCGTCCGTTCGGCTTCGAGGCGTTCTTCGAGGTCGACCACGGCCCGCGCGATCACAGCCGAGGGCCCCTCGCCCGTCGTCTCGCCGATGCGGCGGATGCGGTCTTCGACGTCCTTGTTCCTGATGGTGACGGCCATGGCGAGCTCCGAAGCATATGCTTCCGCGGGATGACGGAAGCATATCACGGCGGAGCGCGTCGCTGAAGGCGATGCTTTCCGCCTCTCGCCGTCATGCCGGGGCGAGGCGTTGCATGACGGCGGAAAGCCCGGGCCTTCCCCCGCATCGCGCGCATCGCGGGAGGTCCAAATCCGCCGTTGATTTCCTCCCGCGCTTCGGGCGATGCTCCCGACCGACAAAAAACGCTCCGGATTCCGGAGTTGAAACGGTTTAGGGAGACGGCCATGGCGGGCGGCGGGAAGAAGCGCGAATTGCGGTCGAAGCTTTGGTTCGACAATCCGGAGAACCCGGGCATGACCGCGCTCTATCTGGAGCGCTATCTCAATTTCGGCCTCACCCGCGAGGAACTGCAGTCGGGCAAGCCGATCATCGGCATCGCGCAGACGGGCTCGGATCTCTCGCCCTGCAACCGCCACCATCTCGACCTCGCCAAGCGCGTCCGCGAGGGCATCACGGCCGCGGGCGGCGTGGCCTTCGAATTCCCGGTCCATCCGATCCAGGAGACGGGCAAGCGGCCGACCGCGGCGCTCGACCGCAACCTCGCCTATCTCGGCCTCGTCGAAGTGCTCTACGGCTACCCGCTCGACGGCGTGGTGCTGACCACGGGCTGCGACAAGACGACCCCGGCCTGCATCATGGCGGCCGCCACCGTGAACATCCCCGCCCTCGTGCTGTCGGGCGGGCCGATGCTGAACGGCTGGTGGGAAGGCGAGCGCACGGGCTCGGGCACGGTGGTGTGGAAGTCGCGCGAGCGGCTCGCCGCCGGCGAAATCGAATATGACGAGTTCATCGACATCGTGGCCTCTTCGGCCCCGTCGGTCGGCCATTGCAACACGATGGGCACGGCCTCGACCATGAATTCGATCGCGGAAGCGCTCGGCATGTCGCTGCCGGGCTGCGCGGCGATCCCGGCACCCTATCGCGAGCGCGGCCAGATCTCCTATCAGACGGGCAAGCGCATCGTGGACATGGTGTGGGAGGATCTGAAGC
>JAIXTT010000116.1 GCA_027483795.1 Hyphomicrobiales bacterium
GCTATCAGGTCGACCGCATCGGCGTCTTCAAGCCGAAGATGGTCGATATGGAAGAGCTCGGCCCGGGCGAGGTCGGCTTCATCACCGCGCAGATCAAGCAGGTGGCCGACACCCGCGTCGGCGACACGATCACCGAGACGCGCCGCCAGACGGCGTCCGCGATGCCGGGCTTCAAGCCGGCCCAGCCGGTGGTGTTCTGCGGTCTTTTCCCGGTCGACGCGGCGCAGTTCGAAGACCTGCGCGCGGCCATGGGCCGGCTGCGCCTCAACGATGCGAGCTTCAGCTTCGAGATGGAGAGCTCGGCCGCGCTCGGCTTCGGCTTCCGCTGCGGCTTTCTCGGGCTCCTGCATCTGGAGATCATCCAGGAGCGGCTGTCGCGCGAATTCAATCTCGACCTGATCGCGACGGCCCCTTCGGTCATCTACAAGATCCGGCTGCGCGACGGGGAGGAGATCGAGCTCCACAACCCCGCCGACATGCCCGACGTGACCAAGATCGAGGAGATCCTCGAACCCTGGATCCGCGCCACGATCCTGACGCCGGACGACTATCTCGGCGGCATCCTGAAGCTCTGCCAGGATCGTCGCGGTTCGCAGGTGGACCTGAACTATGTCGGCAAGCGCGCCATGGTCGTCTATGACCTGCCGCTCAACGAGGTCGTGTTCGACTTCTATGATCGGCTGAAGTCGATCTCGAAGGGCTACGCCTCCTTCGACTACAACATCACCGACTATCGCGCGGGCGAGCTCGTGAAGATGTCGATCCTCGTCAATGCGGAGCCCGTCGACGCGCTGTCGATGCTGGTGCATCGCGGCCGCGCCGAGAGCCGCGGCCGGGCGATGTGCGAAAAGCTCAAGGAGCTGATCCCGCAGCATCTGTTCCAGATCCCGATCCAGGCGGCGATCGGCGGCAAGATCATCGCCCGCGAGACGATCTCCGCGCTCCGCAAGGACGTGACGGCGAAGTGCTACGGCGGCGACATCTCGCGCAAGCGCAAGCTTCTCGACAAGCAGAAGGAAGGCAAGAAGCGGATGCGCCAGTTCGGCCGCGTCGAGATTCCGCAGGAAGCCTTCATCGCCGCGCTGAAGATGGACGACTGAGCGGGCCATGATCCCCGCCTTCGCGGCCCTGCTCTCCGCCTATGTCCTGAGCCAGTTCTATCGCGCCTTTCTCGCGGTCGTCGCGGGAGACCTTTCCCGGGATCTGGGGCTCGGTCCCAAGGCGCTCGGCGATCTGTCCGCCGTCTGGTTCATCACCTTCGCCCTCGCGCAGTTCCCGGTCGGCGTCGCGCTCGACAGGCTCGGCCCCCGCAGGACCATCGCGGGCCTGTTCTTCGTCGCGGTGCTCGGTGCGGGGCTGTTCGCGGCCGCCCGCGACTTCGTCGACGCCGCGGCGGCGATGGCGCTGATCGGCATCGGCTGTTCGCCGATCCTCATGGGCAGCCTCTATTATTTCGGCCGCACGGCCCCGCCGGAGCGCTTCGCCTTTCTCGGTTCCCTGATCATCGGGCTCGGGTCGCTCGGCAATCTGCTCGGCGCCGCGCCGCTCGCCTGGGCCGTCTCCGTGGTCGGATGGCGCATGAGCATGGCGGCGATCGCCGCGACGACGGCATTGGCCGCGATCGCGGTCTTCCTCGTGGTGCGGGATCCGCCGCGGGTGGAGGCGGAGGACGGCGAAGGGGTCGGATTTCTCGCGGGTCTCGCGGCGATCTTCACGCTCCGACCGATCCTGCTGATGGCGCCGCTGGTCCTCGTCAGCTATGCGGGCGTGGCGGCGCTGCGCAGCCTCTGGATCGCCCCCTTCTTCGGGGAGGTGCACGGCTACGACGTCGCCGCGCGCGGCCGAGCGGCGCTGCTCATGGCCGCGGCGATGACCCTCGGCGCCCTCGCCTACGGCCCGCTCGAAAGGCTGTTCGGAGATCCGAAGCGGACGGTCCTGTTCGGCAGCGTCGGGGCCGGTCTCGCCCTCGCCGGACTGGCCCTCTTCGGGGCGCATTCCGCGGCGGCGGCGTTGGCGCTCTACGCCGCCTTCGGCGCGGTCGCCATGACCTACGGCATTCTGATGGCCCATGCGCGGCCGTTCTTTCCGCCGCATCTGCTGGGCCGGGGCGTGACCGCGCTGAACTTCCTGTTCATCGGCGGGGCGGGGCTGATGCAGTGGTTTTCGGGTCGACTGATCGAGGCGGCGGCGGCCGGGGGGCATTCGCCCGCATCGGCCTATGCCGCGCTCCACGGCATTTTCGGCGCGCTGCTCGCCGCCGCGACCCTCGTCTATCTGTTCGCGCCCCGCCGCCCGGAGCGGTAAGCCCCTCGCGTTCTCGGGCTCAATGGCGCTTGGACTGCTCCGACAGCTTGTCCGTCCAGGCGAGCAGGATGCCCGAGATCACGAACACCATGTGGATCACCACGTACCAGATCAATTCCCGGTCCGTGAGGTTCTTGAGGTCCATGAAGGCCTTGAGCAGCTGGATGCCCGAGATCGCGACGATCGAGGAGAGCAGCTTGAGCTTCAACCCGGTGAAGTCGATCTTGCCCATCCATTCGGGCCAGTCCTTGTGCTCGCCGATGTCGATCTTCGAGACGAAGTTCTCGTAGCCCGAAAAGATCACGATCACGATCAGCGACCCGGTGAAGGTGAGGTCGATGATGGCCAGCACGCCGAGGATCACTTCCGATTCCTTGGCCGTCGGGATGATCGTGGCGAAATGGATCAGCTCCTGTCCCGCCTTGAAGAGCAGGAAGGCGAGGCAGAAGACGAGCCCGACATAGAAGGGCGCGAGCAGCCAGCGGCTGGCGAACAGGAATCTTTCGAGGGCGTTCTCGACGGATTTCATCAAAAGCTCCGGGCATGGCCTTCGCGTCACCGCTTGCCATGCCGTTGCGACGGGTTCAAGACCGCTCCGCCTCAGGCCGCTCCGAGACCGACCGGACAGGCGACGCCCGTGCCGCCGAGGCCGCAATAGCCGTTGGGGTTCTTCGCCAGATATTGCTGGTGATAGGCCTCGGCGAAATAGAAGGGGACCGGCCCGCCGATCTCGGTCGTGATCGCGCCGTAGCCGCGGTCTCCGAGAGCCGCGCCATAGGCATCGCGCGAGGCGACGGCCTGCGGCAGCAGATCCTCGTCGACATGGATCGTCGAACGATATTGCGTGCCGACGTCGTTGCCCTGCCGCATGCCCTGCGTCGGATCGTGGTTCTCCCAGAAGATCTTCAGCAGGTCCGAAAAGGACGCGACCGCCGGATCATGGACGACGAGAACCGCTTCGGTGTGCCCGGTGCGTCCCGAACAGACCTCTTCATAGGTGGGGTTCGGCGTCTCCCCGCCCGCATAGCCGACGGCCGTGACCCAGACGCCCGGCAGCGTCCAGAATTTCCGTTCGGCGCCCCAGAAGCAGCCCATTCCGAAGAGCACGCCCCGGGAACCCGGCGGATAAGGGCCCTTCAGCGGCCTCTTCGTCACGAAATGGGCGACCGCGGCTGCGATCGGCGTCTCGCGGCCCGGCAAGGCTTCTCCCGGGCGGGGCATTTCGGGGCGGCGCGAGAACAACATGGTTCGTCTCCACGGGGCGGCGACGGTTCGCCGCTCAATCATCCGTGAATTTGGTGCGTTTCCGGAACAGCGCAAGCGTGATCGTGCCGATGACGGCGAACATGGCCGCCGCGGGCATCTCGACGAGGGGTCCGAGAAGGAATCGCCAAGCCCATGAGGTCGGATGAAGCCCGTAGTCGAAGGAGGTCGCGCCCGCGACGCCGAACATGTCGAGCAACGCGCCGTTGCTGCGCAGCACGAAGCGGCCATGATAGCCCGACAATTGAAGATCGACGACGAACAGGGCGATGCCGAGAAACAGGGCCAGCCATCCGTAGAGGCGGAGCACGAGGGTCACGAACGCGCCTCCCGTCCGAAGCCCGCGGTCCCGTCGCGGCGCTTGTGGGGCGGCCCGGATTGGTATAATCGACCCCTCGTTCCGTCGAACGTCGTTCCGGAACGCTCCGGAGGGGTGGCCGAGTGGTTGAAGGCGCACGCCTGGAAAGTGTGTATACGGGAAACCGTATCGAGGGTTCGAATCCCTCTCCCTCCGCCACCGTCCCGCGATGATCGTTCCGCGACGCCCCGGCGCATCGCCGATCCGCAATCCTTCATCACCGAAATCTCCTGAACGCCGATCCCGCTCCGTGAGGAGCGCGCCGACGAACCACGACTGAAAAAGCCTTCAAACGGCACGACTCATACCATCATCGCAGGGCGATGGGCGAGTCGCGCGCCGGATCTCCTTGCCTCGCGCCTTGTGCGCCGGCGCACGGTCGCGCCCGACGAAAAGTTTCATCCTCGAGATGTTGAAAGTCGAAGTTGTGAAGCGGCGTCGTTTTCTGCAAATTCCTGCTTCGGAGCGGAGCAAGAACGCGCGTCGACGGACCGCAACGAAATCGAGGGAGACCGAGAGATGGCCGTAACCCTGACCGGAATCAGAGGATCCGTCGCGACGCGCGGCGAAGATGTCGCGGCACGTCTGAAGGACGTTGAGCGCAACGATGCGAACGACATCCTCTCTGCGCTGAAATCGGACCTGAACGGCAAGACCGGCGTGCTGCGACTGCTGCACACGTCGAAGGACGCCGAGATGAAGTTCCGGAACGCCGACGGCATGAAGCACTTCGCCAGCAGCGGGCGCTTGGAACGGGCGGGCGAGGCTCTCGGGGCGCTGCTGGAGAGGGCGGGCGCCTCCAAGGACGTTCTGGCCGAGTTCGAAAAATACCGGACGCAGCGCGGCGGCAAGGGTCTCGAAAGCCAGCAGGTCGTCCGCTTCATCGAGACGCTGAAGGCGGAATCCGGCGCCTCCCTTGCCGAAGCGCTCGGCAAGATCGGTATCCGCGAACCGCGTGCGGGCGACCTCCTTGGCGAGGGCGCCTACGGCAAGGTTTCCGAGATTTCCTATCGCGGGCAGAAATGCGTGTTCAAGGAGATCATGGAAAGCGCGGAATCCAAGCTTCCGGTGATCACGCTCGAAGGATCGTCGAGCGGGCGCTCCGTCGATCAGATGAGCTATGCGGAGTTCATGGACGCCGTCGACGGCTACAGGTATCACGATCGTCGAGATTTTCCGGCCGCCGTGCTGAACGAGATAAAGGCTTACCTCAAATACGAGCAAGTCGGTTACAACCTCAAGAAGGTCACGACGGAAGAAAAGGCGATCTACGATAAATGGTCGGAAAGAGCCTGGGAGTCGAACGCTCCGGCCGGTGAACCGCCCAAGATCCGGCTGAACCGCCACGGCGAATCCGCGGCGGCCTGGATGAAGGGCGACATCACGCATGTGGTGAAGCCGTCGGTCTATATCGTGCGGGAAACCGGGCCGGGCGGAACGACCTTCCATGCCGTGCCGGGCGGCAAGTTCTTCAAGACCTGGTCGACCGAGAAGCTGACGACCGGGCAGTCCAAGCTCGAGATCTCGGGAATCGTGATGGAGCGCGCCAAGGGCAAGCAACTGGTCGCCGACGCGGATTACGGCAAAACGGAAAATCAGTTCCGCCTCTTCGACAAGATTTCCTCGTCGCAGATGAAGAGCGTGGCGAGCAGCGGCCTCGACGCGCTGAAGCAGCTGGGCTCGCACGGTTTCGTCCACGGCGACATCAAGCCCGCCAACATGATCCATGATTCCTCTTCGGGCGAGGTCAAGATCATCGACTTCTCCGGCCTGCAGAAGGTTTCGAAGAATGACAACAGGCTCGCGGCCTCGACCGGCACGGAGGCCTATCTGATGCCCGGCGGCGCCTATGCCGGTTATGCGCGCGATCTTTTCGCCATGGGCGCGTCGATCGTGGAGACGGGCCTGAAGGCGCGGGGACGCCATGGGGACGCCGAAAACCTGATTGGGGCGATCAACGACTGCAACAAAGGTCAGGGGCAGCTCCAGGCGGCCCAGGCGCGGCGCGACGGCCGACCCGAATCCTGGGAGACGGTCATGAACGGCATCGCCGCCGGCGAGGCGGAGGACAGCGCGGTCGCGTTCGGCATCGAATGCATGAAGCAGGCGAAGGCCTGGGACGTCGACAAGTTCGGCCGTTATGATGCGGCGACGTCGCCGCGCGAGCACCCGTTGAACGTGGTGTCGCGCCATCCCGCCGTCGCGTGAAACGCCTGAGGACGAGCCCCTCCGCCATGAACGCATCGCAGACCGACGAACGTCGTTTTCATGATCTCGTGCGCGACTTCGTGGCGGAGACGGCCGGCCACGGCGAGAAGCCGGAGCCCGGCGGCGTGCTGGAATTCGGCTTCGGCGACTTCACGGCGCGGGCCTTCCTCGCGTCGCGTGCGCCGGGGCTTCTGACGGTCGAGGTCGATCTGCCCTCGACGATCTCCTCGGACGTCACCGACCGGGCGGAGCTGCTTCTCGCGCTGCATCGCATGAACGACGCGGCGCGATACGAGCACGGCTGGATCGCGACGGTCGACGACGACGCTCTCGTGGTGATCCACAAGCTCGTGGCCTTGGCGCGGACGGGGCCGGGAGAGTTCCGCGACCTGTTCGACGACGGGCTCGACCGGGCCGCGGCGCTCGAACGGATGCTCGGGGGCCTCGCGGAGGCCGAGGCCGAGGGCGATGTCGCGGCCGTCGGCCTCGAAGGCGGGACGATGGTCTTCCGCGGATAGCGCCGTCTTGCGGGAACGGCTCCGGCTGGACCGCTCCGGCAGGGTCGACTAAACGGGACGTCCCCGATTTTCGAAGGACAGAATCATGTCGCTCGACCCGTCCGTGATCGACACCCTTTCCCGCGTTTCCACCGCCACGATCACGACGGTGCTGCTGAAGAAGGGGCTGCGCAATGTGTGGCTGCGCGGAACGCGGCCGCTGCGTGCGGGTCAGCCGCGGCTCGTCGGGCGCGCCTTCACGCTGCGCTTCGTGCCCGGCCGCGAGGATCTCGCCACGCCGGAATCCTGGTCGTCGCCGAAGTCGACCCGCGGCGCGATCGAGGCGATGCCCGACGGCTGCATCGCCGTCGTCGACGCGATGGGCGTCACCGATGCGGGCATCTTCGGGGACATCCTCTGCGCGCGCATGGTCAAGAAGGGCGTAGCCGCGCTCGTCACCGACGGCGTGGTCCGCGATCTCGCGGGCGTGCTGGGCACGGGGCTCCCGGTGTGGTGCAACGGTCAGGCCGCGCCTCCCTCCGTGGCGGGGCTGACCTTCGTGGATTGGCAGCAGCCGATCGCCTGCGGCGGCGTGGCGGTGTTCCCCGACGACGTGATCGTGGTCGACGACGACGGTGCGGTGGTGATCCCCGCCGCGCTGTTGGACGCCGTGCTGGCGACCGCGCCTGAACAGGAGCGGATGGAAGCCTGGATCATGGACGAGGTCGAGAAGGGACTGCCGCTTCCCGGGCTTTATCCGATGAATGCCGAGACGAAGGCGCGGTATGACGCGGAGAAAAATAATTGACGTCATTCGGATGACGTATCTTCCCTAGAGGAAGAATACTCTTGTGCAGGATTTGGGAGCGTCTATTCTGAATCTGCGGGATTCGTTGCGCGGGGGGCCGCCGATGGGAAAAGTTCAGGGACGTTTCGAGGGCACGCCCTTTGCGGAGGACGGCGGCGCCGAGCTCGTTCAGCTCGGCGTCATTCCGCTGGTATCGTGTCCCGACGGGGTGACGCGCGTGGTGCTCGTGACGAGCCGCGGCTCGGGCCGCTGGACGATTCCCAAGGGAAATCCGATCGCGGGGCTGCCGCCGCACAAGAGCGCGGCGCGCGAGGCTCTCGAAGAGGCGGGACTGATCGGCAAGACGGCCAAGAAGCCGCTGGGTTCCTACCGGTTCTGGAAGCGGCGCGAGGATCATTGGACCTTGGCTTCGGTCGACGTGCATCTGATGCGGGTCGAGGAGCGCAGGGCGATCTTCAAGGAGGCGGCCGAGCGCAGCACGGGCCTCTTCACGATCGCCGAGGCGTCGGGGCTCGTGGTCGAGCCCGGGCTGAAGACGCTGATCGAGGCCGCGGGCCACCTCGACGCGGCCCGCGGTGAGAAGCCCCGCGGCAAGGGGCGGGGCAAGATCAAGGACGACAAAAGCGGAGCCGCCCGAAAGGCGCAGACGCGCGCCGCCTGATCCCGCTGGCGCTCCGGGCGCGGGCGGTCCAGTCTAGGCTTCCCTCGCGTGATTCCCCGGAAGAGACCATGTCCGCCGCAGAACTGACCTCCGCTTTCGTCGCCGCTTATCGCGCAGGACGCCGCATGCCCGTGGGCGCGGCGGCGCATGCGCTCGTCCGCTCCGACTCCATGGCGGTTCAGGCGGCCGTCGCGCGTGAACTCGGGGCGTCCGTCGGCGGCTGGAAGGTCGCCACGCCCGACGGCGTCGCCGCCTTCGCGCCGATGTTCGCCGAAAACATCCGCCCGAGCGGGAGCGCCTGGCCGATCCCGCAGGAGGGTTTTCTGGTCGAGATCGAGCTGGCCTTCACGTTGAAGTCGGATCTTCCGCTGCGGCCGGGCCGGCCCTATGCCCGCGACGAGGTCCTCGCCGTGCTGGACCACGCCGTCGTCGGCGTCGAACTGATCGCGAGCCGTTTCGAGAAGTCGCCGCCCGCCGCGCCGTTTCCCGCCTGGCTGGCCGACAATATGGGCAATGCGGGCTACATCACCGGCGCCGCGATCCCGGTCTCGGCGATGAAGGACATGGTCGGCTTCCGGACGGTCTATCGCGCCGACGGGGTGGTGCAGCAGGAAGTGGTCGGGCATCCGCTGGGCGACCCGCTCGCGCCGATCGTCGCCTGCATCAACGATCAGGACAATCCGTTCGGAGGTTTCAAGGCCGGTCAGCTCGTCACCACGGGCAGCCTGACGACCCCGAAAGTGTTCGACGCGCCCGTGAAGCTCTCCGCGATGATCGAGGGTCTCGGCGAGGTGTCGCTTTCGATCGGCTGACGCGGCCATGCAGCGTGCGCATGGCGCTGCGCGTCCGCGCGCATCGACGTTGCGGCTTTGCCGGTTAAGGTGAGGTCGACCGCTTCCCGGAACGTCCATGACCCTGCTCGCCTTCCTCGCCGCACTCGGCAGCGCCGTGCTTCATGCGGGGTGGAACGCGATCGCGCGCAGCCGCCCGGAACCGGGGGCGGCCTTCGGTGCTGTCGTCATCGCGGCGGGCTTCACCTCGCTGCCCATCGCCGCCTGGCGCGGTCTGCCGACCGTGCCCGAGGCGTGGTTCTGGCTCGCCGTCGGCTTCTGCTTCAATCTTCTGGCGATCCGACTGACCATGGCCGCCTATCGTCGGCTGCCGTTGTCGCTCGCCTATCCGCTGTCGCGCGGAACCGCTCCGCTTCTGGTCGCGCTGATCGAATTCGGGCTGCTCGGACGCGCCGTGCCCGGGGCGGGCGTGCTCGTCGGCATGGTGATCGTCTCGCTGGCGGTGCTGCTGCTCGCCAAATCGGCACGGACGGGAGAGGGGCTCGACCGCAAGGGGCTGCTCTTCACGATGGGCGTCGCGGTCTGCACCGCGATCTTTTCGATCACCGACGCACAGGGCGTGAGGGCGGCGGGCGATCCTTTCGCCTATGGGGCGGCGGTGGCGATCGTGACGGCCCTCGGATTGCCGCTTCTCCAGCATTTCGAGGGCGTCCATGTCGGGCGGATGCTGCGCGACAACCTGGCCTTCGGCTTTCTCGCCTCCTTCCTCTCGATGGGCTCCTATCTTCTGGTGCTCTACGCCTTCATGCATGCGCCCGTCGCGCCGTCCTCCGCGATCCGCGAGACGAGCGTGCTGTTCGGCACCGTGCTGGCGGCGCTGTTTCTCGGCGAGACGATCGGGCGGCTGCGCTGGCTCGCGATCCTGCTCGCGGTCGCGGGCGTCGCCACGATCCGTCTGTCCTGAAGCTCAGCGGCCGCCTTCGAGCAGTTTCGCGACCACTTTGGCGGTGTAGTCGACCATCGGAACGATGCGCGCGTAATTGAGCCGCGTCGGACCGATCACGCCGACGACGCCGACGATCTTCTGCTGCGCGTCGCGGAAGGGCGCGGCGATGAGGGAGGATCCCGACAAGGAGAAGAGTCGGTTCTCCGAGCCGATGAAGATGCGGACCCCGTCGCCCTGTTCGGCCCGCGCGACGAGGTCGATCACGTCCTTCTGCCGTTCGAGATCGTCGAAAAGCAGGCGGATGCGCTCGAGATCCTCCGACGCCTTCAGGTCGTCGAGCAGATTGGACTGTCCCCGGACGATCAGGCGGCGGCCCGCGGCGTCGCCCGCCCAGCTGGCGAGGCCCGTCTCGACGAGTTCGGCCGTCAGCGCGTCGAGTTCGCTTTCGGCCGCCCGGCGCGCGGCGTCGATCTCGTCGCGCATGTCCGAAAGCGTGCGGCCGCGGATGCGCTCCGAGAGATAGTTGGACGCCTCGACGAGCGCCGAGGCGGGCAGGCCCGGCGGAAGATCGACGATGCGGTTCTCGACCGCGCCGTCCTCCGTGACGAGGACGACGAGGGCGCGCGCGGTGTCCAGACGCACGAATTCGATGTGCTTGAGCGGCGCGGAAGCCTTGGTCGTGACGACGACGCCCGCGCCGCGGGAGAGGCCCGACAGGAGCCGGGTCGCTTCCGCGAGCGTCTGTTCCAGCGTGCGCGTGTTTCCGCCCGCCCGGATTCCGGCCTCGATGCGGTCCCGTTCCTCGGCGGGCACGTCGCCGATCTCCAGCATGCCGTCGACGAAGAAGCGGAGGCCCGTCTCGGTGGGCAGGCGTCCCGCGCTCGTATGCGGCGCGTAGATCAGGCCCGCGTCTTCCAGATCCGCCATCACGTTGCGGACGGAGGCGGGCGACAGCGTCATGGGCAGGATGCGCGACAGATTGCGCGAGCCCAGGGGTTCGCCCGTCGCGATGTAGCTTTCGACGATGCGACGGAAGATCTCGCGCGAGCGCTCGTTGATGTCGATCAGCGAGCGCCCGGCGGCGGCCTGCAGGGCGGGATCGGGGGAGGTGACGCTCATGCAGGGGAATGTGCGCGCGCATCGCCCGGCGATCAAGACGCCGCGCGCTTGCCCCTGTGCGCCGCGGGCCCTAGAAGGGCGCATCCCCACCAGCGAAAGCCGCCGACGCATGCGTCCTTCCCATCGCCGCCCCGACGAACTCCGCCCCGTTTCGCTCGAGCGCGGCGTGGCGCGCTATGCCGAGGGCTCCTGCCTCGTGAAGTTCGGCAATACGCATGTGCTCTGCGCGGCGTCGCTGGAAGAGCGCGGTCCGCCGTGGCTCCGCGGCACGGGCCGCGGTTGGGTGACGGCGGAATATTCGATGCTGCCCCGCGCCACGCAGGAGCGGACCCGCCGCGAAAGCACGAGCGGCAAGCCGAGCGGGCGGACGCAGGAAATCCAGCGCCTGATCGGGCGCAGCCTTCGCGCCGTGGTCGATCTCGCGGTGCTGGGGGAGAAGCAGATCATCGTCGATTGCGACGTGATCCAGGCCGACGGCGGCACGCGCACCGCGGCGGTCACGGGCGCATGGGTCGCGCTGCATGACTGTCTCGCCTGGATGCACGGCCGCTCCATGATCGCGACCATGCCGCTGAAGGATCACGTCGCGGCGATCTCCTGCGGCATCTACAAGGGCACGCCCGTGCTCGATCTCGATTATCCCGAAGACTCGGCCTGCGGCACGGACGCCAATTTCGTGATGACGGGTTCGGGCGGCATCGTCGAAGTGCAGGGCACGGCCGAAGGGGCGCCCTTCTCCGAAGAGGAACTCGGCACGCTGCTGCGCCTCGCGCGGGCGGGCATCGCCGATCTCGTGACCCTGCAGAAGGCCGCGATCCGCGGATGACCCTCATGCGCCGCCTCTCGGGACGGATCGTCGTCGCCACGCATAATGCGGGCAAGCTCAAGGAGATGCGCGCCCTTCTCGCGCCCTACGGCGTCGAGGCCGTCTCGGCGGGCGAGCTCGGGCTCCCCGAACCGGAGGAGACGGGCACGACCTTCGCGGCCAATGCTGCGATCAAGGCGCATGCCGCGGCCGGGGCCTCGGGCCTGCCCGCCTTCGCCGACGATTCGGGGATCTGCGTCGCCGCGCTCGGCGGCGATCCGGGGATCTATTCCGCGCGCTGGGGCGGCCCCGACAAGGATTTCGACTTCGCGATGCGGCGGATCGAGGAGCTGCTGCAGGCGCAGGGCGCGACGGCGCCCGAGACCCGCCGGGCGTGGTTCGTCTCCGCGCTCTGCGTGGCCTGGCCCGACGGCCATGCCGTCGAGGTGGAAGGGCGCGTGGACGGCACGCTCGTGCATCCGCCCCGCGGGCCGAGCGGCTTCGGCTATGATCCGATGTTCCGGCCGGACGGCCATGAGCGGACCTTCGGCGAGATGACGCCGGAGGAGAAGCACGGCCTGCCGCCGCTCGGTCTCGGCCTGTCGCATCGCGCGCGCGCCTTCGCGGCGCTGGCCGAGAAGGTGCTGGGGTGAAGACCGTTCCCGCGGTCCCCGTGGGGCCGGACGCCCCCGGCTTCGGCGTCTATCTGCATTGGCCCTTCTGCGCGGCGAAGTGCCCTTATTGCGACTTCAACAGCCATGTCCGCAGCGCGCCCGTCGCCGAGGAGCGCTTCGTCTCGGCCTTCGTCCGCTCGATCGCCGCGCAGGCGGAGCGCACGCGCGGCCGGACGGTGACGAGCATCTTTCTCGGCGGCGGAACGCCTTCGCTGATGCGGCCGGACACGGTGGGCGCGCTGCTCGACGCCGTCGCGGCGCATTGGTCCGTCGCCTCCGACGTCGAAGTCTCGCTCGAGGCCAATCCGACCAGCGTCGAGGCGGGACGGCTCGCGGGCTATCGGGCGGCGGGGGTCAACCGTCTGTCCATGGGCATTCAGGCCCTGAACGACGGCGATCTCCGAGCGTTGGGGCGGCTGCATTCGGTCGAGGAAGCCTTGGCCGCCGTGGGGACGGCGGCCCGCATCTTCGAACGGTACTCCTTCGACCTGATCTATGCGCGGCCCGGCCAGACGCCCGAGGCGTGGAAGGCGGAACTGCGCGAGGCGATCGCGCGCGCGGCCGAGCACCTCTCGCTCTACCAGCTCACCATCGAGCCCGGCACGATGTTCGAGCGACTGCACAAGGCGGGAAAGCTCTCGGTTCCCGATCCGGATCTCGCGCGCGGGCTCTACGACGTCACGCAGGAGATCTGCGGGGCGGCGGGGCTGCCCGCTTATGAGATCTCCAATCACGCCCGGCCCGGGGCCGAAAGCCGCCACAACCTCGTCTATTGGCGTTACGGCGAATATGCGGGCGTCGGGCCCGGCGCGCATGCGCGGCTTGCGGACGGAGACCGCCGCGAGGCGCTCGTCTTCGAGAAACATCCCGAAACATGGCGCGACCGCATCGAGGCGGGCGAGGACGCGGTCGTGGAGCGCGAAGAACTCGACCGCGCCGCACAGGCCGACGAGATGCTGCTGATGGGTCTTCGGCTGAAGGAAGGCGTTTCGGCGGCCCGTTTCGAGCGGCTTTCCGGGCGGCTCTTCGATGAGGCGGAGCTGCGCGCACTGACGGAGAGCGGGTTTCTCGAGCCCGCCGCGGACGGCCGCATCCGCGCGACGCCGCTCGGCGTTCCCGTGATCGATCATCTCGTGGCGCGGCTGGCGACCTGAGACGTTTGCCCGACTCTCCGAAAAGCGGAGAGCCGGGCTTTACGCACGGCTCATCCGTCTGGGGGCGGAGGCCGCGGCGTTCGTCGTCTTTGCGAAGCGGCGGTTTTCCGTATCCGACGCCCTTCTCAAGCTAGGCCGGCTCCGGCGGCGGCGACAGCCGGCCGAAAATACAGGGTCCGCTCAACCGCAGGAGATGAGTCCGAACTGCAGTGCCCTTGCGGCTGCATGCCGGCTGTTGACGGCATCGAGTTTGCGGCGCGCGTTTTCGAGATGGAAGCGCACCGTCCGCTCGCTCACGCCGATGATGGCCGCGATGTCGAGCACGGTCTTGCCGGCGGCGCACCAGCGGAGGCATTCCGCTTCGCGCGCGGAAAGGGCGGGCGGCGGCTCCGGGAGCCGCCACGACGATGCGAGCAGGTGATGCGCGACGAGGACCGCGTCCGCCGTCCGGATGTCGAGAAGGCCGCGCCAAGCCGCTTCGCTGCAATCGGCGCTGAGCGACAGGACGGCGAAGCCGCCGCGCGGCGCATGGATCGGGATGGTGACGCCGTGACGCCCCACGCCGTTGGCTTGCGCCATGGCGAAGAAGCGGCGGGCCGACGTATCCGCGGCGACGGACGCCCATTCGATCGGCGTGACGCTGCTGCGGGCGCGACGCAGCACCGGATCGACGCGGCCCAGATCCTCCGAAGCGTAGAGCCGAAGCCAGTCGGACGGATAGTCGGGCGAGGCGCCGCGCAGCAGACCCGTCCCGTTCTCGAGGGAGAAATCGGCGAAGACGGCCCGTTCGAAACCCCAGGCCTCGAAGGCCGCGAAGGCGGCCTCGGGCCCCTCCGCGCGCGCGGCGAGCTTCCTGATGAGGTCATGCGGGCTCGACATCTCGGGACGGTTGCACGGCCCGCGTCTGCGGGACAACCGACCGGAGGTTGATCCGGCGTTATTGCCCGGCCGGCGCGAAACTGCGCGGGGCGGGCGCGATCACCTGCGCCGAACCGTTCCCCACCTGAAGCACCGCCAAGGCGCGTCGACCGGTACCGTCGGGGCGGAAGGCGAAGAGCCCGTCGGTTCCGAGGATGCCGTCGGGGTTGGTCAGGGTCGCCTCGGAGAAGGCGTCGGCGCCGTATTTCTCGCCGAGCACGCCGACCAGGAACACGGCGTCATAGGCGAGGCTCGCGATGCGCGTCGGTTCGGAGCCGAAGCGCGCCCGGTAGCGCTGGGCGAAGGCGTTGAAGCCCGCCTTGTCGGGCGCGGCGTACCAGCCGCCCTGGAACTGCGGCACGCGCTGCACGCGCGGATCGTCCCACACGCCGGAGCCGAGGATCTGGACGCGCTTGGCGTCCACCCCGGCATCCGCGAGGGCCTGCCCGACCGCCGCGGCCCTCTCTCCGTTCTCGGGGACGAAGAGCGCGTCGAAGGATACGCGAAGCCCCGTGAGGGCCTTGGCCGCGTCGGCTTCGCCGCCCGGCGCATAGCGTTCGACCGTCGCGAGGCTCAGCCCGCGCCGGGTCACCGCGGCCTGGAAGGCCGCCGCCGCGACATTGCCGTAGGCGCCTTCGGGAACCAGCGCGGCGAAGGAGCGCTTGCCGCGCTGCGCCGCGAATTCGACGACGCGGTCGATGTCGTTTTCCGGCATGAAGCTCAGCAGATTCACGCCGCGGCCCGCCACCGAGGCGTCCGTGGAAAAGGCGATCATGGGGCGTCCGGCGGAGCGGAGCACCTGCGCGGCGGACTGGACGGAGGGGGCCAGCAGCGGCCCGAGCACCACCTCCGCACCTTCGGAGAGCACCGCCGATGCGGCGGCGCGCGCGCCGTCGGGCGTTCCGCCGTCGTCCTTCACGATCAGGCGGATCTTCGCGCCCTTGTATTCCTCGACGGCGAGTTCCGCCGCGTTCCGCATCGACTGCGCGACGACGCCCGCATTGCCGGGAGCGCCGAGCGGCAGGATCAGCGCGACCGAGCGCCCTTCGGAGGGCGCGGGAGCGGAGGCGGGCGGAGCGCCTTCGACGCGCGCGCCGTCCCGGAAACGGCCGACGTCGCCCGCGCAGGCCGACAGGAACAGGGCCGCGGCGGCGACGAGGCCCGCGCGGAAGACGGCTGACGAAGACTGCGGCACCGACTGATCCTCCTCTCGGGCTTCATCTTCCATCGCAATTCGCGCCCGTGCACGCAACCGCCCTCGAAGCTTCTAAGCGCGGCCGCGCCGTGCGAAGATGGGGCATGAGCCTGCGTCGACCACTCCCCTCCGATGCGCCGACCCGCTCGGCCTTCACGCTTCTCGGTCTTCAGGCGGAGGCGGAGCCGATCGCGCCCGGCCTCCATGTGGTCGCGACGCCGATCGGCAATCTCAAGGACATTTCGCTGCGCGGCCTTTCGGTTCTGGCCGCCGCGGACGCCGTCCTGGCCGAGGACACGCGGGTCACGCGGGTGCTTCTGGCGCATTACGGCATCACCACGCCGCTCCTCGCCTATCACGAACACAATGCGGCGGAGATGCGCCCCCGGATCCTCGAGCGCCTCGCCTCCGGCGGCGCGCTCGCCATCGTCTCGGATGCGGGGACGCCGCTCGTCTCGGACCCCGGCTTCAAGCTCGTCGAAGCGGTCCTCGAAGCGGGCCATCCGGTGACGACGGTTCCCGGCCCTTCCGCCGTTCTGGCCGCGCTCGTGGTCGCGGGCCTGCCGACCGACCGTTTCTTCTTCGAAGGCTTTCTGCCGCCCAAGGCGACGGCGCGGCGGGAACGCCTGTCGGCGCTTGCGCCGATCCCGGGGACGCTGGTCTTCTTCGAGTCGCCGCGGCGGGTCGCCGAGATGCTCGCCGACGCCGCCTCGGTGCTCGGCCCCCGCCCCGCCGCGGTGGCGCGGGAACTGACCAAATTCTTCGAGACGGTGAAGCGCGGGACCCTGCCCGAACTCGCGCGCGACTTCGCGGAGGCGCCGACTCCCAAGGGCGAGATCGTCGTGCTGATCGGCCCGCCTCTGGAGACGGCTCCCGAAGCCGACGACGGCGATCTCGACGAGCGTCTGCGGCGCCATCTGCAGCGCCTTTCCGTGAAGGACGCGGTCGCCGTCGCGGTTCAGGAGACGGGGCTGCCGAAGCGGCAGGTCTATGCCCGGGCGGTGGCGCTGGCGACGGCCGCGGAGAGCGTGCCGGGGGACGGCGAGCGGTGAACGCCCGGCGCGCCGCGGAGCGGAGGGAACGCCTCGGCCGCGGACTGTTCGCGGAGAATCTCGCGGCGGTGTTCCTGATGCTGAAGGGATGGCGGATCCTCGCGCGTCGTCATGCGGGCTTCGGCGGCGAGATCGACATCGTCGCCGTGCGCCGCGGGGTCGTCGCCTTCGTGGAGGTGAAGGCCCGCAGGGATCGCGAGACGGCCTTGCTGGCGATCGACGGCGTCAAGCGGGCGCGGTTCTCGCGGGCCGTCAAGCATTGGCTCGCGCGCAATCCGTGGGCCGCGAGCTTCACGCTGAGGGCCGATGCGGTGCTCGTCGCGCCCTGGCGTCCGCCCTCCCATGTGCCCGACGCCTTCACGCTGGGCCTTTGAGCGGCTAAGCGTTGCACGACGACATCGCGGGAGAGGCCTTCGTGCGCAGACTGACCGTCGCGGTCCAGATGGACCCCATCGAACGCATCAAGATCGCGGGCGATTCCACCTTCGCCCTGCTGCTCGAAGCGCAGGCCCGGGGACACGAGATTCTGTATTTCACGCCCGAGGCGCTTTCGATGCGCGACGGCGTCGTGTCCGCGCCGATGCGCTCCTTGGCGGTGAAGGACGTGCAGGGCGAGCATTTCGTGCTCGGGGAGGCGCGGACGCGCGGCTTCGAGGCGATCGACGTCGTGCTGCTCCGGCAGGATCCGCCCTTCGACATGGCCTATGTCACGAGCACGCATCTGCTCGAGCGCGTCCATCCGCGCACGCTGGTGGTCAATGATCCGGCCCATGTCCGCAACGCGCCGGAAAAGATCTTCGTCACCGAATTCCCGGAACTGATGCCGCCGACGCTGATCACGCGGGATCGCGACGCCATCGAGGCCTTCCGCGCCGAGCACGGCGAGATCGTGATGAAGCCGCTCTACGGCAACGGCGGGGCGGCGGTGTTCAAGACGGGCGACAAGGATCCGAATTTCGGATCCTTGTTCGACCTGTTCTCGACCATGTTCCGCGAGCCTTGGGTGGTGCAGCGCTTCCTGCCGGCGGTGGTGAAGGGCGACAAGCGCATCATCCTCGTCGACGGCGAGCCGCTCGGCGCGGTGAACCGCGTTCCGGCGGAGAACGACATCCGTTCGAACATGGTGCGCGGCGGGGCGGCGGAGACCACGATGCTGAGCCCGCGCGAGCGGGAGATCTGCGACCGGATCGGCCCCGCGCTGCGCGAACGCGGGCTGCTCTTCGTCGGCATCGACGTGATCGACGGACATCTCACCGAGATCAACGTGACGTCGCCGACGGGCGTCCGCGCGATCAAGCGGCTCGGCGGGCCGGATCTCGCCGCGGCGATCTGGGACCGGATCGAGGCGAAGCGCGCAGGCTAGACGCCGCTCGCGGGTTCGTTCGCGGCGGGGTCGGGCGTCCTGACCCGAAAGGCCTGAAGCTGCGCCTTCGCCGCGGCCAGAGCTGCGGGATCGAGCCTCCGCGCGGCTTCGTCGCGGCGACCCGCGGCGGCGGAGTCGCCGTTCGCGGCCGCGAGCGAGAACCAGACGTAGGCGCTCGTCAGGTCGACGGGGCCTCCGAGGCCCCGCGCCGCGAGAACGGCGGCGTTGTATTGGCTGTCCCGAAGACCGAATTCGGCGGCCTTGCGGAACCAGACGACCGCCTGCGCGAAATCGGGCCGTTCGCCGCCGGCGAGCATCACGGCGTGATTGTGCATGGCGGCGACGTTGCCGCCGTCCGCGGCCTTCCGGTACCACTCCTTGGCCCGTTCGGCGTCGCGCGTGCCCAGGAGCCCCTTCTCATGGATCGTGCCGAGCCGATAGGCGGCCTTGGCCGAGCCTTTGTCGGCGGCCATGCGCAGCCAGCGTTCGGCGATCGCTCCGTCGCGCGGGACGCCCGTGCCGTCGAGATGACGGATCGCGACGCGGAAGATCATGTCGGCGTCGTTGGGATCGAAGCCCATGACCATGTCGGCGGGAACTTCGAGCGGGAGCCCCGGCGCGGCCGGAGCGGCGGCGACGGCGGGGGGCGCGGCGGTCGGGCGCGTCTCGGACAGGGCGGGGCGGTCGCCCTCGCGATCCGTCAGCCAGGAGACGGTCTGCACGCCGCCCGCGACGAGCGCGATCGCGGCGAGACCCCATGTCAACGGCTTGCGGAGCGGGCGGCGGGCGGCGGACTTGCCCTCGCTCTCGTCCTCGCTCAAGCGCCGGGCCCCGTTGCGGATCGAGCGGATGATCTCGGCGAGATCCTGACCGTTCGGCCGTTCCGTCGCGGCGACGTCGCCGACCCGTCCGGTTTCGGCCGCGGCGGGAGCGGGCGTCGGATCGAGGGCTTCGTCGACGGAACGCGCCCGCACCTTGTCCGGCGCGGAACCGTTCGTCTCGGATCCTTCCTCGATCCGCGTGAGGGCGTCGATCTCGGGATCGGTCAGTCGCGCGGCCGCCGAGGGCCGTTGCTGCGTCGCGGCCAGAAGACGGGCTCGGGCCGCCTCCCGTTCCGCCCGGTCCATCTCTTCGACCGCACGGGCGGCGGCGGCGCGGGCCGCGGCCAGCATGTCGCGCGCCTCCTGCGGCGCTTCGGCTCCGCTCGGAGCTTCGGCGGACGCGCCGCCTTCCGAAGCGCGTCGGGCGAGCAGTTCGAGCGAATTCCGCAGCAGTTGCAGCGCTTCGCCCACACGGCGGTCCGCGGCTTCCTGAACGAGGCGGATCTCTTGGATTTCCCGCCGGACGGCTTCGACGGATTCGGCCGTCCGCGCCGCCGGGGCGGCTTCGGCCGCCCGGAATTCGGCCAGACGGGCGCGTTCCTGTTCGAGCGCGGCCAAGGCCTTGGCGAGTTCGGCGCGGCCGCCGTTCTCGAAGCCGCTCTCGAAGCGCTCCAGAAGCCGGCGGAGGTCGTCGGCCAAAGGCCTCATCGATTTCTCGACGGCGGCTGCCGTCTCGCCCGAGGCCCGTGCCGTCGCCTCGACGCCGAGTTCCGTGACCGCGACGCGCAGGGCGGCGCGTTCTTCGGCGAGCGTTCTTGCGAGACGATCGCCGATCCTGTCTCCCGCTTCGGCGGCGGCCTGCGCCTTCGCTTCGACCCGAGAGAGGATGTCCGTGACCTCGGCGGTCGGCGCGGCGAGCCGGCGGTCGAGTTCGTCGATGCGGCGTTCGAGCCGCGTCTGGCCCTCGCCGATGTCGGCGAGCCGTTCGGCGGTCGCCTCAGGCCCGGTCGCGCCTTCCCGGCCTTCGATGCGGCGGGCGAGAAGGTCGAGCGCCTCGAGCGCCCGACGATGAGCGACGTCGTCGCGATCGGCGGCGCGAGCCAGCGCCGTCCGAATGAGCGCGCCGACCGCGCCGGCATCCGCGCGGTCCGAGGACCTGTCCGGCGGCGGGGACGTTACGGTCTTGAAGCTTGCGCTCATCGGGAACGGGCCGATCTCAAATCGATTCTTCGATCCGCATCGTGCAAAATCAGGGTTAATTTCGGGTTAAGGCCGGACATGCCCGAAACGAGCGTTTCGAAACGGATCGGGCTTGCAAATTATGGCGAAAAAGGGTCAAGTGTCCCTAACGGCAACTCAGACGGTTTCGACCGTTTCCGAGCATCGTCCGGAAGGTTCAAGTCGGAACGTCGTTCATCCGCTCCCCCGATGAGCTTCGGCTCGAGACTACAGGTTTCCTCATGTTGCGCGATACGAACAAATCTCCCGCCCTTGCGGCGAAAGCCGCTTCGCTGCGCGGATCGCGGAAGTCGTCCGCGACCGAAAACGATGAGAAATTGTTCACGATCGGCGATCTCGCGCGCGAATTCGGCGTGACGCTGCGGACGCTCCGTTTCTATGAGGACCGCGGACTGATCACGCCGCGCCGCTCCGGCATGACGCGGCTCTACAACGAGAGCGCCCGCGAGCGCGTCGGGCTGATCCTCAAGGGCAAGCATCTCGGCTTCACCCTCACCGAGATCCGCGCGATGCTCGAAGCGGAGGAGAAGGGCGCGTCGGAGCTCAAGCTCGGCCGTGCGCAGGTCGCCGAGCAGATCGAGCATCTCGAACGCCAGAAGCTCGAGATCGAACAGGCCATCACGGAACTCCGCGCCACGCTCGCGCGCCTCGGCTGACGCGCGGCGTCGAAGACGGCAAGGAGACGGGCGGATGTCCGAGACGATCGACTATTATTTCTCGCTGGCCTCGCCTTGGGCCTATCTCGGCCATGCGCCCTTCATGGCCATGCGCGAGCGCCACGGGCTGACGGTGAACTTCAAGCCCGTCGTTCTGCCCAAGGTCTTCGAGCAGACGGGCGGGCTCGTTCTGCCGAAGCGCCATCCGGTGCGGCAGCGCTATCGTCTCGTCGAGATGCAGCGCTGGCGCGACAGGCGCGGCGTGCCTTTGACGATCCACCCGAAATTCTGGCCCTTCGACTTCCAATTCGCGGACCGCACCGTGCTCGCGACCGCGATGACGGGGCATGATCCGGCGGATTATCTGGGCCTCTGCTTCGCGGGCGTCTGGGCGCATGACCTGAACCTGGCGGACAAGTCCGTGCTGGAAGGGTTGCTGCGCCGCGCGGGCCTCGATGCGGCGGCGATCCTCGCCGCGGCCGACTCCGCTCCCGTGATCGCGGCCTATGACCGGCATGTCGAGGACGCGGTCGCGGCCGACGTCATCGGCTCGCCCTGCTATGTCCGCAAGGGCGAGGTCTTCTGGGGGCAGGACCGTCTCGATCTTCTCGAGGACGCGATCGCGTCCGGCCGCGGCGGCTACGCGCCCGTCTGAGCGGTCAGAAGAGCTTCAGTCCCGGCGGGATCGGCAGGCCGGCGGTCAGCGCGCCCATCTTGTCCTGAACGAGGCGCTCGCCCTTGGCGCGGGCGTCGTTGAGGGCGGCGAGGACGAGGTCTTCGAGAATGTCCTTCTCCTCGACCTTCATCAGGGAATCGTCGATCGAGATCGCCTTCACCGCGCCCTTGGCCGTCGCGACGACCTTCACCATTCCGGCTCCCGACGCGCCTTCGACTTCGAGGGTTTCGAGTTCGGTCTGCACGTCGGCGAGCTTCTGCTGCATCGCCTGCACCTGCTTCATCATGCCGAACACGTCCTTCATGCCGTCGCTCCTCGCTCGTTCTTCCGATCAGTGATCTTCGTCCAGCCCGCCGAAATCGAAACCGAATTCGCCGGGAATTCCATCGTCGTCCTCGGTCGGCACGGGAACGGCCTCGACGGCCGGATCGGCGGCGTCGCGGATCGCGACGATCTGCGCGCCCGGAAATCGATCCATGACCGCCTGCACCAGCGGATGGGCGCGCACGCCCGTGAGCCGCTCGCTCTTTTCCTTTTCCGAGACCTCGCGGAGCGTCGGCGCGCCTTCCTCCGACGACAGCGCCACGATCCAGCGGCGGCCCGTCCATTCCGAGATCTTGCGGGAGAGGTCGGCCGCGAGCTGGGGCGAAGCGCCCTCGGCGGGAGCGAATTCGAGGCGGCCGTCCTCGAAGCGGACGAGGCGGACGTCGCGCTCCAGCGCGATCTTCACGCCGATGTCGCGCTTCTCCTCGGCGAGGGCGACCAGAGCCCCGAAGCCGTCGAGGCGCAGATGCGGCGCGGCGGCGGGAGCGGGCGCCGAAGCCGCGGCCATGGGCTGCGCCTCGCTGCGCGCGGCGATCGCGAGCCCGCCGCGGCTCGCGGTCTCGCCCCCGCCGCGCGGGGCGGGCGCCGGACCGCCGGAGCCTCCGGTCTCGCTGCGGTCGGAGAGCTTTCTCAGCGCCTCGTCCGGCGTCGGCAGGTCGGAGGCGTAGGCGAGGCGGATCAACAGCATTTCCGCAGCCGCGACGGGTTTGGCCGAGTCGAGCACCTCGCGATGGCCCTTGAGCAGCATCTGCCAGGCGCGGGAGAGGACGCGCATCGGCAGGACGCTCGCCTTCATGCCGCGGTCGCGTTCGGTCTCCGAGACCGCTCCGTCCATGGCCGCGCCCGGAACGACCTTCAGGCGGGTGACGAAATGGGTGAATTCGGCGAGATCGGCGACGATCGCGGCGGGGTCGGCGCCGGAGTCGTATTGATCGCGCAGTTCCTTCAGCGCCGTCGCGACGTCGCCCTTCATCACGGCTTCGAACAGGTCGATGACGCGGGTGCGGTCGGCGAGACCGAGCATCAGGCGCACCGTATCGGCGTCGACGTGGCCGCCGCCATGCGCGATGGCCTGATCGAGCAGCGAGAGCGAGTCGCGGACCGAGCCTTCCGCGGCGCGGGCGATCAGCGCGAGCGCCTCGTCCTCGAGGGTGACGCCCTCCTTGGCGCAGATGCCGCGGAGATGATTCATCAGCACGCCGGATTCGACGCGGCGCAGGTCGAAGCGCTGACAGCGCGACAGGATCGTCACCGGCACCTGCCGGATCTCGGTGGTCGCCGAATCATTAAAAACAAAAGGAGGCGGCTCCTCCAGCGTCTTGAGGAAGGCGTTGAACGCGCTCTTCGAGAGCATGTGCACTTCGTCGATGATGTAGACCTTGTAGCGCGCCGAGGTCGGGGCGTAGCGCACGGCGTCGTTGATCTGGCGGACGTCGTCGACGCTCGTGTTGGATGCGGCGTCCATCTCCAGAATGTCGATGTGCCGGCCTTCCATGACGGCGCGGCAATGCACGCCCTCTTCGGTCAGCGAGACGGTGGGGCCGCCCGAGCCGTCGGCGCGGATGAAGTTGAGGCCGCGCGCGAGGATGCGCGCCGTGGTCGTCTTGCCGACGCCGCGGACGCCCGTGAGGATCCAGGCCTGCGGGATGCGGCCCGTCTCGAAGGCGTTGGCGAGCGTGCGCACCATCGCGTCCTGACCGATCAGGTCTTCGAAGCGCTGCGGGCGATATTTGCGGGCGAGAACGCGATAGGGGCCGGGCACGACGGCGGGCGCAGCGGGCGCGGGCGCGAAGCCGGGCAGTCCGGGTTCGTCGGCGGAGGGGCGATGCTGTTCGAAGTCTTCGGTCATCGGCCCCGGTCGCATTCCGGCCGGCCCGGGCACGTCGCGAGGACGGCAAGCGGCGCATGAAGAAGGTGGGAGGCTGGACGGAGACCCGCCCGATCTCGTTGGGGCTGCTTCCTTCCGGACCTGACCCGGTTGGCGAGTGGAACGTCCACCACCAACCTCCCGCTTCCTATATCGGCGATCGGCGGGCGGAAGACAAGCGCCGCGGCGTGCCCCGCCTCCTCCGAAAGAGGGATCGTCGCCGCGCTCACGCTTCGTTCAGTTTGAACGATCATGATGTCGCCGACGTCGTGCGCGGACGCGCGCGGCGGGGAGTATGGTTCCTGACATGAATCGCGGCCGCGTCTTCCTCATCGTGCTGGATTCCTTCGGCTGCGGCGGCGCCGAGGATGCGGCGGCGTTCGGCGATGCGGGCGCGGATACGCTCGGCCATATCGCCGAGGCCTGCGCGCGCGGCGAGGGCGATCGGGCCGGGCTGCGGTCGGGCCCGTTGACGCTGCCCTTCATGGGCGGGCTCGGGCTCGGGCTCGCGGCGGAGGAATCGACGGGCCGCTTCCCGCCCGGCCTGCCGCGTCCGGCCGCACCGCGGGGAGCGTGGGGCTTCGCCGTCGAACGCTCCGTCGGCAAGGACACGCCCTCCGGCCATTGGGAGATCGCGGGTGCGCCGAACACGCGCCCCTGGGGGCTCTTTCCGAACGCCGTCCCCGCCTTTCCGGCGGAGTTGATCGAAGCCTTCGTCCGCGAGGCGGGCCTGCCGGGCATTCTGGGAAACCGCCACGCGCCGGGCACGCAGGTGATCGAGGATTTCGGCGCGGAGCATGTCCGGACCGGGAAGCCCGTCTGCTACACCTCCGTCGACAGCGTGCTGCAGATCGCGGCGCATGAGGAGAGCTTCGGGCTCGAACGGCTCTACGCGGTCTGCCGGATCATGCGGCGGCTCGTCGACCCGCTCGGGATCGGGCGCGTGATCGCGCGGCCGTTCCTCGGATCGGAGGCGACGGGCTTCGTGCGCACGCCGAACCGGAAGGACTTCGCGATGCCGCCGCCCCCGGGGACGATCCTCGACGGGGCGGCCGAAGCGGGCCGCGCGGTCGTGACCCTCGGCAAGATCGGCGACATCTTCGCGCATCGGAACACGGGCCGGGAGGTGAAGGCGGCGGGCAATGCGGCGCTGTTCGACGCGCTGCTCGCGGAGGCCGGGACCCTGCCCGACGGCGGCCTGCTCTTCGCCAATTTCGTCGATTTCGACACGGAATTCGGCCATCGGCGGGACGTGCCGGGCTATGCGGCGGCGCTCGAGGCCTTCGATGCCCGGTTGCCCGAACTCGATGCGATGCTGCGGCCGGGCGATTGCGTGGTGCTGACGGCCGACCACGGCAGTGATCCGACCTTCCGCGGGACCGATCACACGCGCGAGCATGTGCCGGTGCTGGCTTTCGGTCCGGACGTCGTCCCGCACGGGATCGGACGCATGGAGACCATGGCCGGGATCGGGCGCATGGTCGCCGGCCGTCTCGGCCTGCGCGAACCGGGTTCGTCCGGCTGAACGGAAAGACGCGGATGCAGGACGCGGATGCCCGCCTGCGCGGGCATGACGGAGGGGTGACGCCCGTCGCCCGAGGGTTCGCCGCCCTCAGTGGATGCTGACGGTTTCCAGATCGTTTTCCCACGCATTCGCGAGCGCGGCGTCGCGGGAATCCGTGATCATGATCGGCGTGCCGTCCGCCCCGAGCAGCGCGAAGAGGTCGAGGCCCGGGTCGAGCGCGGGCGCGCCCGGGAAGATGCGCGGGACGTCGTCGGAGCGGATCGCCTTCACATAGGCGAGCTTGCCGTCCCCGAGCGCGGCCAGGGCCTTGGGGGTCATCACGTCTTCTTGGAACTTGGCGATCATGGGCATCGCACCCTCCTCATGAGCGGTGACGAATTGTCGGGGGAAACGGCCGGGACGCGGCCGTCAGTCGCGCGCGACGATGTCGATGGTCCGCACCACGCGCTCGGGTTCGGGCTTCACGAGATCCACGGACAGAAGGCCGTTGGTCAGGTCGGCGCCGAGAACCTCCATGCCGTCGACCAGGAGGAAGGCCTTCTGGAACTGCCGCGCGGCGATGCCGCGATGCAGATAATGGCGCTCCTTGTCGTCGGTCTGCCGACCTCGGATCACGAGCTGATTGTCTTCGAGCGTGACTTCGAGCTGGTCGCGGGTGAAGCCCGCCACGGCGAGCGTGATCCGCAAACGTTCCGGAAGCCGCTCGGTTCGGGGAAGCCGCTCGATATTGTAGGGCGGATAACCGTCCGAGGCCGCCTTGGCGACCCGGTCGAGCGCCCGTTCGATCTCGTCGAACCCGAGCAGGAGAGGTGAAGACAAGGAAGGAACCCTGGACATCGACGAAGCCCTTGAAGGAGGCACTTCGGGAGGACGCCCGCCGAGGCAGCACGCCCGCGACCCGTTCCGGGCCGCAATCGGAATATGGCCGTGCCCACCGCACCCCGCAAGAGGTCCGCCGCAACCGTCGAGAGACGGTCGAACCCTCGGTCGGTCGGGTTGCGTCGCGACCGCTACAATGCATTGTATCGATTTAGGCGACGATTTCCGCGATGAAGGCCCCTGATGAAGTCCATCGACGTCCTCGGCTTCGGCGAGCCGCTCATGGAACTGAATTCCGTTCTGCGCGACGGCGAGGCGGTCTTCCTGCCCGGCTTCGGGGGCGACACGTCGAACGCGGTGATCGCGTCCGCGCGGCAGGGCGCGCGGACGGCCTTCTTCACGGGGCTCGGCGACGACGCCTTCGGCCGGGATTTTCTGGCGCTGTGGGATCGTGAAGGCGTCGATCGGTCGCGCGTCGTCACGCGCCGAGGCGGCGCGACGGGAATCTATTTCATCACGCACGGGCCGGACGGGCACGAATTCACCTATCGGCGCGCGGGCTCTGCCGCGAGCCTCGTGACGCCCGACGAACTTCCGCGCGATCTGATCGCCGCGTCGCAGGTGTTGCACGTGTCCGGGATCAGCCAAGCGATCTCGAGCTCCGCGGCGGATGCGGTCTTCGACGCGATCGCCCATGCGCGGGCCTCGGGCACGGCGGTGAGCTACGACACCAATCTCCGGCTGCGCTTGTGGCCGCTCGAACGGGCGCGGGCGATCATCCATGCGGCGGTCGCGCAATCCGACATCTGCCTGCCGGGCCTCGACGACGCGCGTCAATTGACGGGGCTCGACCGCCCCGAGGACGTCTGCGACGCCTATCTCGCCATGGGCTGCCGCGTCGTCGCGCTGACCATGGGCAAGGAAGGCACCATGGTCGCCGTGCCGGGCGATCGCCGTCTGATCCCCGCGCGACCCGTCGCGGCGGTGGACGCGACGGGCGCCGGCGACACGTTCGACGGCGCCTTTCTCGCGGAATGGCTGCGCAACGGCGGCGATCCCTTCGCGGCCGCCGCCTATGCGAATGCGGCCGCGGCGCTCTCGACGCTCGGCTACGGGGCGGTCGCTCCGATCCCGACGCGGGAGCGGGTGGAGGCTTTTCTGGCCGCGAGCGGCAAGGAGTAGGCAGGCGGCGGCTCGCCGTCATCCCGGCCGCAGCGAAGCGGAGGGCCGGGATCCACGTCTTCCTTCGCAAGGCCCGCAAGCAAGACGTGGATGCCCGCATGCGCGGGCATGACGGCGAGCCGCCGGCATGCATGAAGCTTGAAGACTGTTACATTATAACATAACTTTACGCGGCTCATCCGGAGATCCGCCATGCATCGCCGCGCCGTCCTCGGCCTTCTCGCCTCGACCTTGTTCATTCCCGCTGCGGCCGCGCAGCCGGCTCCGTTGGAGGTGACGGCGAGCTTCACGATCCTCGCCGATCTCGTGCGGCAGATCGGGGGCGAGCGCGTCCGGGTCGTGTCGCTGGTGCCGGAGAACGGCGATGCGCATGTCTTCGAGCCCAAGCCCTCCGACGTGGCGACGGTCGCCCGGGCGCGGGTTCTCGTGGTCAACGGGCTCGGCTTCGACCGCTGGACCGAGCGCCTGTCGACCGCGGCGAAATTCTCGGGCGAACGCATCGTCGCCGCGCAGGGCGTGAAGCCGACCTTGGCCTCCGGCCGCAGGGATTCGCATGCTTGGCAGAACCCCGTCGACGTGAAGCTCTATGTCGCCGCGATCCGGGACGGGCTGACCAAGGCCGATCCGGAGGGGCGCGGCGTCTATGCGCGCCGGGCCGAGAGCTATCTCGCCGAGCTCGACGCGCTGGATGCCGAGATCCGCGCGCTGCTCGCCCCGATCCCGGCCGAACGCCGCCGCATCGTCACGGCGCACGACGCCTTCGGCCGATTCGGCGAGGCCTATGGAATCGCCTTTCTCGCACCGCAGGGCGTGAGCACCGAAGCGCAGGCGAGCGCCAAGGACGTGGCCGCCCTCATCACCCAGCTCCGCCGGCAGAAGGCGGGCGCCGTCTTCCTCGAGAACATGACCGATCCGCGCATGGTGGAGCGCATCGCGCAGGAGACGGGCGCGAAGGTGGGCGGCACGCTCTACGGCGACGCGCTGGGCGGGTCCGTAACGACCTATCTCGACATGATGCGCCATAATGCGCGGGCCATCGCCGGAGCGTTGAAATGACGGGCGGGGCGGGTTTGCGATCCGATCGGCCCGTCTTCCCTGTGCCGCGGGCCGCTGCCGTCCTATAATGATTGAGCAGCGCAGGAGCCCGGTTCCATGCCCGTCACTCGTATTCCGTCCGTTCCCCCGTCCGAGATCACGCCGCGCGAGGTCTGGCTGAACCGCCGCAGCCTGATGGCCGGAATGGCGGGTGCGATCGCGGGGGCCGCATGGCCCGGCGCGAGCGAGGCCGCGCCCGTGATCGAGCCCTTGGTCGCGCCGCGCAATCCCGGTTTCGCACCCAAGGATGCCGCGACCGACCGCAAGCTCGCGACGAGCTACAACAATTTCTACGAATTCGGGACCGACAAGGCCGATCCGGCGCGTTACGCGCCGGGGATGAAGGTCAGGCCTTGGACGGTCGAGGTCACGGGCGAGGTCGCCAAGCCCCGCGTCTTCGGCATCGAGGAGCTTCTGAAATTCGCGCTGGAGGAGCGCGTCTACCGCTTCCGCTGCGTGGAGGCGTGGTCGATGGTGATCCCGTGGGTCGGCTTCGAGCTGAACAAGCTCGCCGCCGCGGTCGAGCCGACGAGCCGGGCGAAATACGTGATCTTCACCACCGCGCTGAAGCGGGAGGAGATGCCGGGCGTGCGGACGCCCGTGCCCGTGATCGACTGGCCCTATGTCGAAGGCCTGCGGATCGACGAGGCCATGCATCCGCTGACCCTGCTCACGCTCGGCATGTACGGCGAAACGCTGCCCAACCAGAACGGGGCGCCCGTGCGCCTCGTCGTGCCGTGGAAATACGGTTTCAAGAGCGCGAAATCGCTGGTGCGGATCGAATTCGCCGAGAACCGCCCGACGAGTTCGTGGACCAAGGCGGCCGCGCATGAATACGGCTTCTTCTCCAACGTGAACCCGAACGTCGACCATCCGCGCTGGAGCCAGCGGCGCGAGCGGCTCCTGCCCTCGATCTTCGCTTCGCGGGAGACGGAAATGTTCAACGGCTATGCCGAGCAGGTCGCCCCGCTCTATGCGGGCATGGATCTCAAGGCGAATTTCTGATGGGACCGACGGCGGCGACGAGCGCGCCGTCCCTTCGGGCGCGGATCGACGCCGCGCTCGCCCGCCGCGGGGTGACGGCGGCGCTCAAGGCCGTGATCCTCGCGCTGGGCCTTTTCCCGGTCGGATGGATCGGGGGCGCGCTGGTCTTCGATCCGCTGCTTCTGGGGGCGAACCCGGCGGAGACGATCGTCCGGACCACGGGGGAGCGGGCGCTCCAATTCCTGATCTACTCGCTGGCGATCACGCCGCTGCGGCGCATCACGGGCATCAACGGGCTGATCAAGTTCCGGCGGATGCTGGGTCTCTTCGCCTTCTTCTATGCGGCGCTGCACCTGTCGTCCTATGTCGGTTTTGACCGGTTCTTCGTCCTCGACGAGATCCTGAAGGACGTGGTGAAGCGGCCCTTCGTGACCGTCGGCTTCCTCGCCTTCCTGCTGATGACCCCGCTCGCCGTCACCTCGACCCAAGGCTGGATCCGGCGGCTCGGACCGTCCGCCTGGACGCGGCTCCACCGGGCGGCCTATGCGGTCGCGGCGCTCGGCGTGGTGCATCACTGGTGGCTCGCGCGGCGCGACTTCGTCTGGCCGTCGATCCACCTCGTCGCCGTCGTCGCGGTCCTCGGATGGCGCGTGCTCGACGCACGCCGTCGCCGCATCCGTCGAAAACGGGATGGGCGCGCCGCCTGATCGCGCGTATCATCGGCGGAGTTTCAGCCTCGGTGCCGCCTCTTGCTCGACCTTTCGTTCCGGATCCTCGCCGTCCTGATTCTTGCGGGGACCGTGCTCACGCTTCTGCAGGTGATCGTCGAAGACCTCCGCCGGTTCCGGATCCTGAATCGTTCGGTCCTCGTGCTTCTGGGCCTTTTCGTCGCCTGGTCGCTGCTGCGGTGGGACGGGGCGGCGACGCTCTCCCATGTGCTGTTCGGCGCGATGATGTTCGCGATGCTGCTCCTCATGTACCGCTTCGGCATGATGGGCGGGGGCGACGTGAAGCTGCTCGGCGTCGCCTTTCTCTGGCTCGGACCGCAGGCCTCGCTCGTCTTCACCGTCGTCATGGCGGCGGTCACGCTGCTCTACGTGATCGGGGCGAAGCTGAAGCTGCTGCCCGCCCGGCCGTCGGAGAAAGGGTATCGGATTCCCTTCGGCCCCGGCATCGCGACCGCGTGGATCCTCACGCTCTTCATCGTCCGCCCGCTCTGAAATCGTCTTCGGAGGCTCCCGTAGAGGAAGTCGGCACTTGCCGTAGGGAACCGAAATCGCCTAATGCTCGAAGATTGCGGAGCATGCGGATGACGCCGAAGATCCTCACCGATCACTACGCCGAAGAAGAAATGCTCGAGACCTTCATGGGCGTGGCCGATCCCGAGGATTGGCGCGGGCCGGTGAAGGCCGTCATTCCCCTTCGCCTGTTCGGTGAGGTCGCGACCGCCGTGGCGGCGTTCACGGGCACGAAGCTCGAAATCGTCGAACTGCTTCCCGAGCAGATGGTGCGCGTGCATGCCGCGGGCTATTTCGCGGGCCCCGCCGCCCGCGGCGCCGCCGACTGAGGATCACTCCTGCAGGCGCGCGAGATATTCCGCCAGCGCCGCCACCCGGACCCGCACATAGGCCTGAACGTCGCCGGGGTCGGGATTGCGTCCGAATTGCGAGCGGGCCCTTTCGTCATAGACGTCGCCCCAGATCGGCATTTCCCGCGGCCCGTGGCCGGGAATGTCGGCGCGTCCGAGGATCGTCTCCCGGACCCGCATGACGGGAAACACGCCGGAATTGTTCTTCGCGAGGACGGTGAGGTCGGGCACGCGCTTGTTGAGCAGCATGCTGAACGGCCCGCCGCCCTTGCCCTCCACGCCGTGGCAGACGGCGCAATAGGTCTCGTATTCGTAGCGTCCGAGATCGCCGGACTGCGCGGAAGCGGCCGTCCAGGACGCGACCGCGAGCACGGCCGCAAGACGGATCGACGGAACGATGCGCCGCATATGTCTTCTCCCCCTCTTCGAGACGGAGGAGAAACGCGCGAAGCCCGCGCGGGTTGAGGTGATGCGCCTTCGTCCTTTCGGGCGGGTGCCGAATCCCTGCGGAGGGCCGGCTTAACGCCGAAAGATCCGAAGACGTCGATCAGGGGAGAGTTGGTGGAGCCAGGCGGAATCGAACCGCCGACCTCTTGAATGCCATTCAAGCGCTCTCCCAACTGAGCTATGGCCCCACTGAATCGGCGGAGTTTGGGATCTCCGCCCGGGTCCGCCCTGCGGCGGCACGTCCGGAGACGCCCGCCGCTCTCGTCGGCGGTGCGTCCCTATAGCCGCGACTCGTCGCGGCATCAAGCCTCTTCGTCGTCCTCGATGTCGCCGTCGATCAGATCGGCCACGTCGTCGTCGCCCTCTTCCTCTTCCTCGAGGAAATCGTCGTCGACGGCGATGTCGTACTCGATCTCGACGCCTTCGACGGCCGAGCTCTTGCCGGATTCCTCGGCCTCGACGTCTTCGAGCGAAACGATCTCAGGACCGCCGGCCTCGACCTCGATCTCCTCGTCCTCTTCGACCTTGGGCGCCGGACGGGCGCGGGTCGGCAGCAGCGTCGGCTGGAAGACCGCGCTGCAACGGGGACAGACGATCGGCGTCTTGCCGAGGTCGTAGAATTTGCCGCCGCAGCTTCCGCAGAGGCGCTTCGTACCGAGTTCCGGTTTCACCACTGGCTCGCACCCTCTCGTTCGAACTCGGCGCTGGGGTTAGTCGGGCTTGTCCGGCCCGTCAACTCGGAATCGCCGCGAGAATGCAAGACATGTCGATCAGCTTCGACGGATGCGCGCGGCCGCGGCGCGTGCTAAGGCCCCGCCGACGCATCCCGCCGCAGTCCGGACCGCCCATGTCGAACGCACACGCAGGCTCTCCCCGCCCCCTTTCGGCCCGCCGCATCGCGGCGCTCGCGGGCCGCGTCCGTCCGCCGGGCGACAAGTCGATTTCCCACCGCGCGATGATCCTCGGCCTGCTGTCGGCGGGCGAGACGCGGGTGACGGGTCTTCTCGAGGGCGACGACGTGCTGCGCACGGCGGCGGCCTGTCGCGCGCTCGGAGCGCTGATCGAGCGGACGGGCGAGGGCGCCTGGACGGTGCGCGGCGTCGGCATCGGCGGGCTGCGCAGCCCGGCCGAGGTGCTGGACTTCGGCAATGCCGGAACGGGCTCGCGCCTGATGATGGGCGTCGTCGGCGGCCATGACGTGACGGCCTCGTTCGACGGCGACGCCTCGCTGCGCAAGCGGCCGATGCGCCGCATCCTCGACCCTCTCGCCTTGATGGGCGCGGAGATCCTCTCCCAGGCCGAAGGCGGGCGATGCCCGGTCACGATCCGAGGCGCGGCCGATCCGAACCCGATCACCTATCGCACGCCCGTCGCCTCGGCGCAGATCAAGTCCGCCGTGCTGCTCGCGGCGCTCAACGCGCCCGGCGAGACGACCGTGATCGAGACGGAGGCCTCGCGCGACCATACCGAGAAGATGCTGTCCTATTTCGGCGCGTCCGTGACGGTGACGCCTGAAGGCGAACACGGTCGCCGCATCGTGCTGAAGGGACGACCCGAACTCGCGCCGCGGCCGATCGTGGTGCCGGTGGATCCTTCCTCGGCGGCGTTTCCGATCGTCGCGGCGCTGATCGTGCCGAATTCGGAGATCGTCGTCGAAGCCATGATGATGAACCCGCTGCGCATCGGCCTTCTGACGACGCTGCGCGAGATGGGAGCGGACATCGAAGAGCTCGATCGGCGCGTGGAAGGCGGCGAGGAGGTCGCGGATCTGCGCGTGCGTTCCTCGGTGCTGAAGGGCGTCGACGTGCCGGCGGACCGCGCGCCGTCGATGATCGACGAATATCCGGTGCTCGCCGTGGCGGCGGCCTTCGCGAAGGGCGAAACGCGGATGCGCGGGCTGCAGGAACTGCGCGTGAAGGAGAGCGACCGTCTGCAGGCCGTGGCCGACGGCCTCGCCGCCAACGGCGTCGACCATGCGATCGAGGGCGACGACCTGATCGTGCGCGGCGGCGGGGGAAGGGCCGCGGGCGGCGGCACGGTCGCGACGCATCTCGACCACCGCATCGCGATGAGCTTCCTCGTGATGGGCTGCGCGTCGGACAAGCCCGTCACGGTGGACGACGACCGCATGATCGCGACGAGTTTCCCGAGCTTCGGCCCGCTGATGGCGGGCCTCGGCGCGGACTTCGCGTGAGGCGATCTTCAGGATCAACCGCATGATCATCGCCATCGACGGCCCCGCCGCATCGGGGAAAGGCACCCTCGGCAAGCGCCTCGCGGAGCATTTCGGCTTCGCGCATCTCGACACGGGCCTGCTCTATCGCGGCGTCGCGCGGGCGCTGCTGGATGCGGGCCTGCCGTTGGAGGATGCCGCGTCCGCGACGCGGGCGGCGGAAGCGCTCGATCTCGCCGGGCTCGACGAGGACCGCCTGCGCGGGGCGGAGATGGGCGAAGCCGCGTCGGTGGTCGCCGCCTTTCCCGACGTGCGGGCCGCGCTCGTGGAGCTTCAGCGTCGTTTCGCCCGGCGTCCCGAAGGCGCGGTCCTCGACGGGCGCGACATCGGCACGGCGATCTGCCCCGAGGCGGAGGTGAAGATCTTCGTCACGGCCTCGCCGGAAGAGCGCGCCGCGCGGCGGCATCGCGAGCTGCTGCGCCGCGGCGAGGACGTGGCCTATGAGACCGTTCTCGCCGACATCCGCCGGCGCGACGCCCGGGATTCCGGCCGCGCCAGCGCGCCGCTCAAGGCGGCCGAGGACGCTCGCTTGCTCGACACCACCGCTTTGGATATAGAAGCGGCGTTCCGGGCGGCCGTCTCCCTCGTGGAGAACGCGAAGGCGACCCTTCCGGCGGGTTGATGAAACCCGAGGGCGGTCGAAAACGTTCGCCGCCCGAAACTATACCGAAGAACCGCGCTTCCGATCGTCGATCGCCGCGCCGGCCGGTCCCCCGGGACCGTCGATGCCCCGAGGGGCGTCAGCCGACGATGGGAAGCGGAACCGAAACACGAACCCGCCGGCGCGAGGCCCCCGAGAAGGGCCCCCCAGGAGCACAAATGGCCGTTCAGACCAATCCGAGCCGCGACGATTTCGCCGCGCTTCTCGAAGAGTCCTTCGCCCGCGCCGAGGCGCTCGAAGGTTCGGTGATCAAGGGTCGCGTCGTCGCGATCGAAAAGGACATGGCCGTCGTCGACCTCGGTCTGAAGACCGAAGGCCGCGTCGCGCTGAAGGAATTCGCCGGTCCGGGTCGCGAAGGCGTCCCCGGCGTGGGCGACGAAGTCGAAGTCTATCTCGACCGCATGGAGAACGCCCTCGGCGAGGCCGTGATCTCGCGCGAGAAGGCCCGCCGCGAAGAGAGCTGGGTGAAGCTCGAAGTCGCCTTCGACAAGCAGGAGAAGGTCACGGGCGTGATCTTCAACCAGGTGAAGGGCGGCTACACGGTCGACCTCGACGGCGCCGTGGCGTTCCTGCCGCGCTCGCAGGTCGACATCCGTCCGATCCGCGACGTCGGCCCGCTCATGAACGTGCCGCAGCCGTTCCAGATCCTGAAGATGGATCGCCGCCGCGGCAACATCGTCGTGTCGCGTCGTACCGTCCTCGAAGAGACCCGCGCGGAGGCTCGTTCCGAGCTCGTCGCGAACCTCGAGGAAGGTCAGGTCGTGGACGGCGTGGTCAAGAACATCACCGAATACGGTGCGTTCGTGGACCTCGGCGGCATCGACGGCCTGCTGCACGTCACC
>JAIXTT010000026.1 GCA_027483795.1 Hyphomicrobiales bacterium
CGCGGTCGAATATGCCGTCGACATGTGCGCGCGCGGCGCGGGGGAGATCCTGCTCACCTCGATGGACCGCGACGGCACCAAGATCGGCTACGACACGGCGTTGACCCGCGCGGTGGCGGACGCCGTGACGATCCCCGTGATCGCCTCGGGCGGCGTCGGCGAGCTCGAACACATGGTCGCGGGCGTGCGCGACGGACATGCCAGCGCGGTGCTCGCCGCCTCGATCTTTCACTTCGGCCGGCATACGATCCGCGAGGCCAAGGAGGCGCTCGACGCCGCCGGCCTGCCGACACGACTGGATTGAGCATGACCGACTTCACACTCGAAAGGCTCGACGCGTTTCTCGCGGAGCGCGCCATGGCTTCTCCGCACGCGTCCTACACCGCGAAGCTTCTCGCCGGCGGACGGGCCGTTTCGGCCAAGAAATTGGGCGAGGAGGCGATCGAACTCGTCATCGCGGCGATGGAGAAGGACCGCCGCGCCGTGACCATGGAGGCGGCCGACGTGCTTTATCACCTATTGGTCGTGCTTCGCGCGGGCGGCGTCCCGTTGCAGGATGTGCTCGCAGAGCTCGAAAGGCGCACCGCGCAGTCCGGGCTTCAGGAAAAGGCGTCCCGGCCGAAGGGCTGAGGGACGCGGAGCCGTCGACCCGGAGCCGCCGGATGGATCAGCGCGTGACCCCGACCGCCGACGAAGGCTTTTCGCCCTATCGCGCCTTCAGTCGCGACGAATGGGCGGCGCTGCGTGCCGACACGCCGCTGACGCTGAACGTCGACGACCTGATCAAACTGCAATCGGTCAACGACCCGATCTCGCTCGAAGAGGTCGTGGCGATCTATCTGCCGCTTTCGCGCCTGCTCTCGCTCTATGTCGCGGCCACGCAGGGCCTGTTCAAGGCGACGCAGCGCTTCCTCCTCGCGGAAGACGGCAAGGTTCCCTATGTGATCGGCCTCGCGGGCTCGGTCTCGGCCGGAAAGTCGACCACCGCCCGCGTGCTGCGAGCGCTCCTCTCCCGCTGGCCGAACACCCCGAAGGTGGAACTGGTCACCACCGACGGCTTCCTTCTGCCGAACAAGGCGCTGCAGGAAGACGGGCTGATGGAGCGCAAGGGCTTTCCGGAGAGCTATGACGGTTCGGCCCTCATCCGCTTCCTCGCGGACATCAAGGCGGGCAAGCGCAACGTCGAGGCCCCGGTCTATTCCCACCTCGTCTACGACGTGGTGCCGGACGAAAAGGTCGTGGTGGACCGGCCGGACATCCTGATCGTCGAGGGGCTCAACGTGCTTCTGCCGAGCCGCCTGCCCAAGGACGGGACGCCCGTGCCCTTCGTCTCCGACTATTTCGACTTCTCGATCTATCTCGACGCCGACGAGGACCTCCTCGAACGCTGGTACGTCGCCCGCTTCATGCGGCTGCGCGAAACGGCCTTCCGCGATCCGCGATCCTTCTTCCGCAAATATGCCGACCTGACCGACGCCGAGGCCGAAGCGACGGCGAAGTCCATCTGGGACCGGATCAATCTGCCGAACCTCCGCGAGAACATCCTGCCGACCCGGCCGCGGGCCGACCTGATCCTGACGAAAGGCGCGAGCCACAGGATCGAAGAGGTGCGGTTGAGGAAGCTCTGAGCCTCCGGGGCCGTCCGTCGGGCGACGACCCGAAAGGCGGAACGCCCCCTCTCCTTGACTCCTTTCCTTCGTCCTCCTATCTCAACCGCACTGTTGGCACTCGCTTCCGAGGAGTGCCAACAACGGAGTGAAAAGCCCGCGCGCCGCGGTGCGCACCGTCGATAAAGAGGACACTCGACCCATGAAATTCCGTCCGCTGCACGACCGCGTGGTCGTCCGCCGCCTCGAGTCCGAAGAAAAGACCAAGGGCGGCATCATCATCCCCGATACCGCCAAGGAAAAGCCCCAGGAAGGCGAGATCATCGCCGTCGGCCCCGGCGGTCGCGACGAGACCGGCAAGCTCACCCCCCTCGACGTCAAGAAGGGCGACCGCGTCCTTTTCGGCAAGTGGTCGGGCACGGAAGTGAAGATCGACGGGCAGGATCTCCTGATCATGAAGGAATCCGACGTCATGGGCGTGATCGGCTGAGCCGAACGTCCTCCCGTCATCCCCATTCTCTTTAAGGAGTCAGCGACATGGCTGCCAAAGACGTCCGCTTTTCGTCCGACGCGCGCGACAAGATGCTGCGCGGCGTGGACATCCTCGCCAATGCGGTGAAGGTCACCCTCGGCCCCAAGGGCCGCAACGTCGTCATCGAGAAGAGCTTCGGCGCTCCTCGGATCACCAAGGACGGCGTGACCGTCGCCAAGGAGATCGAGCTCGAGGACAAGTTCGAGAACATGGGCGCCCAGATGGTGCGCGAAGTGGCCTCGAAGACCAACGATCTCGCCGGCGACGGCACCACCACCGCCACCGTGCTCGCCCAGTCGATCGTCCGTGAGGGCGCGAAGGCCGTGGCCGCCGGCATGAACCCGATGGACCTGAAGCGCGGCATCGACATGGCCGTCGCCACGGCCATCAAGGACATTCAGGGCCGCTCGAAGAAGGTGAAGTCCTCCGCGGAAGTCGCGCAGGTCGGCACCATCTCCGCCAACGGCGACGCCTCGATCGGCGAAATGATCGCCCAGGCGATGCAGAAGGTCGGCAACGAGGGCGTCATCACGGTCGAGGAGGCCAAGAGCCTCGAGACCGAACTCGACGTCGTCGAGGGCATGCAGTTCGACCGCGGCTACCTCTCCCCGTATTTCATCACGAATGCGGAGAAGATGGTCGCCGATCTCGAGGACCCCTACATCCTCATCCATGAGAAGAAGCTGTCCTCGCTGCAGGCGATGCTCCCGGTC
>JAIXTT010000031.1 GCA_027483795.1 Hyphomicrobiales bacterium
CGTCGCCCATCCGAAGGTCTCGGAAGCGGCCGTCGTCGGCTATCCGCACGACATCAAGGGGCAGGGCATCTATGCCTATGTCACCCTGATGACGGGCGAGACCCCGAGCGAGGAACTCCGCAAGGAGCTCGTGAACTGGGTCCGCAAGGAGATCGGCCCGATCGCCTCGCCCGACCTGATCCAGTTCGCGCCGGGTCTGCCGAAGACGCGCTCGGGCAAGATCATGCGCCGCATCCTGCGCAAGATCGCCGAGGACGAATTCGGCAATCTCGGCGACACGTCGACGCTCGCCGATCCCGCGGTCGTGGACGATCTGATCTCGAACCGTCAGAACAAGCGCGCCTGATCGGGGCGCATCCTCCCGACGGTTCAGTGCATGCGTCATGGCCGGGCTCGTCCCGGCCATCGACTTTTCGGGACGGATGAAGACGCGGATGCCCGCAGGCGCGGGCATGACGGGAGCGGGGGGCGGGCATGGCGGGAGCGGGCGCGCATTTCTCCGCCTCGACGCCTTGCGACGAATATGCGACGGTCCCGACCTCTCCGGTTCTCGCCCCGTCCGCGCCCGTGTCACGTTCGATCCTCGTCGTTCTGCATCAGGAACATTCGACCCCCGGGCGGGTCGGACGCCTGTTGCGCGAGCGGGGCTACCGACTCGACGTCCGCCGACCGCCGCTCGGCTGCGATCTGCCGAAGACGATGTGCGGGCATGAGGGTGCGGTGATCTTCGGCGGGCCGATGAGCGCCAACGATCCCGAAGCCTGGATCCGCTGCGAGACCGATTGGATCGGGACCGTGCTCGCTTCCGGCAAGCCCTTTCTCGGCCTCTGCCTCGGCGCGCAGATGCTGTCGAACCTCTTGGGCGGCAAGGTCGAGAAACATCCCGAGGGACAGGCCGAGATCGGCTATTACCCGCTCGCGCCGACCGCGGCGGGCGAGAGCTTCTCCGCCGAGATCGGCGCGGAATGGCCCGATCACGTCTATCAATGGCATCGCGAGGGCTTCGAAGTTCCGCCCGGCGCGACCCGTCTCGCGGAGGGCGAGATCTTCGAGAATCAGGCCTTCCGCGTCGGCCGGAACGCCTACGGGCTCCAATTCCACCCGGAGGTCACCTACGCGATGATGTGCCGCTGGACGGTGCGCGCGCATGACCGCATGGCCATGCCGGGAGCCCGCGCCCGCCACGAACATCTGCAGGGCTGGTACCGCCATGACGGGGCCGTGCATCATTGGTTGGACGCGTTCCTCGACCATTGGACAGGAACGCGCCGGACCTTGCCCGCCGAGCCCCGCCGCACCACATGGCGCGGATGAGCCGCACCGCGCCGACACCGCTCTCGAAAAGCTGGAAATACGTTCTGCTCGCCGCGGCGCTCGTCACGATCACGAGCCTCGTCGGCGGCGCGGCCACGGGCCCGCGGATCCCGACCTGGTATGCGCAGCTCGAAAAGCCCTTCTTCACGCCGCCGAACGCGGCCTTTCCCATCGCCTGGACGCTGCTCTTCACGCTGATGGCCGTGAGCTTCCAGCGCATCCTCCGCATGGAGGATGCGGGGCCGATCCGGACCCGGGCGATCATGCTGTTCTGCGCGCAGCTGGTGTTGAACGCGCTCTGGTCGATCGTCTTCTTCGGCCTGACGAGCCCGCTGCTGGGGCTCGTCGTGATCGTGCCGTTCCTCGGGCTGATCGTCGCGACGATCGTCGTCTTCGCCCGGATCGATGCGACCGCCGCCTGGCTGCTCGCGCCCTATCCGCTTTGGGTGGCCTTCGCGACGCTCCTCAACGCGGCGATCGTGAAGCTCAACTGAGCCCGTCGCCCGTCTCGATCACGCCGACGAAGGGCAGTTCGCGGAAGGAATGCGCGACGTCCATGCCGTAGCCGACGACGAAGAGGTCGGGGCATTCGAAGCCGACGATGTCGGCCTTGATCTGGACGGCCCGCTTCACCGGCTTTTCGAGCAGGCAGCAGGTGACGACCCGCGCGCCGCGCGCCGTCAGGAGATCCTTCGCATAAGCGAGCGTGCGGCCGGATTCGAGGATGTCGTCCACGAGGATCACGTCGCGGTCGCGCACGTCGCTCTCGACGTCCTTGAGGATCGTGACGTGCCCGGTGGAGACCGTGCCTTCGTAATAGCTCGCCATATGCATGAACTCGACCTGGGGCGTCAGCCCGGCGCGGTGCATCTCGCGCATCAGATCGGCGGCGAACATGAAGCTTCCCTTCAGCACCGCGATGACGAGAAGGTTCCGGGGCTGCCGTGCGGCGATGTCCCGCGCGATTTCGGCGTTCCGCTTCGCGAGTTCCTCTTCGCCGAAGAGAACCCGCACATGCCTTTGCTCGGCCATGATCCGTCCTTTTTCGCCCGTTACGGGGCCACCGAACCGTCATGCACGGCCAGCGCCCCGCCGGCAACACTCTTGCGCGCGATCCGACCCGCTTTGCCGGGCGTGCGAACAAGGGTAAGGGATTCGACCGGGGAAGCTCGCCGGCGGACGCGCCGGTCGGAACGTCAACTCGGAACGCTCACGTGGTTCGCTTCGAAAATGTCGGGCTGCGCTACGGGATGGGCTCGGAGATCCTCCGGGATCTCACCTTCACCATCGCGCCGCGATCCTTCCAGTTCCTGACGGGGCCGTCGGGGGCCGGCAAGACGACCCTGCTGCGGCTCATCCTGCTGTCCCTGCGGCCGACGCGCGGGCTGATCAGCCTGTTCGACCATGACGTGACGCGGATCGACAAGGCGACGCTGACCGGGCTGCGCCGCCGCATGGGCGTCGTCTTCCAGGATTTCCGCCTGCTCGACCATCTCACGCTCTACGAGAACGTCGCCCTGCCGCTCCGGGTGCAGGGGCGCGAGGAGGCGGGATATCGGTCCGAGGTGACGGAGCTGATCCGCTGGGTGGGCCTCGGCGATCGGCTGCACGCCTTCCCCCAGGTGCTGTCGGGCGGCGAGAAGCAGCGCGCCGCCATCGCCCGCGCGCTCATCGTCAAGCCGGACCTGCTGCTCGCGGACGAGCCGACGGGCAATGTCGATCCGTCCCTCGCGCGGCGCCTGCTGCGGCTCTTCATGGAACTCAACAAGCTGGGGACCGCCATCGTCATCGCCACCCACGACATCGGCCTGATGGACCAGCACGAGGACGCGCGGCGTCTCGTGCTCGGCGACGGCCGCCTGCACATCTACGAGTAGCGCATGCGGGCGGCGGCGGGCTTTCTCAGGGCGATCCGGACGCGGCGCGGCGAGCGCAGGGCGGGCGACGGCGCGATGCCGCTCGTGCCCGCCGCCTCCATTTCCGGCCGGGCTCTGGTGACGGTCATCGCGATCATGACCTTCCTCGCCGGGCTCACGGCGGGAGCGGCGCAGCTCGTCTTCGCGGCCTCGTCGGAATGGCGCTCCTCGGTGGCGACCGAAATCACCATTCAGGTGCGCCCCGTCACCGGGCGCAACGTCGATCAGGACGTCGCCCGCGCCGCGGCGCTGGCGCGCGCGACGGACGGCGTCGAAGCCGTGCGCGCCTATACGCGGGAGGAGTCCGAACGCCTGCTCGAGCCCTGGCTCGGCAGCGGCCTCGCCTTCGACGAACTGCCGATCCCGCGGCTCGTCGTGGTCAAGCTTCAGGAGGGGCGGTCCGCCGACCTCGCGAGCCTGCGCAAGGCGCTGTCCGATCAGGTGCGCAACGCCGTGCTCGACGACCATCGCGTCTGGACGCAGCGTCTCGCCGCCATGGCGCATTCGATCGTGCTGCTCGCGCTCGGCGTGCTCGTCCTCGTGCTCGTCGCGACGTCGCTGACGGTGGCCTTCGCGACGCGCGGCGCGATGGCGGGCAATCGCGACATCATCGAAGTGCTGCATTTCGTCGGGGCCAGCGACGGCTACATCGCCGACGAGTTCCAGCGGCATTTCCTGCGGCTCGGGCTCGAAGGCGGCGCCCTCGGCGGCGGCGCGGCGGTGCTCTTCTTCGTGGTCGCGCAGATCGGCGCAGGGTCTTGGACGGCGACGCCGGGCGGCGACCAGATCGAGGCGCTGTTCGGCGGATTCGTGCTCGAGGGCATGGGCTATCTCGCCGTGGTCGTGGTCGCCGTCTGCGTGGCGCTGCTGACGGGCCTCGTGTCCCGCAGGACCGTGCGTCGGACGCTGCGGACCATCGCATGACGGGCGGGCGGATCCGGTCCGGTCTCGGGCGCTCCGCGACGATCATCGCCGTTTCGGTCGCCCTCGCGGCGGGTTTCGCCGCTGCGGATTTCGGGATCTTCGTGCGCTCGCTCGCCACGAGCGAACAGGCTCCTTCGGAAAGGGCCGACGCCGTCGTCGCCCTGACGGGCGGGGCCGAACGCATCGGGGAGGCCGCAAGGCTGCTCACGGAAGGCTTCGGACGCCGCCTGCTCATCACCGGCGTCAACGCCCGCACCACGGCCGAGGAGATCGCCAAGCGCGAGCCCGGGCTCAGACCGCTTCTCGATTGCTGCGTCGATCTCGATCGTCGCGCGATGAACACCGTCGGCAATGCGTCGGAAACCGCCGCATGGGCGCGCCGGAACGCGGTGGGCTCGCTCGTCGTCGTGACGTCGAACTGGCACATGCCCCGGACCCTCGTCGAACTGCGCGCCGCCGCGCCCGAGCTTCGGCTCGTGCCCTTTCCGGTCGTCGCGGCGAGCTTCGATCCCGCCGACCGGCATCGGAGCCTTGCGGGCTTCCGGCTGCTCGCGCTCGAATACGGGAAGTTCCGGGCGGCGGGACTGCGCATCGCCTTGGGCCTTCCCGCGCGGAGCCGTCTCATCGAGGAGTGATCGGAAAATCCCCGCCTTGCGTGTTCGGTCGCATTGCCGAGGTGTTCGGCCGGCTTTACAAATGGCATCGTCATGCTGCGTTACGCCAATCCCGCCAACTTCCTCCTTCTCGCCCGATACGGCATCCCGATCACGGCGATGCTGAGCGCGGCCCTGTTCGCCGTCGGCCTGTGGATGGTCTTCACCGTCGTGCCCGACGACTATCAGCAGGGCGATACGGTCAAGATCATGTACATCCATGTGCCGGCCGCGTGGCTCGCCATGGCGAGCTACTCGCTGATGGCCGTCTCCGCGCTCGGGACGCTCGTCTGGCGACATCCCTTGGCCGACGTTTCGGCGAAGGCGCTCGCGCCGATCGGCGCGGCCTTCACCTTTCTGTGCCTCGTGACCGGGTCGCTCTGGGGCAAGCCGATGTGGGGCACCTGGTGGGTGTGGGACGCGCGGCTCACCTCGGTGCTCGTGCTGTTCCTGATGTATTGCGGGATCATGGCGCTGTGGAACGCCTTCGAAGACCCCGCCCGCGCGGGCCGCGCCGTCGCGGTGCTGACGCTGGTCGGCTTCGTCAACATCCCGATCATCAAATTCTCCGTCGACTGGTGGAACACGCTGCATCAGCCCGCGAGCGTGATCCGGCTCGACGGACCGACGATCCATCCCAGCATGCTCTGGCCGCTCCTCGTGATGGCGGGCGCGTTCACGGCCCTGCTGTTCGCACTGCATTTCATGGGGATGCGGAACGAGATCCTGCGCCGCCGCGTGCGGACGCTGGGGCTCACCGCCGCACGGATCGGCGAGGCCGCGGAATGATCGAGTCGCTCGGCAAACATGCGGGCTTCATTCTGGCGAGCTACGCCGTCGCGGTCGTGGTGATCGGCGGTCTGATCGCCCGGGCGGTCATCGATCATCGGATCCAGAAGGCGGCGCTCGCCGACCTCGAGGCCCGGGGCGTCAAGCGTCGCTCGGAGACGGAGCGGTGAGCGGGATCGAGACGGGGAAAGAGCCCGGACGGTCCGTCTCGCGGCGCGTCCTGACGCTTCTGCCGCTCGCGCTTTTTCTGCTGCTCGCGGCGCTGTTCTTCATCCGACTCGGTGCGGGCGATCCGTCGAAACTGCCGTCGACGCTGATCGGCCGTTCCGCTCCGCCCTTCGCCCTCGCGCCTCTGGACGGGTTGCTGCGCGACGGCCGGCCGGTGCCCGGCCTCTCCCGCGTCGATCTCGACGAGGGCGTCACGGTCGTCAATGTCTGGGCCTCGTGGTGCGGGCCCTGCCGCGAAGAGCATCCGCTGCTCATCGAACTCGCCAAGGATCGCCGCATCCGTCTGGTCGGCATCAACTACAAGGACTCGCCGGAAAACGCCCGCCGCTTCCTCGGCGCGCTCGGCAATCCCTTCGTCGCGGTCGGCGTCGATCCGAACGGGCGGACGGGGATCGACTGGGGCGTCTACGGCATTCCCGAGACCTTCGTCGTCGCCAAGGGCACGATCGTCCACAAGCATGTCGGCCCGCTCACGGAAGCGAGCCTGAACGGCAAGCTGGCCGAAGCGATCGCCGAGGCGTTGAGGCGATAAGTCTTCGATTTCAAACTCTTACCGCGCAAAAAGATTTTTGCTGCAATGCAGCAAAAATCATCCTTGGTCGTCGGTCTCCTCGAGGGAATGCCGCATGATCAGCGGCATCTGCGCCAAGGCGAAGACGAGGGTCAGCGGCATGATGCCGAAGACCTTGAAGTTCACCCAGAACTCCGTCTCCTGCGTCCGCCAGACGACTTCGTTCAGCCCGGCCAGCACGAAGAAGAACAGCGCCCAGCGGAAGGTGAGCTTCCGCCAGCCTTCGTCGGTGAGCCTGAAGACCGAGTCGAGCACGATCGAAAGCAGCGATCGCCCGAAGGCGAGGCCGCCGAGCAGGATCACGCCGAACATCGTGTTCACGATGGTGGGCTTGAGCTTGATGAAGAGATCGTCCTTGAGCCAGACGGTAAGCCCGCCGAAGACGAGGACGACCGCGGCGGAGACGAGGGGCATGATCGGCAGGCGGCCCGTCAGCCGCCGCATGACGAGAAGCGACGCGACCACGGCGACCATGAAGACGGCCGTCGCGTCGAAGATTCCGCGCTGCCGGTTGATCAGGAAGAAAAGGACGAGCGGTCCCATTTCCAGAACCAGCTTGAGCCAGGGAGCGACGGGGCGTTCCTGCGGTCCGGTGCGTTCCGTCATGCTTTCGTCCGATGAGGGTTGTCGCCGCGCGCCGCGGCGGTAAGGTCGCTCGCGTTCTAGCCGCGCGGCCGCGGGCCTGCCAGTCCCGATGCCGCCGTTCCATGAGGAAATGCCCCGGATGAGCTCCGAATTCGTCATCACGCCCGTGCCGCGGCCAGTTCTGCCCGTCGTGGGAACGTCCGCCCTGTTCCCCGTCCGCCGCGCCTATTGCATCGGCCGCAATTATGCGGCGCATGCGCGCGAGATGGGCGGAGATCCGACCCGCGAGCCGCCCTTCTTCTTCAACAAGGCGGGCGACGCGCTGCAGGCGATCGCCTACGGCCGACCGGAACGCCATCCCTATCCGTCGATGACCTCGAACTATCACCATGAGATCGAGATGGTCGTCGCCCTGAAGTCGGGGGGCGTCGACATTCCCGAGGGCGAGGCGCTGAACCATGTGTTCGGCTACGCCGTCGGCTTCGACATGACCCGCCGGGATCTTCAGGACGAGGCGAAGAACCTGAAGCGCCCGTGGGAGGTCGCCAAGAGCGCGGACGCGTCGGGGCCGGTCGGCCCGATCCATCCGGTCGCCGCGGTCGGCCATGTCGCGAAGGGCTTCATCCGCTGCACGGTCGACGGCGTGACGAAGCAGGATTCCGATCTCTCGCACATGATCTGGTCGGTCTCCGAGCAGATCGCGATCCTGTCGAAATTCTACCGTCTGGAGGCGGGCGACGTGATCTTCTCCGGCACGCCGGAAGGCGTCGGCCGCGTCGATCGCGGACAGCGGATGACCGGGGCCGTCGAAGGTCTCGGCGAGATCGTCCTCGACGTCGCGTGAGGCGATGCGCGGCCGGGGAGGCGCTCAGCCTCCCCGCAGCGACAGCGGATTGTCGGCGAGCGCGGCGGCGTCGGGCGCGTCGACGCGCGGCACGCCCGACAGCGCGTCCCACAGGCCGCGCACGAAGCCTTCATCGAGATCGCGCGTGATGAAGACGAGCCGCGTCCGCCGGTCCGCGTCGGGCCAGGCGGGCAGCAGAACGGGCGGATGAAAGACGTGCTGCACCCCGTGCAGCAGGAGCGGCCGGTCGGCCGGATCCTCGAGCGCCACGAGCCCCTTCACGCGCAGAAGCTTCGGGCCGTGCGCCGAGCGCAGCAGATCGAGAAAGAGTTCGAGCGCGGCTCCGCGCACCGGGCGCTCGGACACCAGCGAGAAGGCGCGGACATGCGCGTCGTGCCGGTTCGGATCGACCGCGCTCTGCCCGTCGCCCGGCACGGGATGATCATGCCCCGAATGGTCGTCGTCCGCCGCGGCGGCGAGCCAGCCCGAGACGTCGGCGATCTTCCGGGTCGGGTCGAATCCGCGCCCGAACAGGGCGGCGGGCGTCGCCTCGCCCTTCGCGGCGTCGAGGAGCGGCGCATAGGGGTTCAGCGCGCGCAGACGTCGCGCGAGGGACGGAGCGGCCGCCTTCCCGGCGGGCAGGTCGCTCTTGGTCAGGACCAGCACGTCGGCCACCGCCGCCTGCTTCACGGCTTCGGCATGCTCGTCGAGCGTCCCTTCGCCGTTCACCGCATCGACGAGCGTGACGACGGCGTCGATCGTGAAGCGCAGGGCGAGATAAGGATGCGACAGCACGGATTGCAGAACGGGCGCGGGATCGGCGAGCCCCGTCGTCTCCACCACGACGCGGCGGAAGGCGAGGCGGCCGTTGTCGCGGTCGCGCAGCAGATCCTCGAGGGTCGAGACGAGTTCGCCGCGCACCGTGCAGCACAGGCAGCCCGAGGACAGCAGAACCGTGTTCACGCCCTTCGCCTCGACGAACAGGTGATCGAGCCCGATCTCGCCGAATTCGTTGATGACGACGACCGTGCCCTCCATGGCGGGATCGGCGAGAAGGCGGTTGAGAAGCGTCGTCTTCCCCGCGCCCAGAAATCCCGTGAGGATCGCGAGCGGGATCGGTTCGAGACGAGGATCGGTCATCGGGCGGTCTCGACGGCGGCTTCGGAGGCGGCGGCGCGGCTTTCGAGGCGGACATTCGCGACGATCGCCGCGATCACCAGCGCGCCTCCCGCATATTGGAGCGCCGACACCCGCTCGTCGAGCAGGACGGCCGATGAGATCGCCGCGACCAGAGGCTCGGCGCAGAAGGCGAGCCCCGCCGCCGAAGGCGCGATGCGCGTCAGCGCCGCCATATGGCAGACGAAGGCCACGACATAGAGGCCGATCGTCATGAACACCGCGAGGGGCGCGACCGTGAAGATCGCGGGCGACAGCGACCCGCCCAGCGCCAAAGCGGACGCGGCGGCGGCGGGCAGCATCACCAGCTGGACCCAGAAGATCTTCGCCACGGCGCTCGTCTCGGGCGCGCGGGCGGCGGCGAAGAACTGCCAGACGGCGGCCACGCTCGCGCCGAAGGCGAGCGCGGTTCCGAAAGGATCGAGCCCGCCCAGCGCCGGCCCGACCACCAGCACGACGCCTGCGAAGGCGACGAGCACGACGCCGATCATGGCGGGCGTCAGCGGCCGTTTCTCGACGAAGGGCGTCGCCAGCACGATCAGGACGGGGAAGGTGTAGAAGATCACCGCCGCGACGGTCACGGGCACGAAGGCGACGGAGGTGATGTAGCAGAGCGCCACGGCCGCGCTGGAGACGCCCGTGGCGAGAACGGCCGAGCGCTCCCTGCGCGGAACGGACAGGCCCGCGGACAGGCCCCCGCCCAGTGCCGCCGCGAACAGGGCCGCGAGCCCCGCCATCAGCAGCACCCGCCAGGCGACCATCAGCGCGCCCGTCACTCCGGCATCCGCCGCCATCCGGACATAGGCGATGTTCACGCCGTAGAAGACCGCGCCGCCGAGCGCGAGGGCCATGCCCGAAGCGGCGTGCGGCCGCACGTGCGGAACGTTCATCGAAGGGCTCCCGGGCTCAGCGGCTGCGGTCGGAGAGCGCGGGATTGCGCGGGGGAAGGTTCAGCATCCCGCCCGACGGTTGAGGCGGCTCCTCGCTCGCGGCCGTCGCCCTTTCGACGGGCGGCTTTTCGGCCGCGACGGGGGCCGGCTTCGCGGGAGCGGCGGGGGCCGGTTTCGCGGGAGCGGCGGGTTTCTCCGCAGGTTTGGCGGGCGCCGACGGACGCGGCGTCTCCGCGGGTCGCGCCGGGGCCGTCGGCCGGGTCTCCGTTACGCGGGCCGCCCCGTCGTCGCCGCGCGGCGTCTCCGACCGCTTCGCGGCTTCGGGCTTCTTGGCGGCGTCGGGTGCGGCGGGTTTCGCGGCGGGACGCTCGGCATTCGCCGCCGCGGGGGCGGGTTTCGCGGCGGGTTGAGCCGTCTGGGCGACCTTCGTCGCCGGCGGGACGGGCGGCGGACGGTGGATGGTGACGGCCAAGGGCGTGAAGGTTTCGCGCGGCCCGAGCCGCGCGCGCTGCGGCGCGGCCGTTTCCGCGGAAGCGAGGACGGGCGCGCTCGCCGCGCCTTCCGCCGGGGACGAGGCCGCGGCGGAGACGGGCGCGGGATCAGAATTCTCGCCCATGGAGGCCGCCCGGCCGCCGCAGATCACTTCCCGCATGTCGGGCGGATCGCCTTGGCCGGGAGAGGGCAGTTGCTCCAGCGTCGGCCCCCGCGATCCGCGCGCGAAGCCCGCATCGAACAGCGCCATGGTCCGCAGCGTCCGCTCGGCGGCGGCGGGCGAACCCAGGACGACGACGATCAGTTCCCGGCCGTCGCGCCGCGCGGTCGCGACCACGTTGAAGCCGGACGCGCAGACGAAGCCCGTCTTCATGCCCGTCGCGCCCGGATAACGGCCGATGATGCCGTTGGTGTTCTCCATGACCGTATCGTCGAGCTTGAGCGCGCCGATGGAGAAAAGGTCCCGATGCTCGGGAAAATCGAGGAGAAGGCGGCGGGCCAGCACGGCCATGTCGCGCGCCGAACTGCGGTGCCCGGGGGCCGCGAAACCATGGGGGTTCACGAAGCGGCTCTCGCGCATGCCGAGTTCGGCCGCCTCGCGGTTCATCATCTCGGCGAAGCCTTCCACCGAGCCGCCGACATGTTCCGCGACCATGATCGCCACGTCGTTGGCGGATTTGACCATCAGCAGGCGCAAGGCGTCGCGCAGCGTCAGGCTCTCCCCCGGCTTGATGCCGATCTTCGAGGGACGGGCGCGCGCGGCCTCGGGCGACGCGACGAGCCGCGCGTCCATCGTGAGCTTGCCCGCGCGCACCTGCGCGAGCGCGACGCGGACGGTCATCAGCTTGGTGATGGAGGCGGGGTGCCAGATGCGGGTCGGCTCTTCGGCGTCGAGCACCTGCCCCGTCGCCAGATCCGCGAGCAGCATGGGCGCGGCGTCCGCGCGCCAAGGCGCGAGGACGCAGACGAGGGCGGCCGTGCCGAAAAGGGAGAGAAGCCGCTTCCGCATCACCGTGATCGCATCGCCCCGCAAGGAAACCGCTCGGAGTCGCGTTCCGCCCCGAAGTCGTAACGCCGCCACGACGATTTGCCTAGGCCGCGCCCCGCTGCTAGTCAGCGATCAAGGCGAGACCGGGGCCGAAACCCCATGTTCCCGGTCGGTTCGGTCGTCATCAAGTGACTTATCTCTGGATTCTCGCGACGCTCGTCGCCGCAGCCGCCCAGACCGCGCGCAACGCGATGCAGCGCAATCTGACGGCGACCATCGGCACGGTCGGCGCGACGCAGGTCCGCTTTCTCTACGGCTTTCCCTTCTCGCTCGTCTTCCTCGCCCTCGTCTCCTTCGCGGGCGGCGAAGCCGTGCCCGTCGTCGACGCCTCGCATTTCGGCTTCATTCTGGCGGGGGCCGTCGCCCAGATCGGCGCGACCGGACTGATGCTCGCGGCGATGAAGGAGCGCTCCTTCGCGCTGACCACCGCCTATATCAAGACCGAACCCGTGCAGACGGCGCTGTTCGGCGTCGCGCTGCTCGGCGAGACGCTGAAGCTTTCCGGCATGATCGCGGTGCTCGTCGCGACCTTCGGCGTCGTCCTGACGGCGTGGAAGCCCGGGGCCGCGCGCGAAGGCGGCGGAGGCCGCGCCGCGGCCTTCGGCATCGCGGCGGGCGGATTGTTCGGCTTCGCGGCGGTCGCCTTCCGCGGCGCGATCACGGGGCTCGACGACGCCTCCTTCGTGATGCGGGCCACCACGGTCCTCGCCTGGTCGCTCGGCATGCAGAGCGTGCTTCTGCTCGTCTGGATGGGGCTCTTCGATCGCGGCGCGCTCACGCGCAGCTTCGGCGCCTGGCGCGGCTCGATCTTCGCGGGCTTCATGGGGGCCTTCGCGTCGCAGTTCTGGTTCATCGGCTTCGCGCTGACGAGCGCGGCGGCCGTCCGCACGCTCGCGCTCGTCGAGGTGATCATGGCGCAGGCCGTCTCGCGGAAGCTCTTCGACCAGACGATGACGGCGCGCGAATATGCGGGCATGGCGCTGATCGTCTTCGGCGTCGGTCTGCTTCTGCTCGGTCCCTGACGCGCGCTTCGCCCGACGGCCTTTCGACTTTCCGGCGGCTTGCCCGCCGCCCGCCGAGGGACCACACTCCGCGACGACGAGACCTCCGCGCAAGGCTCAGGGGAGAAGACCGCCATGACCGCCGCCATCGTGGGCTGGGCCCACACCCCCTTCGGAAAGATGGACGCCGAGACCGTCGAGAGTCTGATCGTCCGCGTCGCGCAGGACGCGCTCGCCCATGCCGGGATCGGCGCGGCGGAGGTCGACGAGATCGTGCTCGGCCATTTCGGCGCGGGCTTCTCCGCGCAGGAATTCACCGCGGGTCTCGTGCTGCAGGCGAGCCCGGATCTCCGCTTCAAGCCCGCCACCCGCGTCGAGAACGCCTGCGCGACGGGCTCGGCCGCCGTGCATCAGGCGTTGAAGTCGATCGCCGCCGGCGCGGCGAAATTCGTCCTTGTCGTCGGCGTCGAACAGATGACCAAGACCCCCGGCCCCGAAATCGGCCGGAACCTTCTCCGGGCCTCCTATCTGCCTGAGGACGGGGATACGCCCGCGGGCTTCGCGGGCGTCTTCGGCAAGATCGCGGCCGCCTATTTCCAGCGCCACGGCGACAAGTCCGATGCGCTCGCCGCCATCGCGGCCAAGAACCACCGCAACGGGGTCTCGAACCCCTATGCGCAGATGCGCAAGGATTTCGGCTTCGATTTCTGCCGGCAGGAAAGCGAGAAGAACCCCTTCGTCGCGGGTCCGCTGAAGCGCACCGACTGCTCGCTCGTCTCGGACGGCGCGGCGGCGCTGGTCATCGCCGCGGGCGAGGTCGCGGCCGAGATGCCGCGCGCCGTCTCCTTCCGCGCGACGGCCCATGCGCAGGACTTCCTGCCGATGTCGAAGCGCGACATCCTCAAATTCGAAGGCTGCGGCGAAGCCTGGCGGCGCGCGCTGGGCAAGGCGGGGATCACGCTCGACGATCTCTCCTTCGTCGAAACGCATGACTGCTTCACCATCGCCGAACTCATCGAATACGAGGCCATGGGCCTCGCGCCGGAGGGGCAGGGCGCGCGCGCGATCCTCGAAGGCTGGACCGCGAAGGAGGGCCGGTTGCCCGTCAATCCCTCGGGCGGCCTCAAGGCGAAGGGTCACCCGATCGGCGCGACGGGCGTCTCCATGCATGTGCTGACCGCGATGCAGCTTTCCGGCGAGGCGGGCGAGATGCAGATCCCGGGCGCGACGCTCGGCGGCATCTTCAACATGGGCGGCGCGGCGGTCGCGAACTACGTCTCGATTCTGGAGCGCACCCGCTAGGCGGGCGCGTTCCGGATCGATGTCGGACGGTCACTTGCGCAGGCCGGCCTCGGCTTCGAGCACCACGCAGACCGCGGCCGTGTCCATGTCGCCCAAACCCATTTCGAGCGTCTTCTCGTAGATCGCTTCGGTCCGCGTGAAGAGCGGGGTCGGAACGCCCATCTCCTTCGCGAAGTCGCCGATGACCTGCATGTCCTTCTGCCAGGTCGAGCAGCGCATGGTCGGTGGCTCGTAGACGTTCGCGGCCATCATCGGCGCACGCATCTGGAACATGCGCGAGCCGCCCGCGCCGGGCCCCACCAGCGCCACGACCTGATCGACGTCGAGTCCCGCCTTCTTGGCGAGCACCATGGCCTCGGCCGACGCCACGTTGTGGATCGCCACCAGATGGTTGGCGACGAATTTGAGCTTCGACCCGTTGCCGTAGGCGCCGAGATCGGCGTTCTGCTTGGAGAAGTCCTCGAAGGCCGGGACGCAGGCCTTGATCGCCGCGGTGTCGCCCGAGGCATAGACGATGAGGTCGCGCACGGCCGCCTGTGCGCCGGTGCCGCTCAAGGGGCAGTCGAGCGCGACGTGTCCCGCCTTTTCCAGAATCGCCTTGAACTTCATCTTGTCGGCGAGGGCGAGCGTGGAGAACTCCGCCACGATGCGCTTCGGAGCGCCGCTCGCGGCGATCTCCTCCGCCACGGCGACGACGATCTTCGGGCTCGGCAGGCTCGTGAAGAGGATCGGTGCGCGGTGCGCCACGTCGGCGGCGCTCGCGGCGAGCGTGACGCCTGCGGCCTTCGCCTCGGCCTTCTTGCCCTCGTCGACGTCGAAGCCGATCACGGTCCAGCCCCGCTCCACGAGGTTGCGCGCGATGGCGCCGCCCATGATGCCCAGCCCCACGATGCCGACGATCCTGTCCATCAGCGGTCCTCCCCGATCCTTGTCCCGTCCCTTGGCCCGTCGTCCCGCGCGGGCTTGATGATCGATCGATAAACAAGGCCGAACGGCCATGCAACGGCCGATTTGCGCTTCGTTCCGACGCAGGGCGCGAGCGCGGCCCGCGGGCCTCCCCGCCGCGACAATTGATCGGACGATCATCGGCTTGACGCTGCTCCGACCCGCCTGTCTATTCTGACCGGAGAACGGCAACGGACCTCCGGAAGGGGATCTCATGAAGGCTGCGGCTTTCGATTACGCGCGCCCGGCGACGCTGGACGAGGCTCTCGGACTGCTGCGTCGCCACGGCGACGCCGCGAAGATCGTCTCGGGCGGGCAAAGCCTCGTGCCCGCGCTCAATCTTCGGCTTCTTTCCCCCGAGATCCTGATCGACATCGGCCGCATCGATGCGCTGCGCGGGATCACGGTCGAAGGCGGGACGGTCCGCATCGGCGCTCTGACGCGCCATGTCGAACTGATGAATTCGGCGCCGGTGGCGGAGAAGTTGCCGCTCGTCGCCGAAGCGATCCCGCACGTCGCCCATCCCGCCATCCGCAACCGCGGAACCATCGGCGGCAACATCGCCCATGCCGATCCCGCCTCCGAAATGCCCGCGGTGCTTCAGGCGCTCGACGCGGTGATCGTCGTCCGTTCGGCCGACGGCGAGCGTCGCATCGCCGCCGAGGAGTTCTTCACGGGCATCTACGAGACGGCCCTTCGCGCCGACGAGATCGTCACGGCCGTGGAAGTCCCGGCGGCGAAGGCCGGCGAGCGCTTCTTCTTCCACGAATTCGCGCGGCGCAGCGGCGATTATGCGATCGTCGGTCTCGCCGTCCGCATGACCGTGTCGGGCGCTTCGGCCTCGAACGTCCGCCTCGGCTTCTTCGCCGTGGGCGACAAGGCGACGCTCGCGGAGAAGGCCGCCGCCGCGCTGTCCGCCGGGCCCGTGACCGCCGCGACCGTCGCCGCCGCGCAGGCCGCGCTCGCCGACGATCTGACGCCGCAGGACGACCAGCAGGCTTCCGCCGCGACCCGTCTCCATCTCGCCCGCGTGGTGCTCGGCCGTGCCGTCGCCGCGCTCCTCGAAGATCCCTCGCTCGCCGGGAGGACCGCCGCGTGACCGCCTCCGTCTCCATCACTCTGAAGGTCAACGGCGAGACGGTCTCCGCCGACGTGCCGCCGCGCATGCATCTCGCCGATTTCCTGCGTGAAAGGCTGGCGCTGACGGGCACGCATATCGGCTGCGAACACGGCGTCTGCGGCGCCTGTTCGGTGCGCCTGAACGGCGAGGTCGTGCGCGGTTGTCTCGTGCTGGCGGTGCAGGCCGACGGCGCGGAGGTTCTGACGGTCGAAGGCCTGTCCGATTCCGGCGAGATCGCCGATCTGCAGGAGGCGTTCCGGAACCGCAACGCGCTGCAATGCGGCTATTGCACGCCCGGCATGCTGCTGACCGCGCAGGAACTGCTGGCGCAGGGCGGCGTGCCCGACCGCGAGACGATCCGCGAGCACATGTCCGGCAATTACTGCCGCTGCACCGGCTATCAGGCCATCGTCGACGCGGTCGAGACGACCGCCGCGGCGCGCGCCGCAGCGCGCGGCTGAAGGAGGACGACATGACCGCTCGGAACCCGCTCACCGCGCTCGACCGGCCGAATTCCTATATCGGCCGCGCCGTTCCCCGCCCGAACCTGACGCGTCTCCTGCAGGGCCGCGGGCAATATGTCTCGGATATGACGCTGCCTCGCATGGGCCACGTCGCCTTCGTCCGCTCGCCCTATGCCCATGCGAAGATCCTCGGCATCGACGTGGCCGAAGCGAAGGCCATGCCCGGCGTGATCGCCGTCGTGACCGGCGCGGAGCTCGCGAAGGTGTGTTCGCCCTGGGTCGGCGTGCTGTCGCATCTCAAGGGTCTGAAATCGGCTCCGCAGCATGCGATCGCGGTCGATCGCGCCTGCTGGCAGGGCGAGGCGGTCTGCGCCGTGATCGCCGAGACGCGGGCGCAGGCCGAGGACGCGGCCGAGCGCATCTTCGTGAATTACGAGGAACTCGAACCCGTCACCGACATGGAGCGGGCGCTCGAGCCCGACGCCGTCGTCATCCATCCCGAACTCGGCGACAATCTCGCCTTCGAGCGCAATCTCGACGCGGGCGAGGTCGACAAGGCGATCGCCGAGGCGGACGCCGTCGTGGAAGCCGACTTCCTGTTCGGCCGCCATACCGGCGTGACGCTCGAACCGCGCGCCATCATCGCGGACTGGAACCCGGGCGAGGGGCGGCTCACCGTGCATCAGGGCACGCAGGCCCCGCACATGATGCAGAACATCATCGCCAAGCATCTCGATCTCGAAGAGGCGCAGGTGCGCGTGGTCTGCCACGACGTCGGCGGCTCCTTCGGCATCAAGGTGCATGTCTATGCCGACGAGATGGCGGTGGCGGCGCTGTCCAAGCTGCTCCGCCGTCCGGTGAAGTTCGTCGCCGACCGCATCGAGAGCTTCAACACCGACATCCATGCCCGCGACCACCGCTGCAAGGGCAAGATCGCGGTGAAGTCCGACGGCACGATCACCGCCTTCGTCATCGACGACATCACCGCGATCGGCCCCTATTCGATGTATCCGCGCACCAGCGCCATCGAGGCCAATCAGGTCGTCAATCTCGTGGGCGGCCAATACACGAACATGAATTACCGGGCCCGCGCCCGCGTCGTGTTCCAGAACAAGAACGTCACCTGCCAATATCGCGCGGTCGGCCATCCGATCGCCTGCTCGGTGACGGAAGGCCTCGTCGATCTCGCCGCCCGCGCCATCGGCATGGACCCGGCCGCGATCCGCCGGAAGAACCTGATCCCCGACGACGCCTATCCGACGGGCTCGGCCTCCGGCCTCAAATTCGAGGCGCTCTCGCATCACGCCTCGCTCGACAAGCTGCTCGCGATGATGAACTACGACGCGCTGCGCGCCGAACAGGCGGAACTGCGCAAGAAGGGCATCTACCGGGGAATCGGGCTTGCGACCTTCATCGAGGTGACCAATCCCAGCGCCGCCTTCTACGGCGTCGGCGGGGCGCGCATCTCCTCGCAGGACGGCGTCGCCGTGCGCCTCGAAGCCACCGGCCGGATCGTGGTTCAGACCAGCATCACGGAGCAGGGACAGGGCTCGGAGGCGATCACCGCGCAGGTGACGGCTCATGCCCTCGGCGTGCCGATGGAGCGCGTCCGCGTGATCCTCGGCGACACCGACAACACGCCCTACGGCGGCGGCACCTGGGCGTCGCGCGCCGCGGGCATCGGCGGCGAGGCGGCCTGGCAGGCGGGCAAGGCGCTCAAGGCGAACATCCTCGCGGTCGCGGCCACCATCCTGCAGTCGTCGGCGGACGCGCTCGACATCGTGAACGGCTTCGTGGTCGACAAGGGGACCGACGCCGAGCGGCTGCCGTTGGAAGAGGTCGCCCGCATCGCCTATTTCCGTCCCGACACGCTGCCGCCGGGCTTCCAGTCGGAACTGATGGTCGTCCGGCATTTCGTGCCGCGGCAATATCCCTTCGCCTTCACCAACGGCATTCAGGCCTCCTATCTGGAGGTCGATCCGGACACGGGCTTCGTGACGCTGCTCAAGCATTGGTGCGTCGAGGACTGCGGAACCGTCATCAATCCGCAGCTCGTCGACGAACAGATCCGCGGCGGCATCGTGCAGGGCATCGGCCCGGCGCTCTACGAGCATTGCCGCTACGACGAGAACGGCCAGCTCACCAACGCGTCCATGGCCGATTATCTGGTGCCCATGGCGGCGGAAATGCCCGACATCGAGGTCGCCCACGTCGTCTCGCCGACGCTCGAATCCGAACTCGGCGCCAAGGGCGCGGGCGAGGCGGGCACGGCGGGCGCGCCCGCGGCGGTGGTCAATGCGGTCAACGACGCGCTCGCGCCCTTCGACGTCAGGATCACCGAAATCCCGATGACGCCGGAAGTGATCCTGCGGGCGCTCGGCAAGGTCTGAGGCTCCTCCGGCGCGACTTCGTGCCGCGGGCGCTCACTCCCCCGGCGCGCGCGCCGTGATCGCGAGCGCATGGACGCGGCCCGCGAGTTCGTCGGCGAGCAGCGCGTTGACCATGCGGTGACGGTCGACGCGGCTCTTGCCGGCGAAGGCGTCCGCGACCACATGGAGCCGGAAATGGGTCTCGCCGCCCTCGCGCCAGCCGCCATGGCCCGCATGGAGATGGGATTCGTCGATCACGTCGAGCGTCGTCGGAGATAATGCGGATTCGAGCTTCCGCGTGATCGTTTCCTTCACCGTCATGTCCGAATCCTCCCGATCCGTCGGTCGGCGCGGCCTTCTCGGGTTTCGTCACGCCGAACCCGCCTTGCCGCGCCGCCTCCGTCCCTCATAATACCCGCACCATGAATCTCAACTCGCCCCTGTTCGACCGCATCCGGACCCGCCGCAAGGCGGAGGAGGCGTCGTCCGTGCCGAAGGCGGGCTGCCAGCATCCCGGTTGCGCGGCGGCGGGCGAGTATCGCGCGCCCAAGGGCCGGGACCGCGAGGGCGAGTATTTCAAGTTCTGCCTCGACCACGTGAAGGAATACAACGCCTCCTACAATTACTTCGCGGGCATGAGCGACGACGCCGTCGCCAAGTACCAGAAGGAATCGGTGATCGGGCATCGTCCCACCTGGGGCATGGGCGTGAATTCAGCTGCGGCCAAGGCCGCCGCCGCGGGGGCGACGAGCGATCACGGCGTCTATGAGGATCCGCTCGGTCTCTTCAGGGCGGGGGGCTTCGCGGGGCGCGCCGCGCCCGAACCGGAGCGCCGCCGCGGCGTCGGGCCGGTGGCCAAGCGCGCGCTCGACACGCTCGATCTCGACGAGAACGCCGATGCGGTCGCGATCAAGACGAAGTTCAAGATCCTCGTGAAGCGCTTCCATCCGGACATGAACGGCGGCGATCGGACGACGGAGGATCGTCTGCGCGAGATCATCGACGCCTACAACACGTTGAAGGCGTCGGGTCTGGTCTAAGCGCAACCGTCTGGTCCGACCCGCGTTTTGCGAATTGCCTCCGAAGGGGCCACGCCCTAAACATGCTGGGAAAGCCGCTCCGGCCCGGCGTCGGGCGGCGAAGATTCCCCCGTGAGGAAACATGCCGTCTGTTGCTGAAGTCGCGCCCGGCCTGCCCGACATGAAGGTTTCGGCCCGTCAGGTGTTCGGGATCGACACGGATATCGAGGTTCCGGCCTATTCCGAGCCCGATGCCCACGTTCCGGATCTCGACCCCGATTATCTCTTCGACAAGGAGACGACGCTCGCCATTCTCGCGGGCTTCGCGCGCAACCGGCGCGTGATGGTCACGGGCTATCACGGCACGGGCAAGTCGACGCATATCGAGCAGGTCGCGGCCCGCCTCAACTGGCCCTGCGTCCGCGTGAACCTCGACAGCCACGTCTCGCGCATCGATCTCGTCGGCAAGGACGCGATCGTGCTGAAGGACGGCAAGCAGATCACCGAGTTCCAGGACGGCATCCTGCCTTGGGCGCTGCAGAACAACATCGCGCTGGTCTTCGACGAATATGACGCCGGCCGTCCGGACGTGATGTTCGTGATCCAGCGCGTTCTGGAACTCTCGGGCAAGCTCACGCTGCTCGACCAGAAGCGCGTGATCCGCCCGCACGGCGCGTTCCGCCTCTTCGCGACGACCAACACGGTCGGCCTCGGCGACACGTCGGGCCTCTATCACGGCACGCAGCAGATCAACCAGGGCCAGATGGACCGCTGGTCGATCGTCACGACGCTGAACTATCTCCCGCACGACAAGGAGGTCGACATCGTCCTGGCCAAGGCCAAGCACTATACGGGCAAGGAAGGCCGCGACATCGTCAACAAGATGGTCCGCGTCGCCGACTTCACGCGCAACGCCTTCGTCAACGGCGATCTCTCGACCGTGATGAGCCCGCGCACGGTGATCACCTGGGCGGAGAACGCCGACATCTTCAAGGATATCGGCTTCGCCTTCCGCGTGACCTTCCTCAACAAGTGCGACGAGCTCGAACGCGCGCTGGTGGCGGAATTCTATCAGCGCTCCTTCGGCCAGGAACTGCCCGAAAGCTCGCTCAACATCGCCCTGAGCTGATCCGGTCCCTCGGCCGGGTCCGCCCGGCCGGAACCGTCCCGAGGTGAGACCGGTGTCGACGTCCAACCGCAAGCCCGTACAGGCCCAGAAGGAAGCTCCGACCGAGCCGTTCAAGCGGTCGGTGGCGGGCTGCCTGCGCGCCTTGGCGCGGACGCCCGAATTCGACGTGACCTTCGCCGCCGACAAGCCCGCGCTGCTGCCCGACCGGGCGCGCCTGCCGGAGCCCGGGCGCAAGCTTTCCGCGGCCGAGGCGGCGATCATCCGCGGCAATGCCGACGCCATGGCGCTCCGCCTCGCCTGTCACGACGCCGCCGTCCATCGGAAGCTCGCCCCCGAGGGACAGGCCGCGCGCGCGGTCTTCGACGCGGTCGAACAGGCGCGCGTCGAGGCGATCGGTTCGCGCCGCATGGCGGGCGTCGCGGGCAACATCTCCGCGATGCTGGAGGACCGTTACCACCGCGGCGATTATCACGAGATCACCGACCGCGCCGACGCGCCGCTCGAAGAGGCGCTGGCCATGATGGTCCGCGAGCGGCTGACGGGCCTCAAGGTCCCCGCCGCCGCCGGCAAGATCGTGGAGCTCTGGCGTCCTTGGATCGAGGAGAAGGCGGGCAAGGATCTCGACCGGCTCGGCGAGAGCTTCGAGGATCAGCGCGCCTTCGCGCGCAACATCCGCGACATGCTCGTCCATCTCGACATGGCCGAGGAGACCGAGGGCGAGCCCGACGACTCCGAGGACCGCGACGAGAACGAGAGCGAGCAGGAGAACGAAGAGGCGCAGGAGGGCGAGTCCGAGGAACGCTCCGAAGGCGAGAGCGCCCAGATGGAGCAGTCCGAAGAGGCCTCCGAAGAGGTCGAGGAGGGCATGACCGAGTCCTCCGACGGACCGACGGGCGAAATGCCCGAAGAGAACGACGATTCGGAAGGCGACGATCCGTCCGAAGCTTGGCGGCCGCCGTCGGGCGGGGCCCATGAGCGGCGCGCCCCCGACTACAAGGCCTTCACCGAGCGTTTCGACGAGGTGATCGAGGCGGAAGAGCTCTGCGACGCCGAGGAACTCGCGCGCCTGCGCGCCTATCTCGACAAGCAGCTGAGCCATCTGCAGGGCGTCGTCGCCCGTCTCGCGAACCGCCTGCAGCGCCGCCTCATGGCGCAGCAGAACCGCGGCTGGGAATTCGATCTCGAAGAGGGCGCGCTCGACCCGGCGCGGCTCATCCGCATCGTGACCGATCCGCACCAGCCGCTGTCGTTCAAGCGCGAGCAGGACACCAATTTCCGCGACACGGTCGTCTCGCTGCTCATCGACAATTCGGGCTCCATGCGCGGCCGGCCGATCACGGTCGCGGCGACCTGCGCCGACATTCTCGCCCGCACGCTCGAGCGCTGCGGCGTGAAGGTGGAGATTCTCGGCTTCACCACCCGCGCCTGGAAGGGCGGGCAGTCGCGCGAGGCGTGGCTGCAGGCGGGCAAGCCGGGCAATCCGGGCCGCCTCAACGATCTGCGCCACATCGTCTACAAGAGCGCCGACGCGCCTTGGCGGCGTGCGCGCAAGAATCTCGGCCTGATGATGCGCGAGGGTCTCCTCAAGGAGAACATCGACGGCGAAGCGCTGGATTGGGCGCACAAGCGTCTGCTCGGCCGGCCCGAACAGCGCCGCCTCCTGATGGTCATCTCCGACGGCGCTCCGGTCGACGATTCCACGCTCTCCGTGAACCCCGGCAACTATCTCGAAAAGCATCTGCGCTTCGTCATCGACGAGATCGAGAACCGCTCGCCGGTGCAGCTCATCGCCATCGGCATCGGCCATGACGTGACGCGCTACTACAAGCGCGCGGTCACGATCGTGGACGCCGAGGAACTGGGCGGCGCGATGACCGAGAAGCTCGCCGAACTGTTCGAGGACAAGGGGCCGGAGCGGGTCATGCGCATGCCGCAGCGCAAGGCGGCCGCGGGTCGGTAGGCCGTGGTCGGCGGGGGCGGTCGTCCTCCGCCCGGCCCGTCCTGCCCGCGGATGCGGGCATCCACGTCTTTCTTCTCTCGGGGGCGACAACGACGCGGTTTCCCTCGCTCGGTCGCGCGTCCGCGCCCGTCCGCCGATGCAGGCAGACGTGGATGCCCGCATGCGCGGGCAGGACGGTCGTGCTCTCCGCCGAAACGAAAAACCCCGCCGGGCGATGCCGCGGCGGGGTTTTCGTATCCGGTGAAGGAAGAAGGCGTCAGGCCGCGACGGCGGCGATGCGCATGCGCCGCGCGCGCCTGAGCAGCCGGAAGGCGTGTTCCGCACCAGGCTTCCGGCTTATCGGCGGATCGCGAACGGATCGTTACCGTCTTCGGTCGTGTTGTCCGCGACCAGGCTATCGGTGAGCGTCACCCGCTCCATCAGTCCCCTCTCGAGGAAAAGGCCGGCATTTTGACCATGAGTTCCAGCGTTTCGCCCGGACGCTTGGTTCCCGGTAATCTCGGTGCGGATGAATTCGACCTTCCTGACATTTTTCAGAGCAACGCCGCCGCCTCTTGCAACGTCGGACTGTGCGATGTTCGACATGATCCGCGTGTCTCGGACAGTCATCTCGCTGTCTTCGCACCAGATTCCGCCACCTAGGGCCCATCTGCCGGCAATGCCGCTACCGTATACCCCGTTTTTTTCGATGACGCACTGATCAATATTGACGATGCACGAGTTGTTGAAATAGAGAGCGCCACCGAAACAATCGACGCAGGCGGCATTGTCTTTTATGGAATTCCTCAAAAACACACTATTTTTCAGAGTTACGTTCGAATGTCGGCATTCCATCGCTCCACCAAATCCGCCGAGGAAGGCGACACTCTCTCTCTCGCAATCGCTTATCTCCGAATTCTCCATGACGAGCCTTCCATAATCCGACCAAACAGCGCGATTTTGTCCGCCGGTCGTCATCTTGATGCTTCTCAAGGTCACGGTGCCGTACGAACGAATCTCGAGCAGGCCCCAAACGCCTCGATCATCTCCGCTCCATTTCGTTCGGCTCGGATCGTTGCCCGCGATCGTCACATCGCGCCCGTCGTTGACCTGAACACGTGCTTCTTTGTGATCCGACCGCAAGATGATGCTGATCGACTGGTTCGGACCGATCGAGTTGACGGCATCTTGAAGGGTTGTGTAGTCGCCGGGCACTGAAACGATCCTAGTCATGAAGTGCGCTCCGAGTTGAAGTGCCCGAAGCGTGCCTCTGAAATCAAACGACAACCACTGTCCGAAACGACAGGCCCGACACGAAAAACCCCGCCGGGCGATGCCGCGGCGGGGTTTTCGTATCCGGTGAAGGAAGAAGGCGTCAGGCCGCGACGGCGGTCTCGGCGAGCTTCTTCTCGATCTGGCGCTTCAATTCGCGCGCGCCCTGCGACAGCTCCGTCTCCCGCGCCTTCACGAGGAAGGCGTCCAGGCCGCCGCGGTGCTCGACCGAGCGCAGCGCGTTGGCGGCGATGCGCATGCGCACGGAACGGTTGAGGACGTCCGACTGCAGGGTGACGCTGCAGAGGTTCGGAAGGAACCTGCGCTTCGTCTTGCGGTTGGAGTGGCTCACGAGGTGGCCGCTCATCACGGCGGTGCCGGTCAGTTCACAACGGCGAGCCATAGGTCGCTTCCTTCGGTCTTGTCGGCGGGCTTCGTTCCGAACGAAAAAGGCGGCGACGCCGCCTCGGAACCCGCAGTGAATTCATGGGTGGGCGGTCAATAGCGGACAGCGGACCCGAACGTCAAGTCGCGAGAGGGACGCCGGACGCGATTCCGGTTAGTGTCGTCGTCATGTATCCTGCGTCCGCAATCCTCCGTCCATGCTTCGTCCCTGCGGCCCTCGCCCTTGCGGCCGCGCTCGTCGCGGCTCCGGCATCCGCCGCGTCCGAACGCGGCCTCGGTCGCGGCTTCGATCTCGAATACGGGTTGAGGCTCGCGGGGCTGCCCATCGGGCGTGCGACCCTCAGGGGCGGGCTGGGCGAAGGGCGCTACCGGCTCGATCTCGACGCGAGGCTGACGGGTCTCGCCGGATGGGTGGCCGGCATCGGCGGGAACGGCACGTCGCACGGTGCGGCGGCCGGACGACGGGTGATCCCGTCCTCCTATGCCGTGAACATCCCCGAAGGCCGGCATCCCATCTCGCTCAAGGTCGATCTTTCGGGCGGCAACGTCGTCGAGGCGATGCTGTCGCCCCCGTTGCAGCCGCGACCGGACCGCATTCCCGTGCTCGACACGCACAAGCGGGGCGTCGTCGATCCCGTCGGGGCGCTGCTGATGCTGCAGCCGGGCCGCGGCCCCGTCCTCGACCCCGAGGCCTGCAACCGCACCTTGCCGATCTTCGACGGCGCGGGCCGTTTCGACGTGCGCCTCACCTACGCCTCCACGCAGTCGATCCGGATTCCCGGCTATGAGGGCCCGGCTCTGGTCTGCGCCGCCCGCTACGTGCCGATCGCCGGGCACCGCGAGCGCTCCGCCGTGCAGTTCATGCGGGAGAACCGGGACATGGAGGCGTGGCTCGTGCCCGTGGCGGGGGCGCGCGCCCTCGTCCCGGCACGGATCACGGTCGGCACGCGGATCGGGCGCCTCGTCATCGAAGCGCGGCGCATCGGCGGTCCGTCGGGAACGATCACGGCGGCGGCGGAGCCGGAGGACGAGGTCCGCGGCGAGCCCGCAGCGAGTCCCGATCCGGGACGCATGCGTTGACGATCCCGCCCGCCGAAGACTGCGGGCTGAGGCACGACGCTCCCGACGAGGCCCGAAAAGCGGCCTGAAACCCTTCGTTCCGCGATGATTCGTCCGATTCGTGCCGGGTTCGTTCCCGCGAGGTTCGAGAGGTGAACGCGCCCGGCGCATTCCCGGCGGCCGCTCTTCATCGAACGTCAACCATGATCCCGGAGGAAAAGCGCGATGCGCCTCCGAAAAAGCGGCGTCTCCTCACTTCCGCAAGCGGTCGAGGACGCCATATAGATCGGAAGGCTCCGGACGACCGAGGCCGCCCGCGACGGGGGTCTCGGACCCCGCTTGATGGTTCCGCGCATGCTTCTTCCGTCCCGGCGGTCCCGCGGGGTCACCGCCGTTCTGGGTCCGACCAATACGGGCAAGACGCATTACGCGATCGAGCGGATGCTCGCCCATAAGAGCGGCCTGATCGGCCTGCCGCTGCGTCTTCTCGCGCGCGAGGTCTATGGCCGGGTCGTGGAACGGGCGGGGGCGGACGCCGTCGCGCTCGTGACGGGCGAGGAGAAGATCAAGCCGAAGAATCCCCGTTACTGGGTGGCCACCGTCGAGGCCATGCCCGGCGATCTCGACACGGAATTCGTGGCGCTGGACGAGATCCAGCTCGCGGCCGACGAGGACCGCGGCCATGTCTTCACGGACAGGCTCCTCAATCTGCGCGGCACGCAGGAGACGCTCTTCATCGGCTCGGCGACCATGAAGCCGCTGATCGAGAAGCTGATGCCGGGCGTGCATGTCGTCTCCCGGCCGCGGCTCTCGCAGCTGTCCTTCGCCGGCGAGAAGAAGATCACGCGGCTGCCGCGCCGCACCGCCATCGTCGCCTTCTCGGCGGAGGAGGTCTATGCGGTGGCCGAACTGATCCGGCGTCAGCGCGGCGGGGCCGCGGTGGTGCTCGGGGCGCTGTCCCCCCGCACGCGCAACGCGCAGGTCGAGCTCTACCAGTCCGGCGAGGTCGAATATCTGGTCGCGACCGATGCGATCGGCATGGGCCTCAATCTCGACGTCGACCACGTCGCCTTCGCGGCCGGCCGCAAATTCGACGGGCGTCGCTCGCGCAATCTTCTCCCCGCGGAGATCGGCCAGATCGCGGGCCGGGCGGGGCGCTATCTGCGCGACGGCACCTTCGGCACGACGGGGCGCTGCGATCCGTTCGACGACGAATTGGTGGGAGCGCTGGAAAACCACGTCTTCGAGCCCGCGAAGCTGATCCAATGGCGCAATTCGGATCTCGATACGGGCTCGGTCGAGCGGCTGCTCGAATCCCTCGACGCCTCGCCGCGGGAGCCGGAACTCGTGAAGGCGGCTCCGGCCGACGATTTCCTCTCGCTCGACATCCTCTCCCGCAGCGAGGAGATGCGGCGCTACGCCTCGAGCCGCGAGGGCGTGGAACGGCTCTGGGGCCTCTGCCGTCTCCCCGATTACCGCAAGGTCTCGCCCTCGGCCCATGCGGAGCTCGTCGGCCATCTTTATCGTCAGATCATGACCAAGCGACGCGTCGCGACCGACTGGTTCGCGGAGCGCGTCGCCGAGGTCGATCGGACCGAAGGCGACATCGCGGTGCTGTCTCAACGCATCGCGCATGTGCGAACATGGACCTTCGTCGCCAATCGTCCCGACTGGCTCGCGGATCCCGAGCATTGGCAGGGCGTGACGCGTCGGGTAGAGGACAAGCTGTCGGACGCTCTGCATGAACGTCTGACCCAACGTTTCGTGGACCGGCGCACCAGCGTGCTGATGCGCCGCCTGAGAGAGAACGCCATGCTCGAGGCGGAAATTACGGCGACCGGAGACGTCATCGTCGAGGGTCATCACGTCGGTCGGCTCGCCGGCTTCCAATTCGCTCCGGATCCGGAGGCGGGAGGCTCGGAGGCCAAGGCCCTCAAGGCCGCCGCCTCCAAGGCGCTCGCCGCGGAGTTCGAAGCGCGTGCGCTCCGCATCGGCAATGCGGTCGACGACGCCTTCGTGCTCGGCAACGACGGCGCGATCCGCTGGCTCGGCGAAGTGGTCGGCAAGATCTCGGGCGGCGAGAAGCTGCTCGAACCGCGCGTGCGTCTGCTGGCCGACGAGCAGCTGACCGGCGCCGCACGCGAAAAGGTGCAGGAGCGCCTCGACGCCTGGCTCAAGGCGCATGTGACCAAGCTTCTCGGCCCGCTGCAGCAGCTCGAGACCTCGGAGACCCTGCAGGGGATCGCCCGCGGCATCGGCTTCCAGATCGCGGAAGCGCTCGGCGTGCTCGAACGCTCGAAGGTCGCCGACGACGTGAAGGCGCTCGACCAGACCGCGCGCTCGGCCCTGCGCAATCTCGGCGTCCGCTTCGGCGCCTATAATCTCACGGTGCCCGCTTTGCTCAAGCCCGCGCCGCGCGGGCTCGCCTGCCGCCTCTGGGCGTTGCAGAACGGCGGCGACGACGTGAAGGGCATCGACGACATCATGCATCTCGCGGCTTCGGGCCGCACGTCGATCCCGGTCGACAAGGAGATCCCCAAGGCGCTCTACCGGGCCGCGGGCTTCCGCGTCTGCGGCGACCGCGCGGTGCGCGTCGACATTCTGGAGCGTCTGGCGGATCTCATCCGTCCGGCGATCCAATATCGTCCGGGCACGACGCCCGGCGAACCGCCCGCGGGCGCGGCCGACGGCGACGGTTTCGTCGTCACCACGGCCATGACCTCGCTCTGCGGCTGCGCGGGCGAGGATTTCGCCGGCATTCTGCGGTCGCTGGGCTATGCCGCCGAGAAGCGGCAGGGCGCGGCCATCACCGTTCCGCTCGTCCCCGTCGCGGCGACGAAGCCCGCGGAAGCGGCGGGCGCGACCGGCTCGCCCGAGGATACGGCTCCTGCCGACGCGGCGGAGTCCGCGGAGGCCGTCGCCGACGCGCCCGTCGAGACGGCTCCCGCCGAGACTGCGGCTCAGCCTTCCGAAGCCGAGCCCGTCGCCCGGGCTCCGGCCGAAGAGGGCTCCGTCGAGGCCGCCGCTCCGACGGCGACGGAAGAGGCTCCGGCCGAACCCGTCATGATCGAGATCTGGCGGCAGCATCGTCACCAACACGGCCGGCCGCAGCACCGGGACCGCCGTCCCGGCGGCGGACGTCCGCAGCATCAGGGCAAGCGGCCGGAAGGCGAAGCGGCGACGCAGGACGCCAAGCCCGAGGGCGAGCCGCGTCGCTTCGACCGCCCGTTCCGCAAGGATCGGCCCGAAGGCGAGCGTCCGCGCGGGGACCGGCCTCAGGGCGACCGTCCGCAGGGCGAGGGCCGGCGGGACTTCCGCCCCGGAAAGCCGCGCGACGGCGAGGAACGCCGCCGCGACGATCGTCGCGGGCCCGGCGGGCCGCGTCGCGACCGGGAGGAACGCGCGCCGCGCGGCTGGCAGGACGAACCCAAGGCGGGCCGCGAAAAGCAGCCCGATCCGAATTCGCCCTTCGCGAAGCTGCTGGCGCTCAAGGCCGATCTGGAAACCAAGGGTCGGAAGTAAGGCGCGATGGCCCGGCGCGGTCGCGGCGAGCCCGACGAGGACGACGCCCCCAAGGGCCGGCAGCGGCTCGACAAATGGCTCGTCTACGCCCGTTTCGTGAAGACGCGGACGCTGGCGTCGGAGACCGTCGCTTCCGGCCGGATCCGCCTCAACGGCGTGCGCGTGACCAAGGCGGACCGGGAGATCGGGGCCGGAGACGTGCTCACCCTCGCCCTGCCGCACGCCACCCTCGTCGTGCGCGTTCTCGAGACGGCGGAACGCCGCGGACCGTCCTCCGAAGCACGAGGCCTTTACGAAGAAATCGGCTGACCGCTTGCACCCCGCCGGCGATGGGGCTAGCACGGAGTCGGGAATAGCCTGAAAGCCGGGGAGTGAGCGGTGACTTACGTCGTCGTCGAGAACTGCATCAAGTGCAAATACATGGATTGCGTCGAGGTGTGCCCCGTAGATTGCTTCTACGAGGGCGAGAACATGCTCGTCATCCATCCCGACGAATGCATCGATTGCGGCGTCTGCGAACCCGAATGCCCCGCCGAAGCGATCAAGCCGGACACCGAGCCCGGCCTCGAGAAGTGGCTGAAGCTCAACGCCGATTACGCGAAAAGCTGGCCCAACATCACGATCAAGCGCGATGCCGAGTCCGACGCCAAGGCGCATGACGGCGAGGACGGCAAATTCGAGAAGTATTTCTCGTCCGAACCCGGCCAGGGCGACTGAGGCAGGCATTCGCGGAGCGCAATGCGACCGCCGAAGCGCGGCCGCATGCGCATTCCTTTTGAATTTCGTGATTTTTCTGTTATGGTTCTGACACTCAGTCGAGTTTTCGCGGCAACGGCGCCCTCCACGTCTCCTCCGGATTCGGTCCGGAGCGGGTCTTTCGTGTTCCGGCGGCATCGAAGGCGTTCTTCAGAACTGAGACGAGCGGGTCGGGCGGTCCTCGGGATCGCCCGTGTGTTTGTGTCGGCCGGGACCGAGGTCCGCGGCCGGAACGCGGAGAGCACGAGCGTTATGACGACCACGAAGAAGACGACCACGCGTCAGGGCTTCAAGACGGGCGAGGCCATCGTCTATCCGGCCCATGGCGTGGGCCAGATCGTCGCCATCGAAGAGCAGGAGGTCGCGGGTTTCAAGCTGGAGCTGTTCGTCATCGCCTTCGAGAAGGACAAGATGACGCTCCGGGTGCCGACCGCCAAGGCCGCCACCGTCGGCATGCGCAAGCTCGCCGAGGAGTCGCTGGTCGAGCGCGCTCTCGAAACCATCGCCGGCCGCGCCCGCGTGAAGCGCACGATGTGGTCGCGCCGCGCGCAGGAATATGAAGCGAAGATCAATTCGGGGGATCTGATCTCGATCGCCGAAGTCGTTCGCGACCTGCACCGGTCCGAGGCTCAGCCCGAACAGTCCTATTCCGAGCGCCAGCTCTATGAGGCCGCCCTCGACCGGATGGTCCGCGAGATCGCCGCGGTGAACAAGGTCACCGAGCCCGAAGCTCAGAAGGTCATCGAGACGCAGCTCGCCAAGTCGCCCAAGCGCGTGAAGGCGGCCGCGGCCGACGCCGAACAGGATATCGAAGAGGAGCAGGACGAAGCCGCCTGAGGGCCCGCTTCCTCCCTTTTCACGAGGCATCGAAAAGCCCGGCGCATCGCGCCGGGCTTTTTCTTCATGCCGGATCGTCTCCCGCCGTCCGAAACCTTTCCGGTTCGTGAACGAAGGTGATCCGATCGGCTTCCGCCCGCGTAGCTTTTGCAAAGCTTTTGGGGGGAGGCTCACATGGGCGAGATCGCCGGCGTGAGGCGCACTTTCGTGAAGGCGGCGATGGATGCGCCGTTCCTCAGCCGTGAGGACGAGCATGCGCTCGCCGTCCGCTGGAAGGACCAGAAGGACGAGCGCGCCCTCCACGCTCTCGCGGCCGCCCATATGCGGCTCGTGATCGCGATCGCCGCCCGCTTCCGCCATTACGGCCTGCCCATGGCCGATCTCATTCAGGAAGGCCATGTCGGCCTTCTCGAGGCCGGGGCCCGGTTCGAGCCCGAGCGTGAAGTCCGCTTCTCGACCTATGCCACCTGGTGGATCCGCGCCTCGATCCAGGACTACATCCTGCGCAACTGGTCGATCGTCCGCGGCGGCACGAGTTCCGCGCAGAAGGCGCTCTTCTTCAATCTGCGTCGCCTGCGCGCCCGCCTGGCCCAGAGCGCGGCGGCCGACCCCTCCATCGACATCCATGCCAGCATCGCCGAGGCCGTCGGCGTCTCGAAGGCCGACGTCGCGCTGATGGAAGTCCGCATGTCGGGCTCCGACATGTCGCTGAACGCGCCTCTGACCGAAAGCGACGGGAACGGCGCGAGCGAGCGCATGGACTTCCTCGTCGACACCGCTCCGCTTCCCGACGAGGCTGTCGGCGACGCGATCGACTCGGAGCGGCGCGTGGGCTGGCTGCGTTCGGCGATGACGGTTCTGTCCGAGCGCGAGATGAACATTCTCCGCGCCCGCCGTCTTTCCGACGAAAGCGCCACGCTCGAAGCCTTGGGCGACAGGCTCGGGATTTCCAAGGAGCGCGTCCGGCAGATCGAAAGCCGGGCGATGGAGAAGCTCAAGCGGGCTCTCCTGGAGCGGCACCCCAACGTGCAGACCGCCGTCTTCTGACGGTCCGCGCCGCCGCCCTCACTCCCCGACGATCTTGTAGGCGCGCCCGGCGACGAGCGCCTGACCTTCGATGCCGTTGAGCGCGCGGAACCGCTCCGTCGGCCGATCGGTCTTCATCATGCGCGCCAAGGTTTCGACCGTGTCTCCCGGCCGCGCGACGACGACGCGCAAGGCATGGGACCGCGTCATTGCGGCTTCTTCCGCGGTCACGGCGCGGAAGCTCGCCAGCGTGGCCATGAACATCCGGTCGAACTCCGGCGTGAGTTCCCGCGCGGCGAAGATGAAGCGGTGCAGCAGGTCGCCCTGCCGGATCGCCGCGATCCTGTAGCTCCAGTCCTGCCCGGCGGCCGTCACCGTCGCGGCCGGGAGCCCGTTCACGGCGAGCGTTTCGACCCGTCCCATGCTGACGCCTTCGATCCAGCCGCGGCCGACGACCTCTTCCGGCGTCGCCGTCGTGCGCAGGCTGTCGAAGCGCAGCGCCGCCTGCCGGTCCGCGACGACGCCGACGACCGCCTGCGGGGAATTCTCGAGCAGCGTGCCTTCGGGCGCCGTGAAGGCGAAGCCCAGAACGGGATGAATGAAGCGCCGCTCGCGGATCACGCCCGCCTGCGGATCGTCGCCGTGGAGGATCCCGTCGAGCGCGGCGAGCCATCGCGCGTTCTCGGCGGCGCGGTCGGGCGCGGCGGTCCGCGCGGCGTTGCGGGCGACGGCGAGGACGCGCGCGATCCGTTCGGGCGGGCTCGGATGCGTCGAGAGGAAGTTCATGCCCCGTTTCCGCGCGTCTCCCGCCGAACCCGTCCGCAGCGCCGCGTCGCGCCCGAGCGTCTCGAGGAAACGCGCCGCGCCGAAGGGGTCGAAACCGGCCGCCGCCGTCATGGCGACGCCGATCTCGTCGGCTTCGAGTTCCTGCGCGCGCGAAAAGCCCGCAAGCCCGATGCGGTTGCGGAGCTGGACCGTCCGCCCGGCCGCGGGATCGTCGAGCACCTCCGTGACGACCTGTTCGACGATGGCGGATCGGCGTTCGAGTTCGGCGCGGGTGAGCGCGTGCCGCGCGGTGACATGCGCGATCTCATGCGCCAGCACCGCCGCGATCTCGGACGTGTCGTTGGCGAGGGCGAGAAGGCCGCGCGTCACGAAGAGATCGCCCGAGGGCAGGGCGAAGGCGTTGGGCGAGGGCGAATTGAGAATGGTCACGCGATAGCTGCGGCCGGGCTCTGCGGAATGCGCGACGAGACGCGCCACCACGTCGTCGAGGACCGCGCGGGCGGCGGGAGCCCGATATTCGCCGCCGAAGACCGCCAGCAGACGCCCGCGTTCCCGATCGTAGCCCGTCTCCGCTCCGACGATGCGCGGCGCCGAGGACGGGATCAGAGGAGCGGTCGACCGGTCGGACGCGCAGGCGGCCGCAAGCAGAGCGCAAGCGGCCGCCGCCGCAAGGCGCAGCCTCCGCAACCACGGCTCTCCGACGACGGCCGTCGTCTCCTTCATGCGCATCGCTCCTCCGGCATCAGACTGAAGATGCCGGATGACCATTTCGTCAACGATCGCGAAGCGCGCGTCATGAATGCCGGCGATCGCATCCGCAACGGGCCTTCGATGACCGAGCGGCGCTCGAAGGACCGCCTTCGGTTCCCTCAGCCTCGGCCGTCTCCGCGGTCGATGCCGGCCAGACGTTCGGCGATGAGGCATACCGAGGCGGTGTCCAGATCCGCACCGCCTTGCGAGTAGGCCGCATAGTAGTACTGCGCCGCCGCGGCGAAAATCGGCAGAGGCGCGTGCACCTCCCGACCGAAATCCGCGATGATCGAGAGATCCTTCAGATGGGTCTTCACCGTTGCGGTCACCCTGTCGTAGCGGCCTTCCACCATTTGCGGTCCGCGCACCTGGAACATGCGGCTGGTGCCCGCGCTGTCCTGCAGCACGTCGAAGATCAGCGACGGGTCGAGGCCGGCCTTCTGGCCGTAGGCGAAGGCTTCCGCCGCGGCGACGTTGTGGATCGTCACGAGGTGGTTGGCCAGGAACTTCATCTTGCTCCCGTGCCCGAACGGACCGACATAGACCTGCTTGCGCGACATGCCTTCCAACACGGCGGCGCATTTGCGATAGGCGGCCTCGTCTCCCGAGCCGAGCACCACGAGATCCTTCACCGCCGCCTGCGCGCCCGTCCCCGAAACGGGACAATCGAGCAGAATCTGCCCGCCCGCCTGCATGGCGTCATGCGCGCGGGTTTTGACGTCCAGCGACATGGTGCTCATCTCGATGGCCACCAAGCCTTTGCGGGCCGAGGTCTGCAGACCCGACGGACCGGCGGTCACGTCCGCCAGAGCCGCCGGGGTCGGCAGCGACAGGATCGCGATGTCGACCGCGTCCGCGACCTCGCGGGGAGAGCCGACCACCTTGCCGCCCAGCGCCTTCAGCGCTGCCTTGGCCGGCTCCGAAACGTCGAAACCGACGACGTCGAAGCCCGCGGCGCGCAGGTGTTTGGCCATGGCGCCACCCATGATGCCCAGCCCGACGATGCCTACCACCTTGTCCATGAACGCATTCCCTTGTCGTTGCAGAAGCCGGATCATCGCCCGGTCGTACGCTCGGCGGACCGCGGAAGCCCGCCGCCGCGTCGCATGCTAACACGGACGGGCGCGAGAGGAACGAAGGCGTCCGGGCTCGGCGAGGCGACCTTCATCGCCTTCGCTCGACCCTGCCGAGGTCGGAGGAGCCGGATACGCGCTCCTCTGGAAGCTCCGGCCCCGTCATGCTATCCGAGCGACGTGCGGTCCGGTAGCTCAGCAGGATAGAGCATCAGTTTCCTAAACTGAGGGTCACAGGTTCGAATCCTGTCCGGATCGCCATTCGATGCGCCTCGATCGGCGAAACCGCCGAAGCCTTCTTCGCCCTTATCCGTGACCATGCCGCCGGACGCGCCTCGGAGATCGCCCGACGGGCGACGCAGCGCCGCCGTCCCCGTTGCCCGACCCGCGGCCCTGCCCTAGCTTCACACCAAAGCAAGGGGAGGAAGAACGATGACGGGCGGAACGGATCGGCGCAGCGTGACCGCGGGCCTTTTGGCCGCTTTGGCCCTGCCGGGCGCGGCCATGGCGCAACAGGAATTCCCGAAAGGCCGGACGATCAAGCTGATCGTGCCCTTCCCGCCGGGCGGGGCGACGGACGTGATCGGCCGCATCATGGCCGACCGCATGGGACGCTCTTGGGATACGACCGTCGTCGTCGAGAACCGTCCCGGTGCGGGCGGGAACATCGGCGTCGACGCGGTCGCCAAGTCCGAGCCGAACGGCGACACCTTCCTGATCGTCTCGGTCGGCATGGCGACGAACCGCTATCTCTACAACCGCCTGAATTATGATCCGCTGGCCGATTTCGTGCCCGTGAGCCTCGTCGCCATGGTCCCGAACCTGCTGGTCGTCGGCAAGCATCTGCCCGTCAACAGCGTCGCGGAACTCGTCGACTATGCGAAGAAGAACCCCGGCAAGCTGAATTACGGCTCCTCGGGCGTCGGCACCTCCGTGCATCTGTCCGGCGAACTCTTCCAGAAGCTCACCGGCACGCAGATGACGCATGTGCCCTATCGCGGCACGGCGCAGGCGACGCAGGATCTGCTCGGCGGCCGCATCGACCTGATCTTCGACAATATCAGCCAGATCCTGCCGCAGGTGCAGGCGGGCAACGTCAAGGCGCTCGGCATCACCACGGCCAAGCGTTCCCCGGTCACGCCGGAATTCGTGCCCGTGGCGGACACCGTCCCCGGCTTCGACGTCTCCTCCTGGTTCGCGCTCTATCTGCCCGCCAAGACCCCGGCGCCGATCGTCGCCCGCTATGCGGCCGATGCGAGAGCCGCCGCGCAGGATCCGGAAGTGCGCAAGAAGCTCGAGGCCACGGGCGCCGTCGTCGTCGGCTCGACGCCGGAGGACCTCGCGGGCTTCCTGCAGAGCGAGATGAAGACCTGGGGCGATCTGATCCGGGGGGCGGGCATCAAGGTCGAGTGACGCGCGGGCCCGGTCCGGGCCTTTCGCGGGTTGACCCGGAGGGACGCCGGGGCGAGCTTGGGCGAAAGACCGAGAACGCCGAGGAGACCCCATGGCCCGGATCGAGCGCGTCGTCGCCGACCTCTATCTGATTCCGCTTCCGGAAGTTCTGTCGGACTCGATGCACGGGCAGATGTCCGTGTTCGAAGTGGTGACCGTCAGGATCACCGATTCCGACGGCGCGACGGGCATGGGCTGGTCCTTCACCTGCGGAACCAACGGGGCGGCGGCGCATGCCAATATCGCGCGCGACCTCGCGCCGATCATGATCGGCAAGGACGCCGATCCGATCGAGGCGCGGTGGCGGGAGAACTGGTGGCGGCTCCATTACGGCGGCCGGGGCGGCTCCGCCTCGCTCGCGATCTCGGCCGTCGACATCGCTCTGTGGGATCTCAAGGGCAGAAAGGCCGGGCTTCCGCTCTGGAAGCTGCTCGGCGGCTTCGATCCGCAGGTGCCCGTTTATGCGGGCGGGATCGATCTCGATTTTCCGCTCGAAAAGCTTCTGAAGCAGACCGAGGACAATCTCGCCAAGGGCTTCCGCGCGATCAAGATGAAGGTCGGTCGCAAGAACCTCGCGGAAGACGTCGCGCGCGTGAAGGCGATGCGCGAATTCCTCGGCGACGGTTTCCCGCTGATGGTCGACGCCAATATGAAATGGACGACCGACGAGGCGATCCGCGCCGCCCGCCGCTTCCGCGAATTCGATCTCGTCTGGCTGGAAGAGCCGATGATCCCCGACGATTTCGGCGGCTATGTGCGGCTCGTCCGCGAGGGCGGGCTGCCGATCGCGCAGGGCGAGAACCTGCACACGCTGCATGAATTCGGGCATCTGATGCAGACGGGCGGCGTCACCTTCCCCGAGCCGGACGTGACCAATTGCGGCGGCATCACCGTCTTCATGAAGGTCGGGCACATGGCGGAAGCGCTGAACCTGCCCGTCACCTCGCACGGTGCGCATGACGTGACCGTGCAGCTCATGGCCGCGCTGCCGAACCGCAGCTATATGGAGGCGCACGGCTTCGGGCTCGAGCGGTTCCTCAATCGCAAGCTCGAGATCCGGGACGGCTTCGCGACCGCCCCGAGCGACCCCGGCCACGGCCTTGATTTCGATTGGAAGGGGCTGGAGACGCTGCGGGCCTGAGCCTTAGGGCTTCGCCCTGCAGCGGTCGATCGCTTCCGAGAGCCGGCGCTCGTCCGCGGGCGAGAGCGGGGCGGCGCGGTCCGCGAGGAGAGGTCCGCCCGCCAGATCCTCGACGATGCAGCTGCAGACGCGGCGGCACATGGATTCCTCCGCGCCCTGCGCGATGCATTCCGCGGTGCAGGTCGTCCCGAAATCCGTGGATCCGGCCGGGACGGGGCGTGCCACGCCCAGCTGAACGGCCAGCCAGACGAGGCCGATCAGGATCGGCTGGTGCAGGAGATAGATCGCCAGCGAATGCCGCCCGGCGGCCGCCATGACGCGGACGGGCCGCGACGCAGGCCGTAAAGCGAAGGCCGCGGCGAACCGCGGCGTGCCGAGCAGCGCCCGCCCCGCCGCGATCCCCGAGAGAACCCAGCCGAACCAGGGCAGCAGCGGCACGAAGTCGTTGGTGCGCGGCGGCACGGGAGCCAACCCCAGCCAGACCAGCGCCGGATGGGAGAAGGCCGGGTGCTGGAACAGCACCGGCGCCACGAATACGGTTCCCGCCAGCGCGAGCGCCGCGCTCGTCGGCAGGCGCAGGGCGAGCAGCCCCAGCACGCTCGCCGCCGCGATGTGATGGAGAATTCCGAAGAAGATGTAGCTGTCCGGAAACGCGGCCATCGTCGCCGCGGTGATCAGCAGCGCGGCTCCGCTCACCTTGGCGAGGCGGATCAGGAAGGCGCGGCGATCGAGTCCGCCCCGCTCGGAAAGGACGAGGCCGACGCCGACCAGACACAGAAAGCTCGCGGCGATGGAACGGGCGAACAGCGCCCAAGCCGGATGGGCGACGGGATCGGTCGCGATCAGCCCGAAGAAATGCAGATCCCATGTGAAATGATAGACCGCCATGGCGACGAGCGCCGCGCCGCGCGCGACGTCGACCCCGTGCAGTCGCGGGAAGGACGGTTTCAACTCGGCCCCTTGCATCGGCATGACCTTACCGCGCTCCCGCCGAGGCGGCGAGAGGGACGCTTGCGCCCCGCCGCGCTCCGACGGAAAAGAAACGATCCATCGTCCGGTCGGCCCCATGCAGCTTCTTTCCGTTTATGTCCTCGCCGCCGCGGCCGAGATCGCCGGGTGTTTCGCCTTCTGGGCGTGGCTGCGCCTCGGCGCGCCTGCTTGGTGGGCGGCGATCGGTACGGCGAGCCTCGTGGCTTTCGCGGCGCTGCTGACGCGGGTGGAGGTGGATTTCGCCGGTCGCGCCTTCGCGGCCTATGGCGGGATCTATATCGTCGCATCCTTGGTCTGGATGGCCTCGGTCGAAGGGCGGCGGCCGGACGTGTGGGACGGGGCGGGGGCGGTTCTATGTCTCGCCGGGGCGGCGTTGATCCTGTTCGGGCCGCGGTCGGGGTGAGGCGGGGGCTGTTCGAAGGGCGTTCGTTCGGGATCGGCTCGTCCCGTCCGCATGCTCTTCGCACGGCGGGTCCGTCGACCGTTCCGGCCATGGCGGGCGAAACGAAAAGGCCGCCCGGAGGCGGCCTTTTCGGAATTCGGGGGCGCTTCGGTCAGGCCGCGATCGCGCGGCGGGCGTCGCCGACCTGGGCGAGGCGCTCGGAGGCCCGGATCTTGTCCGCATCCGTCGTCGCGGCGGCCACTTCGGCTTCGGTCGCCTTGATTTCGGCTTCGAAGGCCGCGTCGTTCATGTCGGCCGCGGGAACCGCGCGCTCCGCGAGGATCGTGAGACCCGCACCGGACACGTCGGCGAAGCCGCCGCGGACATAGAGCCGCGAGACCTGACCGGCTGCGTCGGTGACGACGATCAGGCCGGGGCGCAGCGCCGAGATGAGCTTCTCATGGCCCGCGCCGACGGCGAAGTCGCCTTCGGTGCCGGGAATGACGACCTGCTGAACGTCACCGGAGAAGACGAGCTTCTCCGGAGAGACGAGTTCGAACGGGAACGCGGCCATCGCCGGTCTCCTTCAGTTCGCGATTACGCGGCTTCGGCGGCGAGCTTGCGGGCCTTCTCGACCGCTTCCTCGATGGTGCCGACCATGTAGAAGGCGGCCTCGGGGAGGTGGTCGTACTTGCCGGCGCAGAGATCCTTGAAGCCCTTGATCGTGTCGGCGAGCGACACGAGCTTGCCGGGCGAACCCGTGAACACTTCCGCGACGTGGAAGGGCTGCGACAGGAAGCGCTCGATCTTGCGGGCGCGGGCGACGGTGAGCTTGTCCTCTTCCGAGAGCTCGTCCATGCCCAGGATCGCGATGATGTCCTGCAGCGACTTGTAGCGCTGGAGGATCGACTGC
>JAIXTT010000042.1 GCA_027483795.1 Hyphomicrobiales bacterium
CCGCCGCCGAGGAGCCGCCCGAGGAGCCGCCGGGAACCAGACGCGCGTCGGAACCGCGACGCCGCCAGGGCGAGACGACGGGGCCGAAGGCCGAGGTCTCGTTGGACGAGCCCATGGCGAACTCGTCATTGTTCAGCTTGCCCAGCATCACCGCGCCGTCGCGCCAGAGCTGCGCGGTGACGGTGGACTCATAGGCCGGGACGAAGTTTTCGAGGATCTTCGAGCCCGCGGTCGTGCGCACGCCTTCGGTCGCGTAGAGATCCTTGACCCCGAGAGGGATGCCTTCGAGCGCACCCGCCTCGCCCTTGGCGATGCGGGCGTCGGACGCCTTCGCCATCGCGACGGCCTTTTCCGGCGTCTCGAGCACATAGGCGTTGAGGCCGCGCGCCTTCTCGACGGCGGTCATGAAGGCGCCGGTCAGTTCGACGGCGGAGACGGACTTCTTCGCCAGCGCGTCGCGCGCCTCGGCGAGGGTGAGCTTGGTGAGATCGGTCATCGTGCTCACTCCACGACTTTGGGAACGAGGAAGAAGCCGTCTTCGGAGAGCGGCGCGTTGCCCGTGACCTTCTGCGGAATGCCGCCGTCGGTCACTTCGTCCCGCCGCTTCTTCATGGCCATCGGCGTGACCGAGGTCATGGGCTCGACGCCGTCGACGTTCACTTCGCCGAGCTGCTCGACGAAGGCGAGGATGGCGTTGAGTTCATTGCGGAGGTTCGGGACCTCCTCGTCGGTGACGGCGATGCGCGCGAGATGCGCGATGCGCCGGACGGTCGCCTGATCGACGGACATGAGTTCTCCGGAAGGGCGGAAGATGAGCGCTGTTCGCGGCGGGTTCTAGAGCATTTCCGCGCGAAGTGGAATCCGGGAGAGCCTTGAACGCGGCGCTCCCGGCGACCCGCCGATCAGCCCGGCCGTTTCGCCTTGGCGGCCGGGGCCTTGGCGGCGGCGGACTTCTTGGCGGGAGACTTCTTGGCGGGCGATGTCTTGGCGGCGGATTTCTTCGGCGCGGCCTTCTTGCCGCCCGCGCCCGCCTTGGCGGCGATCAGCTCCAGAGCGCGCTCCAGCGTGATCCCCGCGGGGTCCGTGTCCTTCGGGATGTTCGCGTAGATCTTCCCGTATTTCACGTAAGGCCCGTAGCGGCCCGCGCCCTGCGTCACCGGGCCGCCGTCGGGATGGTCGCCGAGCGGACGGCCTGCGTCGGCCGCGGCGCGACCGAAGCGGCTTCCCGCTCCGCTCTCCTTGGCGACGATGAGGTCGATGGCGCGGTTGGCGCCGATGTCGAGCACGTCGTCGTCCTTGCCGATATTGGCGTAGGTCTTCCCGTGCTGGACATAGGGGCCGAAGCGGCCGATGCCCGCGAGGATGGGCTCGCCGCTCTCCGGATGCCGCGCCACTTCGCGCGGCAGCGAGAGGAGCGCGAGCGCCTTTTCGAGATCGATCGCCGAGGGCGGGGTGCCCTTGGGCAGGCTGGAGCGCTTGGGCTTCTCGCCCTCGCCGAGCTGGACGAAGGGACCGAAGCGGCCGTCGCGCAGCGTGACGTCCTGCCCCGTGACGGGATCCTTGCCGAGCACGCGGACGCCGTTCTGCATCGAGCCGTCGGGCGTCTCGCCGTCGCCCTGGCCGGGCGCGCCGAGCTGCCGCGTGTAACGGCATTCCGGATAGCTCGAGCAGCCGATGAAGGAGCCGAACTTGCCGAGCTTCAGGGAGAGCCGGCCCGTGCCGCAGGTCGGGCAGGACCGCGGATCGCCGCCGTCCGCCTTTTGCGGGAAGATGTGCGGCCCCATGATGTCGTTGAGCGCGTCGATGACCTCGGCGAAGCGCAGTTCCTTCGTCCGGTCGATCGCCGTGGAGAAGTCCTCCCAGAAGCGGCGGAGAACGTCCTTCCAGTCGGCCTCGTGGTTCGAGACGCGGTCGAGTTCTTCTTCAAGTCCGGCGGTGAAGTCGAACTCGACATATTTCGCGAAGAAGCTTTCGAGGAAGGCCGTGACCAGCATGCCCTTGTCGGTCGCATGCAGGCGCTTCTTCTCGAGGAGGACGTATTCGCGCTCCTTCAGCACCGCGAGGATCGAGGCATAGGTGGAGGGCCGGCCGATGCCGAGCTCTTCCATGCGCTTGACGAGCGAGGCTTCCGAATAGCGCGGCGGCGGCTCGGTGAAGTGCTGGGTGGCCTTGATCTCGCGCTTGGAGACCTTCTCGCCCGCGGCCATGGCCGGGAGGCGCTTGTTCTCGTCGTCCTCGCCCTCGTCGTCCTTCGACTCCGAATAGAGCTTCAGGAAGCCTTCGAACTTCACCACCTGCCCCGTGGCGCGGAGGTCGATCCGGCGCGGTCCCGCCTGCGCGACGATGTCGGCGGTGGTCCGTTCGAGCTCGGCGGATTCCATCTGGCTCGCCAGCGTGCGCACCCAGATCAGTTCGTAGAGCTTGGCCTGCTCGTCGTCGAGATGACGCGACATCTGCGCGGGGCGACGGCTCATGTCGGTGGGGCGAACGGCCTCGTGCGCTTCCTGAGCGTTCTTCGCCTTGGTCGAGTAGCGGCGCGGCACCTGCGGCAGATACACGCTGCCGTAGTCGCGCTCGATCACGCCGCGGCAGGAGCCGATCGCCTCGGGGGCCATGTCGACGCCGTCGGTCCGCATATAGGTGATGAGGCCGACCGTCTCGCCGCCGAGATCGATGCCTTCATAAAGACGCTGCGCGATCTGCATGGTGCGGGCGGGCGACAGGCCGAGCTTGCGGCTCGCCTCCTGCTGCAGCGTCGAGGTGGTGAAGGGCGGCGAAGGATGGCGCTTGGCGGGCTTCGCCTCGACGGACGTGACCGTGAAAGCCGCATTTTCGAGGTCGCGCTTGAAGGCCTCGGCTTCCGCGCCGGTGCCGACGTCGAGCCGATTGATCTTCTTGCCGTCCGCGCCGACCAGTCGCGCCTCGAAGGGCTGCCCCGCGGCCGTCGAGAGCAGCGCGACGAGGGACCAGTATTCACGGGCCACGAAGGTGTCGATCTCGCGCTCCCGGTCGCAGACGAGGCGGAGCGCCACGGACTGCACGCGGCCCGCCGAGCGCGCGCCGGGCAACTTGCGCCACAGCACGGGCGAGAGGCGGAAGCCGACGAGATAATCGAGGGCGCGGCGGGCGAGATAGGCGTCGACGAGCGCCTGATCGATCTCGCGCGGCTTGGCCATCGCCTCCTTCACCGCATCCTTGGTGATGGCGTTGAAGGTGACGCGCTGGATCGGCGTATCCTTGAGGACGCGCTTCTGCTTCAGCGTCTCGACGATGTGCCAGGAGATGGCCTCGCCTTCGCGGTCGGGGTCGGTGGCGAGGATCAGGCCGTCGGCCTGCTTCACGGCGGCGGCGATCTCGGAGACGCGCTTGGAGGCCTTGCCGTCGACTTCCCAGGTCATCGCGAAATCGCCGTCCGGATCCACCGAGCCGTCCTTGGCGGGCAGATCGCGGATATGGCCGAAGGAGGCGACGACCTCGTATCCCGAACCGAGATACTTGTTGATCGTCTTCGCTTTGGCGGGGGACTCGACGATGACGAGCTTCATGCGATGTCCTTGTCGGCCGAGCACGGGACCGAGAGCGCCGGAAAGTGGTGCAAGGCATGCGGCCTGTCAAATGCCCGCACGGCAAGGAACCGCGGCCTGCGGCGCTCCCCGTAGGGGAAGTTCTTCGTGGCCTCCCGCGCCCATGCGTGAAGGGGTTCTGTGGACCGTCCGGGCCGCGGAGCGCCGCCCGCCTTGCCGCCGGCCGCACCTTCCCCTAAGCCTCGTTCTTCATGAGCACCAAGCCCGTCTTCCCGCATCGGCATCTTCTCGGCATCGAGGGACTGTCGCCTCATGACATCACCACGCTGCTCGACATGGCGGACGTCGCCGTCGAGGTCTCGCGGCAGGTGGAGAAGAAGAAGACGACGCTCCGCGGCCGGACGCAGATCAATCTCTTCTTCGAAGCGTCGACCCGCACGCAGTCCTCCTTCGAACTGGCGGGAAAGCGGCTCGGGGCGGACGTGATGAACATGTCGGTCGCCTCCTCCTCCATCAAGAAGGGCGAGACGCTGATCGACACGGCCATGACGCTGAACGCGATGCGGCCGGACCTGATCGTGGTGCGCCATCATGCCGCCGGCGCAGTGCATCTTCTGGCGCGCAAGGTCGACTGCTCGGTCATCAATGCGGGCGACGGCGCGCATGAGCATCCCACGCAGGCGCTGCTCGACGCGCTCACCATCCGCCGCAACAAGGGCGAGATCCGCGGCCTCGTCGTCGCGATCTGCGGCGACCTGCTGCACAGCCGCGTGGCGCGCTCGAACATCATTCTTCTCAACGCGCTCGGCGCGGAGGTCCGCGCGATCGGGCCTTCGACGCTGCTGCCCGCGGGCCTCGACCGGATGGGCTGCAAGGTCTTCACCTCCATGAAGGAGGGCCTGAAGGGCGCGGACATCGTCATGATGCTGCGGCTGCAGCGCGAGCGCATGAACGGCAGCTTCGTGCCGAGCGTGAAGGAGTATTTCCACTTCTACGGGCTCGACGCCGAAAAGCTCGCTTTTGCGAAGCCCGACGCGCTGGTGATGCATCCCGGCCCGATGAATCGGGGCGTCGAGATCGCCTCCGACATCGCGGACGGCGCGCAATCGCTGATCCGCGAGCAGGTGGAGATGGGCGTCGCCGTGCGCATGGCGGTGCTCGAAGCCCTCGCATCCCATCTTCCGAACGGGTGAGGACCGCCATGACCGACGCTCCGATCCTCATCCGCAACGCGACCCTGATCGATCCGGCCTCCGGCACCGAGACCCGCGGACATCTCGCGGTCGCCGACGGCGTCATCGTCGAGATCGGCGCGGGCATCGACCCCGTCGCCGTGCCCGACGGCGCGCGCGTCGTGGACGCGAACGGCAAGGTTCTCGCCCCCGGCCTCGTCGACCTGCGCGCCTTCGTGGGCGAGCCGGGCGCGGAACATCGCGAGACGCTCGCCTCCGCGAGCCGCGCGGCGGCCGCGGGCGGCGTGACGACCGTGGTCTGCATGCCCGACACGGACCCGCCCGTCGACGATCCGGCGGTGGTGGACTTCCTGATCCGCCGGGCGCGCGACACGGCGCAGGTGCGCATGATCCCCGCCGCGGCGCTGACCAAGGGCCTCGCCGGGCAGGAGATGAGCGAGATCGGGCTCCTGCAGAAGGCGGGCGCGGCGTTCTGCACGGACGGCGCGAAGGCGCTGGTCGACCCGCTCGTGATGCGGCGGGCGCTGACCTATGCGCGGGATTTCGGGGCGCTGATCGTCCAGCACGTCGAGGAGCCGCGGCTCGCGGGCGGCGTGATGAACGAGGGCGAACTCGCTTCGCGCCTCGGCCTGCCCGGCATTCCGCGCGAGGCCGAAACGCTGATGCTCGAGCGCGACATGCGCCTCGTCCGGCTGACGCGCGGCCGTTATCACGCCGCCATGATCTCCTGCGCCGACTCGGTCGAGATCATGCGCGCGGCCAAGAAGGCGGGCCTGCCCGTCACCTGCGGCGTGTCGATCAACAATCTCGCGCTCAACGAAAACGACATCGGCCCCTACCGGACCTTCCTCAAGCTCTCGCCGCCGCTGCGGCACGAGGACGACCGGCTCGCGGTGGTGGCGGCGCTGGCGGAAGGCGTCATCGACGTCGTCGTCTCCGACCACGACCCGCAGGACGTCGAGACGAAGCGGCGGCCTTATGCGGAATCCGCCGACGGCGCGATCGGCATCCAGACCATGCTCTCCGTGGGCCTGCGTCTCGTCCATGCGGGCGAGATCGGGCTTCTGCCGCTGCTGCGCGCCATGTCGACCCGCCCGGCGGACATTCTCGGACTGCCGCAGGGCCGCCTCGCGGTCGGCGCGCCGGCGGACCTGATCCTCTTCGATCCGGACGAGCCCTATGTGCTCGATCCCGCCAAGCTGCATTCGCTCTGCAAGAACACGCCCTTCGACGAAGCGCGCCTGCAGGGCGTGGTGCATCTCACCGTGGTCGGCGGAAAGGTCGTGCACGAAGTCGATTAGCGAAAGGCTCGGGTTTCCCCGGATATATTTTTGACGTTATATAATTTTGAGACTATAAATGGGATGGTCGGTCGGCTTCCATGATGAATTCGCGTCCGAAGTTTCCGAACTGCCTTCGGCGGTCCGGATCGAGCTTCTGGCCCGGGCCCGTCTTCTGGAAAGCTTCGGGCCGAGCTTGGGACGACCGCATGTCGACACTTTGGCGGGTTCCCGGCACGCCAACATGAAGGAACTGCGCTTCACTGCGGCAGGCGGGGTTTGGCGTGTCGCCTTCGCGTTCGATCCCGTCAGGAGAGCGGTGCTTCTCGTGGCGGGGAACAAGGCCGGCACTTCCGAAAAGAGGTTCTACCGCATCTTGATCGCGAAGGCGGATGCGCGGTTCGACGGCCATCTCGCGGCGACGGAGAAAGGTGGAGGCGTTGCATGAAGACCCTGTCCGACATCATCGACGCATTGCCCGAAGCGGAAAAGGCTGCGGTCGAGAACCGGTCCGCGGAACTGATCGCCGAAGAGCAGACCCTCCGAGACATCAGGCGGGCCTTGCGCCTCACGCAGACGGAGGTCGCCTCCAAGCTCGGGATCAGGCAGGTCGGCGTTTCGCAGATCGAGAACCGTTCCGACCTGCTGATCTCGACATTGCGCCGCTATGTGGAATCGATGGGCGGAGAGTTCGAAATGATCGCCCGATTTCCCGGACGCAGACCCGTCAGGATCACAGGCCTCGCCGACCTCGCGGACAAGAATTGACGCGCGTTGTGAGCGCGCAGCGCTCGTGATACCGCTGCGCTCCCGATTACGGTGCGTTCCATGGCCGATCAGACCTCCCTCCTCCTCGCCGCCGCGGCGTTCGGCTATCTGATGGGCTCGGTGCCTTACGGGCTCCTGCTCACCAAGGCCGCCGGGCTCGGCGACATCCGGGCGATCGGGTCGGGCAATATCGGGGCGACCAACGTCCTGCGCACCGGCAACAAGGGGCTCGCCGCCGCCACGCTGCTGCTCGACGGGCTCAAGGGCACCGTCGCGGTGCTGATCGCGCAACGCTGGGGCGCGGAGGCGGGCCTCGTCGCGGGTGCGGCGGCGTTCATCGGACATTGCTTCCCCGTCTGGCTGCGTTTCAACGGCGGCAAGGGGGTCGCGACCTTCATCGGTCTGCTCGTCGCGCTGTCCTGGCCCGCGGCGCTCGGCTTCGCGGCGATCTGGCTCGCCACGGCGGCGATCACGCGCTACTCTTCCTTGTCCGCGCTCGTGGCGAGCGCGCTTACGCCCGTCGTTCTCGCCCTTGCGGGCGATCGTTCCGAGGCTCTTGTCTTCGCGTTCCTCGCGGCCCTCTCGTGGTGGAAACACCGGGCCAACATCGCCCGTCTGCGGGCGGGGACGGAAGGCAGGATCGGAGCGAAGGGTTGAACGACGAAGACGGCGCACATTATCCCGGCCCCGGCCTCACCGACGAACAACGCATCGACTGGATCCGGCTTTCGCGCAGCGAGGGCGTGGGTCCGCGCACCTTCCGCGCGCTCGTCAACCGCTTCGGGGGCGCGGCGGCGGCCGTGGAGGCGCTGCCCGGCCTGAACGCGAAGGCGGGGCGCGAGGCGAAGGTCTGCAGCCGGGCCGAGGCGGAACGGGAGTGGGAGCGCACGCTGCGCGCGGGAGCGCGTCTGATCGCCTCGGGCGATCCGGACTATCCGCGTCTCCTCAACGCCATCGACGCCCCGCCGCCCCTGATCACGGTCAAGGGGCGGATCGAACTCATGCGGCAGCCGACCGTCGCGATCGTCGGCTCGCGCAACGCTTCGGCGGCGGGGTTGCGCATGACGGAGACCCTGTCCCGCGATCTCGGCCGCGTCGGCTTCGTGCTCGTCTCGGGACTGGCGCGCGGGATCGATACCGCCGCGCATCGCACGACGCTCGGGACGGGAACGATCGCGGTGCTCGCGGGCGGGATCGACAAGCCCTATCCGGCGGAGAACGTCGCTCTCTACGAGGAAATCGGACGGGCGGGCGTCGTCGTCACCGAAATGCCGCTCGGCTGGGCGCCGCGGGGACGCGACTTTCCCCGGCGCAACCGCATCATTTCCGGCCTGTCCTTCGGCGTCGTCGTGGTCGAGGCGGCGCACAAGTCCGGCACTCTGATCACGGCGCGCTTCGCCGCCGAACAGGGCCGCGAGGTCTTCGCCGTACCGGGGTCCCCGCTCGATCCGCGCGCGGACGGCACCAATGCATTGATCCGCGAGGGCGCGACGCTCGTGACCGAGGCCGCGCATGTGGTCGAGGCGGTCGCGCCGCTGCTCGGCCGCGAGGATTTCGCGAGCGATGCGCGCGAGGACGTCCCCGAGATCCCGGACGAGCCGCTGTGGGACGAGTTCCGCTTCGAATTGGACGAGGAGCGTTCCGTCGAGCCGCCGGCGGCGTTACGCGCGACCGGGTTCACGCCGCTCGGGGCTTCGACGGAAGATCGGGACGAGGCGGGGGAGAGCGAGCCTCCGGACGATTTCATCCGCCTCGTCGAACTGATGGGGCCCGCTCCCGTGGGAGTGGACGAGCTGGTGCGACTGTCGGGCCTGCCGCCGGGAACCGTGCAGCGGATCCTCGTCGAGCTGGAACTCGCAGGAAGGCTCGAGCGCCACGGCGGCCGGCGCGTGGCGCTGGCGCCGACGATCAGCTGACGTCGAAGCGGCCGGAGCGGGCGCGGGCTTCGAGGCGGGCCATGTCGAGGAAATAGGCGAGAAGGTCCAAACCCGAAGCCCGGGCGAGACGACCCATCTCCTCGGACATCTGGGCCACATAGGAGGCGACGTCCTCGGGGCGCATCTCCGGATCGCCGGTGCGCTCGGGTTCGATCTCCTGACCGAAAGCTTCGATCGTCATCGGCTGCGGCCCTTCGGCATGATGAAAAGTCATGATCGTCTCCCATGATCGTAATGGATTTCGGCGTTCTTCGCGAGGATCGGCGCCCTCGCCGCGAGCCGTCTCGAAAATCGCCCCGGCGTCGTCGGACCGGAAACTGCGCCCCGAACCGCCGCGCCGTAAGCATGTTTCTGCTAATTGCGGGCGGCGGGGACGTTAAACGCGGGCCCGCGAAAGGAATTCAGACGCCGACCGCCATCAGGACGAAGGGCATGGTGAGCATGGCGGCGACGGTCTGGACCGTCAGGATCTCCGCCATCAAGGGCGCGTCGCCGCCCATCTGGCGGGCGAGGATATAGGCGCCGCTCGCGGTCGGCACCGCGCTCGAAATCGCGACGACGCCGAGCCCGACGCCGTCGACGCCGAACCAGGCCGCGAAGCTCGTCGCCAGAAAGGGCATGAACGCGAGCTTCAGGACGAGAGACACGGCGAGCCCCGCGCCGGGACGGCCCAGCCGGGCGAATTCGAGGCCCGCCCCGACCACGAGCAGCCCCGCGGCGAGCGCCGCCCTGCCGAGGATCTCCGTCGCCGACAGCAGCGTCTTCGGGATCGGCGGCTGGAGGATGTTGAGCGCGATCCCGACCATGCAGGACCAGACGAAGGGGTTCTTCACGAGCGTGACGACGAAGCCCTTCGCCGTGAGCGGGCGCGCCGAGGCGTAACGCGACAGGACGGCGATGGCGAGCACGTTGAGCAAGGGGATCATCGCCGCGATGGCGACGGCCGACATCGTCAACCCGGCGGAACCGAAGAGGCTGCCGGAGACCGCCAGCGCCACGAAGGTGTTCCAGCGCGTCGCGCCCTGGAAGACCGAGGTGAAGGCCGGGCCGTCCATGCCGAGGCGGGAGGTCAGGACGCGGCGGGTCGCGAGCAGGAGCGCGCTCGTCGTCAGGATCGCGGCGACCAGCGCGCCGCCGACGCCGAGGACGGGAACGCTCGACAGATCGGCCTTGACCAGCGTCTCGATCAGAACCGCCGGGAAGAGGACGTAATAGGTGACCTTCTCGAAGCCGACCCAGTGATCCTCGCCGATCACGCCCGAGGCGCGGGTCGCCCAGCCGACGACGATGACGAGGAAGACGGGGATCAGGCTGGACAGGACGTCGGGCATCGGGACCGGGGCTCAGAGCATGTCGTCATGGACGGGGCGGGACAGGGCGGCGAGACGGTCGAGCACGCCCTGAAGGATGTAGGCCGCCGCCATCTTGTCCACGAGCTCGCCGCGGCGCGCGCGCGAGGCGTCGGCCTCGATCAGCGTCCGCGTGACCGCCGCGGTGGACAGGCGCTCGTCCTGAAAATGAACGGGCAAGGCCGTCAAGCGGCCCAGATTGCGGGCGAAGGCGCGGGTGGCCTGCGCGCGCGGCCCCTCGCTCCCGTCCATGTTGAGAGGCAGGCCGAGAATCAGCGCCGCGACGCCGTGCTTGCCCGCGAGCGCGAGGAGCCTTTCGGCGTCCTGCCCGAATTTGACCCGCTTGATCGTTTCGAGAGGCGAGGCGATGCGGCGCTCGACGTCGGACAAGGCGAGGCCGATGGTCTTGGTGCCGAGATCGAGCCCCATGAGCCGCGCCCCGCGCGGCAGGGCGGCGATGACGTCATAGGGAAGAGGCTCTGCGCTCATGAGCGCGGCCTAGCACGGATGAGCCGCCGGGCACAGCCGTTCCCCGCTTCACCGGATGGCGGTCTGCGCTATTCTCGGGGCGGTTCGATTTCGGGGAGACGTCGCATGAAGATCACCTGGTACGGCCATTCCGCCTTCCGCCTCGACTTCGCGGACAAGGGCGTGCTGATCGACCCGTTCTTCACGGGCAATCCGGCCTTCGTCGGCGATCGCGACGCGGCCGTGCGGGGCGTGACGCATGTCCTGATCACCCACGGACACGGCGACCATGTCGGCGACACGCTCGCGATCGCCGAAGAGACGGGCGCGACCGTGGTGTCCAATTACGAACTCCTGATGTGGCTGGCGTCTCAGGGGCTGCGGAACTTCAGCCCGATGAACACGGGCGGCACCGTCGATCTCGGCGGCTTCACGGTCTCGCTGGTCCGCGCGGAGCATTCCGCCGGCATGGTGGAGGCGGGCGTGACCTTCCCCCTCGGCAATGCGAACGGCGTGGTGGTGAAGGCGCCCGGCGAGCCGACGGTCCATCACATGGGCGACACCGACATTTTCGGCGACATGGCGCTGATCGCGGAGATCCATGCCCCGAAGATCGGCCTCGTCCCGATCGGGGATCGCTTCACCATGGGGGCGAAGACGGCGGCCATGGCGGTGAGGCGCTTCTTCGATTTCGACACGGTCGTCCCGTGCCATTACGGCAGCTTCCCGATCATCGACGCGACGGCCGCCGCCTTCATCCGGGACATGGCGGGCGCGAAGACGAAGGTGCTGGTTCCCGAGAAGGGCCGAGCCTTCACCGTCTGAAGGGACGGACGGCCGCCGCGGCGGCGGCGTTCAGGGACGCGTTCCGAACAGCGGATGCGCGACGCGGTCGCCCGGCGCGATGCCGAGGCGCGCGGCCGTGCCGCCGTTGAGTTCCAGCACGGACAGGACGTTCTCGCCCGAGGAGATCGTCCGCAGCGAATGAGGCTCGGTGTTCTCGGCGATGCGCGCGATCGAGCCGTCCTTGCGGATGAAGAGCATGTCGAGCGGGATGAAGGTGTCCTTCATCCACATGCCGACGGGCTGTTCGGAGCCGAAATCGAACAACATGCCGCGATCCGCGGGCATGTAGCGGCGGAACATCAGGCCCTTGGCGCGTTCCTCGCCGGTGCGCGCCACCTCCACCTCGAAGACGTGGATCCCGCCCGCCGTCCGGATCGAGAGCCGTTCGAGCGCGGGCTGAGCGGATGCGGGCCTGCACAGCCCCGAGGACGCGGCCGCCGCGACGAAGAGCGCGAGGGCGACGAGCGGGATGCGGAGGCGAAGCGAAAGGAAGCGGAGGGAGGCGGTCATGCCGCCACCCTCCTGCGGGCGAGACGGAAGGTCAATTGGCCAGGGGGATCTGTTCGCCGTCGACGGGGCGGATCTCCGCCGCCATCAGGCCCTTGGAGCCGTAGCCGTAGCGGATCATCACCTCCTGCCCGGGCTTCAGTTCGGCGAAACCGAAGCGCCGCAGGATCTCCATATGCACGAAGATGTCGGGCTTGCCCTCTCCCGCATTCACGAAGCCGAAGCCGCGCGTGCGGTTGAACCACTTCACCGTCATCCGTTCGAGACCGCTCGTGGGAACCACATGCACATGCGTGCGCGGCGGGGGAAGCTGAGAGGGATGAACGGCCGTGGACGCGTCCATCGAGCGGACGCGGACGACCTGCCAGCCGCGCCGGCCCTTCACGGCGTCCACCACCACGCGAGAGCCTTCGGCGGCGGTCAAAAAACCGTCGCGCCGCAGACAGGTCACATGCAGAAGGATATCCGCTCCGCCGTTGTCGGGAACGATGAAACCGAACCCTTTGGCGACATCGAACCACTTGATCGCGCCCGCGATTTCGACGGTTCCGGCGGACTGCTCGACCGTTTCGGACGGAGAATCGCCGAGGGCGGAAAACATACCCCCGGACTCACTGAACTTGATCATGCATCACCCATATTCGTTTTATACGCAAAACCACGGATGCCGTGTCGCCTGATTCGGTCGACTCCGCAACCCAAAATATATATTGGCACCTAGTCTAACGCATAGCCGGCCGGAATCAATCGCAATGAACGACCCGGAGACGACGACCTCGCTCAGTCGTCGCCGCGCCCGGTTCGAGCCAGGACGTCCCCTACATCGTCTCGAACGATCAGATCCGCGACCGCATCCAACGGGGTCGGGTCGCGATTGACGATGACGAGGCGCGCGCCCGCCTGTTTGGCGATCTCGGGGAAGGCGGCCGCCGGACGAACGACGAGAGACGAGCCGAGCACGAGGAACAGATCGCAATCGAGGCTCGCACGGCGCGCGCGGCGCATGGGCTCGGGGGGCATGGACTGGCCGAAGGCGATCGTGGCCGATTTCACGAGGCCGTCGCAGGCGTCGCAGACCGGGCTCCGGCCCGTCCGCGCGATGAAGGCGCGCATCGCGGGAAGCTCGTGGCGAAGACCGCAGTCGAGGCAGGCGGCGTAGGAGCCGTTGCCGTGGAGTTCGACGAGGCGATCCTCCGGCGTGCCCGCGCGGCGATGAAGATCGTCGATGTTCTGGGTGATGACGGCTCCGACACGGTCTTGCGTCGCCCATTGCGCGAGAATGCGATGGACGCGGCCCGGGGAGACCTCGCCGTGCACGTCGTCGATGGCGAATTTCCGCTTCCAGGCTTCGACGCGCGCCGCCTCGTCGGCGAGGAAATCGCCGAAGGGGATCGGCTTATGCACCCGCCACGGGCTGTCGGCCGAACGGAAGTCCGGAATGCCGCATTCCGTCGACACGCCCGCGCCCGTGAAGGCCGTGATCCGCTCGGCTTCCGCGATCCATTCCGCGAGGCGCTCGACTTCGCCCCGCGCTTCCGCCCGCGACATGTTCATCCTTTTCGCACGCTCCGCCGCCTTGAGCCGAACTTTCGCCGCCTCCGTTCGTTGTCGCCCGGACCCGGAGACCGGACGCGATGCGCGGCACGCCCTCCTTCGCAGGCTTCACGGTGGCGGTGGTTCTGCCCTGCTACAACGAAGAAAGCTCCATCGCCCGCGTCGTCGCGGACTTCCGCGACGCCCTGCCGGACGCGCGGATCTACGTGTTCGACAACGGTTCGCTCGACCGCACGGCGGACATCGCGCGGGCGGCCGGGGCGACGGTCGTCCATGAGCCTCGGCGAGGCAAGGGCAACGTCGTCCGACGCATCTTCGCCGAGGTCGACGCCGACGTCTATGTGATGGCCGACGGGGACGGCACCTATGACGCCGCATCCGCCCCGAAGCTCGTCGCGGCACTTCTCGCGGGCCCGCTCGACATGGTGGTGGGCGTGCGCGCGGGCGTCACGGACGACGCCGGACGACGAGGACACGCGGTCGGCAACCGGCTGTTCAACCGGCTCTATCGGCGCATGTTCGGCGACGACTTCTCGGACATTTTCTCCGGCTACCGCGCGCTGTCGCGGCGTTTCGCCAAGAGCTTCCCGGCCTTGTCCCGCGGCTTCGAGATCGAGACCGAAATGTCCGTGCATGCGAGCCAGCTCCGCATGCCCGTCGGCGAAGTGTCCCTCGCCTATGGCCGCCGGGACGAAGGATCGCCCAGCAAGCTGCGCACCTTCCGGGACGGTTTCCGCATCCTGCTGACCTTCTTCCTGCTGTTGCGCGAGACGCGGCCCACGGCGTTCTACGGCATCGCCGCCCTGTTCTTCGCGACGACGGGGCTCATGCTCGCGATCCCGGTCTTCGCGACCTATCTGGAGACGGGCCTCGTTCCCCGGCTGCCGACCGCGATCCTCGCCACGGGCCTCGTCATCGTGGCGGCGCTGCTGATGAGCTGCGGCCTGATCCTCGGCTCGCTCGCCTTTTCCCGGGCGGAGCAGAAGCGGATCCTCTATCTCGGCATTCCCGGACCGAAACGGCAGTGACGCAGGCCGCGGGTCCGTCGACGGCACGCCGGATCGGCCCCTTCCTCGCCGCGGGCGCGGCGGGGTTCCTCATGGATGCGGGCGTGCTGAGCCTCCTCATGCAGGCGGCGGAATGGCCCGCCTTGCCCGCGCGGCTCGTCTCGATCGGCGCGGCGTTGTTCGCGACCTGGCGCATCAACCGGCGTTACGCCTTCCGTGCACCGGGACGAGGGACCGCGCGGGAATTCGCGCGCTATCTCGCGGTCGGCGCGTCGACGAGCCTCATGAACTACGCGGTCTTCGCCGCGCTGACGGCGTGGGCGGGCGTCGCCGCACTTCCCGCCCTCGCGGCGGCCTCGATCACGGCCATGATCGCCTCCTTCCTCGGCTATGACCGCCTCGTCTTCGGCAAAGGCTCGCGGCCGGGCGGCGGCGACGGTTCAGGGGCCTGAGCCGGGGCGCGACGGGTCTCGAAACCGAGCATCAGCACGATCCAGCCCGCCGCATTCCACCAGACGAAGCTGCGCACCATGAATTCCGAATGGATGGTGGAGTGATTGCGGAAGACGAGATGCCAGACGAGGAGAAGGATCAGGGAGGCCGCGAGCGCGAGCGCCGTCGCGCGGCGGGCCGGATCGAGCCTGCGGGCGGCGACGAGCATCCGCGCGCCCGTGAAGAGTGCCGCCGTCGCCAGCGCGCCGTTGAGCAGACCGAGGATCAGCGAGCCCTGCCCGACATGATCGGCCCGGCCTGCGAGATGCAGCAGAAGCTTGAACGGCCCGTAACCGCCGTCGCCGACCCGCACCGCCAGCTGACGCGAGAATTCGGCGGGCACTGCGGGGCCGAAGACGAGCGTCGCCGCCCCGACCTTGAAGGCGAGCACGCCCAGAACGACGAGCGATCCCGTCGCGACGAAATCGAAGATACGGGACCGCAGCACGCCCGCATCCTCCTCGGTCTCGACCGCGAGACCGAGAAGCCCCACGCCCGCGGCGAGCGCGAGCGGGATCTGCCCCGTCCAGAACTCGAACGCCGTGATCCAGCCGAAGAAGAAGGCCGTGACCGCGACGAAGCGCGCCCGAGGCATCCGCAGCGGTTCGCCGAACAGGAGCCATGCCATGAGGCCGTAGACGACGAGGTCGGCGAGACCGATCCCGAAGCCCTGCGCATAGAATTCGACCCCGCCGAAGACGAGGATCATCGCGAAGAGCACCGCGCCCGCGGACATGCGCCGTCGACGCGCCGGAGACTGCGCGGAGGAGCGCGCGAGCCGCAGCGGCGCCGCCGCGAGGATCGCGAGGATCGCGAGGATCGCGGCGTAGTTCGCCGCGCGCAGAAGCCCGCGCCAGCCTTCGACCCCCAAGGCCGGGACCGCGAGCGCCGCGGGGGCGGCGAAGCCGGAAACATAGCGGTGATAGGGGCGGGGTTCGTAGCGATCCGCCGCGCCCTTCATCACGACGTCGTGCAGGATGCTGCAGGCCCCGTCTCCGCCCGTCGCCGTCCCGCCGCCGCGCGGCGCGAGGATCATCGGCGAGACGGCGTTCTCGATGCGGGGGCGGCCGTGATCGAAGGCCATCATCAGGATCAGGCAGTCGTTCCATGAGAGGCCGCCGATCCTCCGGTCCGGCTCGTGCACGTCCCGCTCGGGCAGCGCGCCCGACAGGAAGGCCGTGCGGATCTCCGCGGCGAGGCGCTCGGGCGGGGCGGGCAGCGCGATCGCGTTCAGGCCGAAGACGAGCGACGGCACGACGACGGCGACGACCGCGGCGGCCAGCAGGCCCGCCGCGACGGCGCGACCGCAATCCTTCAGGAGCTCCATGCGGCTCCCCTCCCGGCCGACGGCACGGAGCGGGCCGGTTGACCTCGAGCGCAAGCGCCGTCATTGAGGCGGCCATGACGACGCGCCACATCCTCACCGTTTCCTGCCCCAACCGCCGCGGCATCGTCGCCGCCGTTTCGGGCCTCATCTTTCAGGCCGGCTTCAACATCTACGACGCCGAGCAGTTCGACGACGGCGAGACCGCGCGCTTCTTCATGCGGGTGGGCTTCAACGCCGGGCCCGGCGCGGATTACGACGCGTTCCGGCGGGGCTTCGACGTGGTCGCCGCCCAATTCGACATGGATTGGACGCTCAGGGATCCCGACGCGCTGCCGCGCGTGACGATCATGGCGTCCAAATTCGATCACTGCCTCGCCGATCTTCTTTATCGGGTGCGCATCGGCGAATTGCGCATGGAGATCGCGGCGATCGTCTCCAATCATCCGCGCGAGACCTATGCGCATCTCGATTTCGGCGACATCCCGTTCCACCACCTGCCCGTGGTGAAGGACCGCAAGGACGAGCAGGAAGACGCCGTCTGGGCCGTCGTCGAAGACACGCGCTCGGAGCTCGTGGTTCTCGCCCGCTACATGCAGGTGCTGAGCGACCGTCAGGCGAAACGCCTCGAAGGGCGCTGCATCAACATCCACCACTCCTTCCTGCCGGGCTTCAAGGGCGCGAAGCCCTATCATCAGGCCCATGCGAGGGGCGTGAAGGTGATCGGGGCCACGGCGCATTACGTCACCGCCGATCTCGACGAAGGCCCGATCATCGAGCAGGACGTCGAGCGCATCTCGCATCGCGACACGCCCGAGGACCTCGTCCGGAAGGGCCGCGACATCGAGCGGCGCGTTCTGGCGCGCGCCGTCGCATGGCATCTCGAAGGACGCGTGCTGCTCAACGGCACCAAGACGGTCGTCTTCCCCGCCTGATCCCTCGCCTTCGAACGGGTCCGTCGCCACGCCGCATCTCCGGATCGCCGCGACAAAACGGCGAAGACGCCGTCGGGTTCCGAGAAAAACGAACCAAGCCGTTCCGCGCACGTTGCTCCCTCGAACGCATTCCTCGTTTTCGACGAAGCACGGAGAACGTCATGCCCATCATGATGCGCGGATTCATCGTGGCGGCGGTCGCCGCCCTCGCCACGGCGGCCTGCACGACCACGGAAGAGAGAATGGCGGGCGCGGGCGTCGGCGCAGGAGCGGGAGCGGTCGTGGCCGGGCCCGTCGGCGCGGTGGCGGGCGGAGCGGTCGGAGCGCTCACGGGCCCCCGGGTCGCCCGCGAGACGGGCGTGACCCACAAACGCACGACCACGCGTCGCACCACGACGACGCGGACGACGGCGCCGGACGGCTCGAGTTCGACCACCACGACGACCACGCCCGCACCCGCCCGCTGAGCGAGCGGGCCTCGGGCTCCGCCGAAAGGCGGGGCCCCGGTCCGCGCGCTCAGGCCGATCGCGTCAAGGATTTGGTAACCCGGGAAAGGCCAAAGTCCGGCGACGAATCCCGCATGCCCACCGGCCGCAATGAATCATCGAATCGCCGTCCTCGCCCTTGCCCTGATCGCCGCTTCGGCCGCTTCGGCCGCCGAGGGCGAGCGGCGGTTCCTGATCCCCGCGAATGACGGCTACGGCCTCGCGGATTGCCTCGAAGCGGGCTCCTCCTGCGGCGGAGTCGTGGCGAACGCCTGGTGCGAGGCCAAGGGCTACCGTGCCGCGGTCGCCTTCGGCCGTGCGGATCCCGCGGACGTGACCGCGACGCTCGTCGGCACGTCCCGCGGCCGTGCGCCCGTCTATGTCGTCACCTGCATGAAGTGACCCTCACCCGGTCACGAAATCGGCGCAGCGCACCGTCTTCTCGCCCGGACCCCACGGCATGATGGGCACGGCGGAGGTCGAGTTCTTCGGCGAGCCTTCGATCAAACGGTCCGTGTAGACCAGATAGACGAGCACGTTGTTGCGCAGGTCGCAGCCGCGCACGATCTGCATCTTCTTGAAGATCAGCGACCGGGACTGCCGGAACACGACGGCGCCCTGTTCGAACTTCTCCCGGATCGCGATCGGCCCGACCTGACGGCAGGCGAGCGAGACGTCGGAGGTCTCCTCGGCCACGCCGATCAGTCCTTTCACGCCGCCCCGTTCCGGAACCGTGTAGTAGCAGGAGACCCCCTGCACGCCGGGATCGTCGATGACGTAGGTCGCCAGCTTGTCGTCGGGCGTCAGCATCTTCCAGACGGTCGACTTCTTGAAGATCAGTTCCGGCTCCTGCGCCCGAGCGGCGGGCGCGAGGGCGAGGATCAGGACCAAGGCGGCGGCGAGACGTCCCATGAGGCTGCTCCGGAGAAAGGACCGAAAGCAGGAGATGGTCATGCCCGCCCGGACTTGCCATAACGGAGCGGACATGTCTTGAAGACCGGGCGCGGACGCCTTCATCTCAATTTCGGCACGATCATGCCGCAGGGGTGAGGTTCGTCGCCCGCGAGGAGACCCCGTTCGATGTTCGACCGCCTGCTTCGTGCCGTGATCGCGACCGCCCTGTCGGTCGTCGCCGGCTCGGCCGTCGCCCAGTCCGCCTATTGCGACCGGCTCCGGACGGAACTCGCCGGGGTGGAGCGCGCCGCGGCGACGAGCGGCTCGTCGCAGACGGCCGCGTCCATCACGCGCCTGCAGAGCGAACTCGACCGGACGATGGATTACGCGCGCTCGATCGGCTGCCAGAATCAGCGTCGTTTCGTGCTGTTCGGCGGGCCGAGCGAGCCGCAATGCCGGCAGCTCGAAGGCCAGATCAACCGCCTCGAATCGACCCTCGCCGCGCTCGAGGCCGAAGCCGGCCGCTCCGCGACGGGCTCGCTGGAGACGCGCCGTTCCGCGCTGATCGCGGCGATCGACGCGAATTGCCGGACCGCGGGCGGCGGCGGCGGCCCGCGCGGGCTGTTCGACCTTCTGTTCGGCGGCGGCCAAGGGCCGATGAGCGCCGGCGAGATGCCCGACACTCCGCTCGAATCGCAGGATTTCGGCGCGGGCAGCCGCACGATCTGCGTGCGCAAATGCGACGGCTTCTTCTTCCCCGTCAGCTCGAACGCCAATTCGAGCCGCTACGGGATCGATGCCGATCTCTGCCGCGCGGCCTGCCCGAATGCGGAAACCGCCCTCTTCATCCAGCCCGTCGGGCAGGATCTCGATACGGCGGTGTCGATCGACGGAATGCAGCCTTATACGGCGCTGCCCAACGCCTTCAAATATCGCAAGAGCTTCGATGCGGCCTGCTCCTGCCGCAGGCAGGGCCAGAGCTGGTCGGAAGCGCTCGCCGAGGCCGAGAAGGTTCTGGCCGTGAACGGACGCTCCGACGCGATCGTGACGGAACAGAGATCGCTCGAACTGTCGCGCCCGAGGACCGTCGCGCCGCCCCCGGCCCGCGCACCACAGCCCGGAACGCGGACCGCGGCCGCCCCCGGCGCTCCGGCACCGACGGTGCTGCCGGGCGCGCCCGGTTCCGCGGTCGCGCCGACGGGGCAGACGGTCGAGAGCGTCGGACCCGACGGCAAGCTCCGGACGATCCGCGTGATCACGCCTTCGGCGGGAACGACGGCGCCTCAGCCCGTGCGCTGATCAGGCGACGTCGCCCGCGAGGCGCTTCGCGGCGCGGGCCCGGCCGATCAAGGGAAGCAGCACCTTCAATTCCGGCCCGTGGTCGAGCCCCGTCAGCGCGAGACGCAGCGGCATGAAAAGCCCCCTGCCCTTCGCGCCCGTCTCCGCCTTCACGGCATCGGTCCAGCGGGTCCAGACGGTCTCGTCCCAAGGCTCCGCGGGAAGCAGCCCCGCGGCCTTCGCGATGAAGGCCGAGTCCTCGATCACGGGCTCCACCGGGCCGGTCACGACGGTCCACCATGCGGAGGCCTGCGAAAGCCGTTCGACATTGCCGCGCACCGCGAGCCAGAACGCCTCCCCGCCCTCGATGCCCGCGGCCTTCAGCCGATCCGCGACCGCGGCATGGGGCGTCTCGTGGAGGAGCTTCGCGTTCAGCGCATCGAGTTCATGCTCGTCGAATTTCGCGGGCGCCCGCGACAGATGATCGAGGCGGACGATCGCGGCCAAGTCCGCGAGCGAGCCGACCGGGCGGACCGCTTCGGACGAGCCGACCAGAACCGCGAGCGAGGCGATCGCCATGGGCTCGAAGCCCGCTTCGCGCAGCATCGCGAGCGAAAGATGGCCGAGACGCTTGGACAGTCCCTCCCCGCTCGCCGTGGTGAGCAGATTGTGATGGCCGAAACGCGGGACGGCACCCGATCCGAGGATCTCGAAAAGCTGGATCTGCACGGCGGTGTTGGTGACGTGGTCCTCGCCGCGGATCACGTCGGTGACCGCAAGGTCGACGTCGTCCACGACCGAGGGCAGCGTGTAGAGATAGGTGCCGTCGGCGCGGATCAGCACCGGATCGGACAGGGACGCGCAGTCGATATGGGACGGGCCGCGGACGAGATCGTCCCACTCCACCCGCCGATGATCGAGCAGGAAGCGCCAATGCGGACGGCGACCCTCCGCCTCGGCGGCGGCCTTCTCCTCCGCCGTCAGCTTCAGGGCCGCCCGATCATAGATCGGAGGAAGGCCGCGCGCGGCCTGCCGCTTGCGGCGACGCTCGAGTTCGTCCTCGGATTCGTAGCAGGGATAGAGGCGGCCCAGCGCGCGCAGCCGGTCGGAGGCGGCGTCGTAGAGCGGAAAACGGTCGGACTGCCTCACCACGAGATCCGGCCGGATCCCGAGCCATTCGAGATCCGCCGCGATCCCGCGCGCGAATTCCTCGGTGGAACGTTCGCGGTCGGTATCGTCGAAGCGCAGGATGAAGCGTCCGCCCGTGGCGAGCGCATGGAGCCGGTTGAGCAGCGCCGGGCGGGCGTTGCCGATGTGGAGCCGGCCCGTCGGCGACGGCGCGAAGCGGACGACGGAGCCCATCAGAAGTCCACGACGTCGGTCGAACTGCGGCTCGAAGCGCCGACGAGAGACGCGTCGGGCCTATGGGCGGGCGCACCGGGATCGCGGAAGCGGTTGACGATGGGGTAGCGGCGGTCGCGCCCGAAATTCCTGAGCGTGACCTTCACCCCCGGCGCGGACTGACGGCGCTTGTATTCGGCCAGATAAAGCAGCCGTTCGACCTTCTTCACGACGTCGAGATCGTAGCCGTCGGCGACGATGTCGGAGACGCGCATCTCCAGCTCGACGAGGCGTTCGAGCACGGCGTCCAGCACGTCATAGGGCGGCAGCGAGTCCTGATCGGTCTGGTTCTCGCGCAATTCGGCCGACGGCGGCTTGGTGATGACGTTCACGGGGATCACCTCCCCGTCCGGCCCCAGCGCGCCGGCAGGCTTCCAGCGGTTGCGCAGTTCGCAGAGGCGGAACACTTCGGTCTTGTAGAGATCCTTGATCGGATTGAAGCCGCCGTTCATGTCGCCGTAGAGCGTGGCGTAGCCGACCGACATTTCGGACTTGTTGCCCGTGGTCACGACCATCGGCCCGAACTTGTTCGAGACCGACATCAGGATCGTGCCGCGCGTGCGGCTCTGGAGGTTCTCCTCCGTGATGTCGGGAGCGCGACCCGCGAAAAGGCCCCCGAGCGCGCCTTCGAAGGCCTCGACCGCGTCTCCGATGGGGACGATGTCGAAGCGCACGCCCAAGGCCTTCGCGCAGGCCTCCGCATCTTCGAGGCTGGCCTTCGACGTATAGCGATAGGGCAGCATGATGCAGTGGACGCGGTCGGGCCCGAGCGCGTCCACGGCCATGGCCGCACAAATCGCGGAATCGACGCCGCCCGAAAGGCCGAGAACGACGCCGGGAAAGCGGTTCTTCTCGACATAGTCGCGCAGACCCAGGACGCAGGCGGCGTAATCGCCCGCGTCCCCGGAATCGAGCAGAGCCTTGGGGCCGGGACGGCAGCGCCAGGAGCGACCTTCGCGCGTCCATTCGGCGACGACGATCTCTTCCGTGAAGGCGTTCATCTGCAAGGCGAGCGAGGCGTCGCCGTTCAGCACGAAGCTCGCGCCGTCGAAGACGAGTTCGTCCTGACCGCCGATCTGGTTGAGATAGACGAGCGGCAGGCCGCTCTCCGCCACGCGCGAGACGGCCACGTTCAGGCGCGTGTCGTTCTTGTCGCGCCAATAGGGCGAGCCGTTCGGCACGAGCAGGATTTCCGCGCCCGTCTCCGACAGGCACTCGACCACCTCTTCCGTCCAGATGTCCTCGCAGATCGGAATGCCCACGCGGACGCCCTTCAGCACGATCGGTCCGGGCATGGCGCCGGGAACGAAGACGCGCTTTTCGTCGAAGACGCCGTAATTCGGCAGATCGACCTTGTGACGGACGGCGGCGATGCGACCGCCTTCGAGATGGACATAGGCATTGGTCAGCCGCCCGTCCTCGACCCAAGGCAGGCCGAGAAGGACGGCGGGGCCGCCGTCCGCCGTCTCGCGGGCGAGAGCTTCGCAGGCCTCGCGGCACGCATCCTGAAAGGCGGGCTTGAGGACGAGATCCTCCGGCGGATAGCCCGCGAGGAACAGTTCGGGCAGCATCACCGCATCGGCGCCGAGGCGGGCGGCTTCCGCCCTCGCGGCCCGGACCTTTTCGGCATTGTGCGCCACATCCCCGAGAACGGGGTTGAGTTGGGCGAGCGCGATCTTGAGCGTGTCGATGCGGGACATGGCCCGGGTTTAGCGCGCCGCCCGCCGCCCGGCAATCGGGCGACCGCCTCGAAGACCTCGATGTCGGTCGACGCCGCGGTCCCGCCGGAAACGGACCTCCCTGCGAAGGACGCGCCGCCGCACGGCCGAGCCGCGGCGGTTTCGTGAAGCGGCGTTAACCATTCTTTCCCCTCCGAAAAAGGGGCTCCGACCGCCTTAACCCGGAATTAAGGTTACCGCGCGAAGATGGGCTCAAGTCGAGTTTCATCTTCAGGATTTTCCCATGCCTCGCGCGTTGTTGCTCGGAACCCTCGCTTTGGTCTCCTCCGCCGTCGCCGTCCATGCGGCCGATCTGCGAAGCACCATTCTCGGCGGGCCGCCGCCCGCCCCCGCCCAGTACAAGCCGAAGATCGAATACGACTGGGGCGGCCTCTACGGCGGCGTCCATGCCGGCATCGCCCTGGGCGACTATCGGTCGGCCCCCGTCGCGCTCTCGGCGGGTCTTTTCCCGGTCTCGGAATACAGCCCCCAGATCGCCCGGTACTCCACGGCGCTGGCGACGAAGCTCTCCGATCAGAAGATGCAGTTCGGCGGCTTCGTCGGACGCAACTGGACGGAGGGCGACCTCGTGCTCGGCCTCGAACTGGACTACACGTCCTTCGGCGGCGGGCTGAAGGGAAGCGGCGGCAGCACCATCAACCGGTTCGAATTCGCGACCGAGAACGGGATCGCCATCAAGAGAAACGTCTCGGTCAGCAATACGAGCAGCTTCAATTACAAGGATGCGCTGCTGCTGAAGGCGCGTTTCGGCCAAGCCTTCGACCGGTTCCTGCCTTACGGCTTCGTGGGCATAGGTGCGGTCCGCGTGGACAATTCCGATAGCGGCAGCGTCACGGCGTCGATCACGGATGCGGGCACGGACGCGTTCATCCGCGGCCCCAGCACCGAGACGGCACGGAAGAGCTACGACCGTTTCGTCCCGGCCCTCGCAGGCGGCCTCGGCCTCGACTACGCGGTGACCGACAACATCATCCTGCGCGGCGAATACACCTTCTACGGCCTCGGCGACATGAACGGCGCGGAAGGCTACATCAACGCCTTCCGCGGCGGCGTCGCCGCGAAATTCTGACGGCGGATCACTCCGCCGCCGCAGGGACGGGCCGCCCGCGGGCGGCCTTTTCCTTTTTGAGGAGCTCGGCCACGAGGAAGGCCGCCTCCAGCGCCTGCTCCGCATTCAGGCGCGGGTCGCAATGCGTGTGATAGCGATCCTGCAGTTCCGCATCCGAGATCGCGCGGGCGCCGCCCGTGCATTCGGTCACGTTCTTGCCGGTCATCTCGAGATGGATGCCGCCCGCATGCGTGCCTTCGGCGCGGTGCACGTCGAAGAAGGTCCGCATTTCCGACAGGACCAACTCGAAGGGCCGCGTCTTGTAGCCCGAACCCGCCTTCACGGTATTGCCGTGCATCGGGTCGCAGGACCACACGACGTTGCGGCCCTCGCGCTGCACCGCCCGGACGAGGCCCGGCAGATGCTCGGCGGCCTTGTCGGCGCGGAAGCGCGCGATGAGCGTGAGACGGCCCGCCTCGTTCTCCGGATTGAGGAGATCGATGAGCCGGATCAGCCCTTCCGCCGTCATCGACGGGCCGCATTTCAGGCCGACGGGGTTCTTGATGCCGCGGCAGTATTCGACATGGGCATGGTCGGGCTGGCGCGTGCGGTCGCCGATCCAGATCATGTGGCCCGAGGTCGCGTACCAGTCGCCCGTGGTCGAGTCGACGCGGGTCA
>JAIXTT010000059.1 GCA_027483795.1 Hyphomicrobiales bacterium
AGCTGATGAAATCAAGGACCTTCGACGACGGAACTTGTGGATGCCGCAAATGCGCTCCGGCCCTCCGCCGCTCGTTTATGTCGGCCTCGCGATGCTGGGCATGGCATACGTCTTCGTGCGCTTGTTCGACCCCCGGCCCTTTTTCCCGGTTCTTCCTCCCGTCTCGCTCGAAGCGGGACGAGAGGTTCATGAGGTCGAGGTGAAGAACGGCGTGATGATCTACAAAGGTTATCTGAAAGTCGATCCCTCATACCGGAACAGTCATTTCTGCTTTCTGGGCAGATATGAAGCTTCGGAAGATTTACGCTTCCACCCGAGCATTGATGAGGAAGAAAAAAGGCGAATAACGTCAAAAATTGTCCAGACGGAAAAGGCGGTGGCTCATGCCATTATGCGAGTAGGTTTTCTGATTTCAAAATTCAGAAAAGGTTTTGATGGCGTATCACATGGCATGAACACTGTATTTATTATTGTTTTTGACGCAGCGAAGATGGGAAGTGCTGATGATCTCATAGCGCTCTCAACGCCGGAGGATCTGATCAGAAAAGCAGAGAATAAGACAATATACTATTCGATCCGTAACAAAGATCAAATGAAGGATATGTCCATTCAATTCAACGGAGAGTATTATAATTGCGGAGGATACCATGATCGGATCGTAGTTCAATATATTATAAAAGATTTAAGTATAGAGGCATTCGTCGGTTTCGAATGAGGGGCGAGACGGCACCATGACCGCCCGCGATCGTACGGGGCTTCAGGGGCCGCGGGGGCGTCGGGGCGTTCTTGCGGTCGGGACGCGGATCTTTTCGGGTCTGTCCGCGGTCCTTGTTGTTTCGGCGGCCGTACTGTTCTCGGGCGCGGGCGCTTCCGATATGCGTCCCGTCCGGCTGGAGGGCGCAACCCTTCGGGAGTTCGAGCGGTTCATCTCAGAGAGCCTCGATGTCGTGGAATTCGATCCGAAGCGGGCGAAGGCGCAACCGCTGCGCTGGAGTGTTGCGGCGGCCTTTGAGTTCCCGAACCGCTCCGCCGAGATCGATCGGTTCGAGATTTGTACGGCCCCGGCCGCGCTGGCCGTCTTTCGATCCACGTCCGGGACTTATCTCATCACGGCGGACCTCACGCTCGAACGCGTGCACGATCGCCCCTATCGACCGTTGGGATCGGTGCAGTATCAGTTGCCCGATGAACAAAAAAGGGTCGTCTGTACGCCCGACGGCGGGATCATCATCGATGATGACCGGCCCGGCAGAGAGGTCTTCGACCAAGGCGATCGGCATACGACGCTCGTCCGCCGGGACCGGGGTGGCAACTGGTCGACGGTCGCCGACGTGCGAACCAAGGCGACGAACGGCCGGTTGCCGCCCAGCGCGGACGGCATCGTGCCCGTCGTGCCCCTGCCGGGCTCCGGAGAGGCCTTGCCGGACTGGATGGTCCCGTTCGACGCTGCGGCGCTCGGCGTCGGGGCACACGACGCGATCATCGTTCGCGGCCGCCGCACCACGGTGCTGAACGGTTTTCGGCCGGAAAGGCTCGTCGAAACCGACCCGAAGCTCTCCCGAGCGACGCCGCTGCCCGTGACGCCGTCCATGCTCGAAGCCTGGTCCTGCGGGGCGACCGCGGCCTTCGTGACCGGGATCGACGAGGGCGGCTCGATTACTCTCGGACGCCTTCACATCGTCGATCGGAAGGATCCGATCGCGGACCTGTTCGAGCGCACCGGCATCTCTTCCGCGCGGATGGGCATGGGAGCGGGCGGGCGCTGGGGTTGGGCCGTCGCGGGCTTCGGCGACGCCTGCATTCTTGCGGATCTGCGATGGAGGCAGGATCGGTCCTTGTTCCTCGCCGAGCGTCTCACCATCCCGTTCGCGGACGGGAAATCCATGGTGATCTCCGTCAAGCGTCGCCGGACGGCCGACGCACCCCGCGGACTGTGGCGACTGGATCTGATCGACGGCCTGCTTCTGATGGACCGCCGGACGAACATGATCGTCGGCCGGTTCGAACGGAAGGCGGGAAAGACCACGGTGTTCGTGGTGCGCGGCATGAGATCGGAGGGGCGTCGCGAGGAGTAAGGTCCGGGATACCCGGTTCTGCCGCGGCTCAGGGAGTCTCGCTGTCGTCGACGATTTCCGCTCCGCGTGGTCGAGGGGCTCTTCATTGCCGAGCTCCGGGTGGCGGTGGCAAGGGGCGGCCGTCATGTCGTCTTCCCGCCCGGATTGGAGCGGATCGAATCCTCGGCTATCTGCATCCGTAAGCGTCGCCGTGCCGCGACGCCGTCAGGGAGGAGATGCCGAAATGCGCATCGTCGACATCCGCGAAGTCACTCGGCCGATCGCCTCGCCCATCCGCAACGCCTATATCGACTTCTCCAAAATGACCGCGAGCCTCGTGGCCGTGGTCACCGACGTCGTGCGCGATGGTCGGCCCGTCGTCGGCTACGGTTTCAACTCCAACGGCCGTTACGGGCAGGGCGGGCTGATCCGCGAGCGCTTCCGCGACCGCGTGCTGGAGGCCGATCCGAAATCCCTGCTTGACGGCGCGCGCGACAATATCGATCCGGCCAAGGTCTGGGCCGCGATGATGAAGAACGAGAAGCCGGGCGGGCACGGCGAGCGCTCCGTCGCGGTCGGCACCATCGACATGGCCGTCTGGGACGCCGTGGCGAAGATCGAGGGCAAGCCGCTTTTCCGGCTGCTGGCCGAAAGGCACGGCCGCGAAGCCGATCCGCGGGTGTTCGTCTATGCCGCGGGCGGCTACTACTATCCCGGCAAGGACGTCTCCGCCCTGCGCGGCGAGATGCGGAGCTATCTCGACCGCGGCTATACGGTGGTGAAGATGAAGATCGGCGGGGCGTCCCTCGCCGAGGACGCCGCCCGCATCGAGGCGGTCCTCGCCGAGCTCGACGGGCGGGCGAGCCTCGCGGTCGACGCCAACGGCCGGTTCGATCTCGAGACCGCGATCGCCTATGCCAAGATGCTGCGGGACTACCCGCTGTTCTGGTACGAAGAGGCCGGCGACCCGCTGGATTATGCGCTGCAGGCCGCCTTGGCCGAGTTCTATCCCGCGCCGATGGCGACGGGCGAGAACCTGTTCTCGCATCAGGACGCGCGGAATCTTCTGCGCTACGGCGGCATGCGGTCGGACCGGGACTGGCTGCAATTCGATTGCGCGCTGTCCTATGGTCTCGTCGAATATCTGCGCACCTTGGAGGAACTGCACCGTGCCGGCTGGTCGCCGTCGCGCTGCATCCCGCACGGCGGCCACCAGATGTCGTTGATGATCGCTGCGGGTCTCGGGCTCGGCGGCAATGAGAGCTATCCCGATCTGTTCCAGCCCTATGGCGGCTTCCCCGACGGCGTGCGGGTCGAGGGCGGCCACGTCGTCCTCCCCGAACTTCCCGGCATCGGCTTCGAAGGGAAATCGGATCTGATCGCCGTGATGCGGGATTTGGCGGAATGAGAGCTGCGGCGACGCCCCGGCTTCAGGCTTGCCGATCTTCCATTTCGGCCCTCAGGGCCTTGACGAAGAAGTCGGCGTAAACGCTGAGATCGGAGCCCTTGCGTTTCGCCACATAGGTCTGAAACTCCGTGGGTTCTTCGATTTCGAGGCATTTGATGCCGCGCATGCCGCCGTCCGCCGCGGTGAAACGGTCGATCATCGCGATGCCGAGCCCCGCCGCCACGAGGGAGCACACGGTGGTGCCGAACCGCGCGCGGATGCGGATGTCGTAATCGAGCCGCTTCTCGCGGAAGATGCGCGCCATGATGCTGCCGTAGGGATCATTGGGATCGATCCCGATCAGCGGATGGCGGACCATCTCCTCCGCGCTCACCGAATCCCGTTTCGCCAGTTCGTGATCCTCGGGAACGATGCAGAAGAGCCGTCCCCAAGCCAGCGGGACGAAGTCGATCGCGGGATGGTCCAAGGCATGGCTGACCGCCACCACCTCCGCTTCGTTCAGGAGAATGCAGTCGATCGCTTCCTCGATCTTCAGAATGTTGATGTCGCCCCGCAATCTCGGAAAACGATCGCGCGTCGCCCGGAAGGCGCGGGGGACCATCACGGCGGCGATGCTCGGGACCGAGCCGATCCTCAGCTCGAAGGCGTCGCCCTGCTTCATCCGCTCGAGCATCGAGGTCAGTCCGCCGACCTGCGAGAAGATGATGTTGACCTGCTCGAACACGTCCGCGGCCTCGGCGCTCGGCACGAAGCGCCCGTCGCGACGGTCGAAGAGCCGCAGCCCCAGCGACCGCTCGGTATATTTCATCAGGCGGCTGAGGCCGGGCGCGGAGACGCCCAGTAGCTTGGCCGCACCGGCCAAGCTGCCGGTGATCATGACCGCCCGGACGACCTCGATCTGGCGCAGCGTGAGCATGCGACGCACCATAACAGGATGTTACGGATCATCAAAGAAAAGGTAATTGACGTTATTCTTCCGCCCGGCCTTACTCGTGACGGTCACGGTACGGCGCGGTGCAACCGACGGCGCGATCCCCGTGACGGACCCCGCGCGGCGACGTGAGCCGCAAGCGGCGGAAAACGCATCGAGGTGACCGAAGCATGATCCCCGCCATCGCCACCGTCTGCCTGTCCGGCACGCTTCGGGAAAAGCTCGAGGCGATCGCCGCCGCGGGCTTCACGGAACTCGAGATCTTCGAGAACGACCTGATCGCCTTTCCGGGGTCGCCCGCGGAGGTGCGGCGCATCTGCGGCGATCTCGGTCTCCGCATCATCACGGTTCAACCTTTCCGCGACTTCGAAGGCATGCCCGACGCGCGGCGCGCGAAGACCTTCGACCGCGCCGAGCGCAAGCTCGACCTCATGGGCGAGCTCGGTTGCGATCTGCTCTTCGTCTGCTCCTCCGTCGCGCCCGACGCCCTGCCGGGCATGGACCGGCTCGCGGCGGATTTCCGGGAGCTCGGCGAACGGGCGGCGAAGCGCGGCATGCGCGTCGGCTTCGAGGCGCTCGCTTGGGGCCGGCATGTTGGGGACTATCGCGACGCCTGGGAGATCGTGCGGCGGGCGGATCACCCCTCGGTCGGGCTCATCCTCGACAGTTTCCATGTGCTGGCGCGGGATCTCGACCTTGCGACCATCCGCAACGTGCCGAAGGACCGCTTGTTCTTCGTCCAGATCGCGGATGCGCCGAAGCTGCAGATGGACCCTCTGTCCTGGAGCCGCCATTGGCGCTGCATGCCGGGGCAGGGCGATCTCGATCTCGCGTCCTTCATGGATGCGCTCGCGGTCACGGGCTATGACGGCCCCGTCTCCCTCGAGATCTTCAACGACCGTTTCAGGGCGGGCTCCGCACGCGCCGTCGCCGTCGACGGGCGGCGTTCCCTCTTCACGCTGATCGACGATGCGGGCAAACGCGCCGGGCGCAAGCTCGGTCCGGTGCCGGACATGCCTCCGCGCGCGACGGTGAAGGGCGTCGAATTCATCGAATTCGCCGTCGACGAGAACGAGCGTCCCGGCTTCGAACGGCTTCTGCGCGGGCTCGGCTTCGCCGCCACGGGCCGCCATCGTTCGAAGGACGTCTCGCTCTGGGAGCAGGGCGCGATCCGCATCGTCGTCAACAGCGACCGCGAAGGCTTCGCCCACAGCTACAATCTCAACCACGGCACGTCCGTCTGCGCCATGGCGCTCAAGGTGCCGGACGCCCGCGCGACCCTCGAACGCGCCAAGGCCATTCTCGAACAGCCCTATTCGGGGGCCATCGGCCCGGGCGAACTCGACATCCCCGCGGTGCGCGGGCTCGGCGGGAGCCTCGTCTATTTCGTCGACGACGTCTCGAGCCTCGGGCGGTGGTCGGAACTCGACTTCCTGCCCACGGGCGAAAAGGCCGAGGGGATCGGCCTGACGGCGGTCGATCACGTCTCCCAGAGCATGCAATATGAGGAGATGCTGACCTGGCTTCTCTTCTACACGTCGCTGATCGAGGCGCGGAAATCGCCGACCCAGGCCGTGATCGACCCGGGCGGGGTCGTCCAAAGCCAGGTGATCGAGTCGGGCGTCGCGGGGGATGCGCCCGGCGCAGGCTTGCGCCTCGTCCTCAACGGCTCGCAGAGCCACCGCACGCTCGCGGCGCGCTTCGTCACGGACTTCTTCGGCTCGGGCGTCCAGCACATCGCGCTCGATGCGACGGACATCTTCGCCGCCGTGGAAAAGATGACGGCCCGCGGGGTCGAGATCCTCGACATCCCGGACAATTACTACGACGATCTCGAAGCGCGCTTCGACCTGCCCGCCGATCTCACGGCACGGATGCGGCGCTTCAACGTGCTCTACGACCGCGACGAGCGCGGTCCCTTCTACCAAGCCTATACGACCACGCTGGAGGGCGGGTTCTTCTTCGAGATCGTCCAGCGCGACGGTTATGCGGGCTACGGCGGACCGAACGCCGGGATCCGCCTCGCCGCGCAGGCCCGTCTCGCCCGCCCCACGGGCATGCCTTCACGCTGATCGCCGCAGGAGCCGAGCCATGAACCGCAGTCGTGAACTTCTGCCTTGGGACCGGGCGCTGCAGCCGCCCGCCTTCACGCCCGGCTACAAGACGAGCGTCCTGCGCTCGCCGAGGCAGGCGCTTCTTTCGCTTCACAATTCGCTGTCCGAGGTCACCGGCCCCGTCTTCGGCCCCGACGATCTCGGGCCGCTCGACAACGATCTGATCCTCAATCACGCGCAGACCGGCGAGCCGATCGGCGAAAGGATCATCGTTCACGGCCGCGTGCTCGACGAGAACGCCCGCCCGGTGCCGCATACGCTGGTCGAGTTCTGGCAGGCCAATGCGGGCGGCCGCTATCGGCACAAGAAGGACACTTACATCGCCCCGATCGACCCGAATTTCGGCGGCTGCGGGCGGTGCCTCACCGACGAGAACGGCTCCTACTTCTTCCGCACGGTGAAGCCGGGGCCGTATCCTTGGCGGAACCACATCAACAGCTGGCGGCCGGCCCACATCCACTTCTCGGTCTTCGGTTCGGGCTTCGTGCAGCGCCTCGTCACGCAGATGTATTTCGAAGGCGATCCGCTGATCCCGATCTGCCCCATCGTGCAGACGATCCCCGACAAGGACGCGATCGATCGCCTGATCGCGCCGCTCGACCTCAACGCCTCGATCCCCATGGACATGCTGGCCTATCAATTCGACATCGTGCTGCGCGGCAGCCGCTCGACGCCGTTCGAAAACCGCCTGGAAGGGAACTGAGCCATGCCGCAGACCCTCGACGCCCTCAAGCAGACCGCCGCCCAGACGGCGGGACCCTTTGTCCATATCGGGCTCGCTCCGCGAGCGGCGGGCTTCGACATCTTCGAAAAGAATTTCTCGCCGGTGCTCGTCGACGAACGCACCGAAGGCGAGCGCATCACCATCGAGGGCCGCGTGTTCGACGGGGCGGGCACGCCGATCCGCGACGTGCTGGTCGAGATCTGGCAGGCGAATGCGGCGGGTCGCTATGCGCATCCGGCCGACCGACAGGCCAAGGACCTCGATCCGCATTTCCGCGGCTGGGGCCGCGCGGCGGCCGATTTCGAGACGGGCCTGTGGCGTTTCGAGACGATCAAGCCGGGGTCCTGCATCGGTCGGCAAGGACGGCCCATGGCGCCGCACGTGAACGTCTGGTTCGTGGCGCGCGGCATCAATATCGGCCTCAATACGCGGATGTATTTCGAGGACGAGGCCGAGGCGAATGCGGCCGATCCCGTGCTGAACCTGATCGAGACCCCCGCACGCCGGAAGACCCTTCTCGCGAGGCGCGAGACGCGCGGGACGGAGACGGTCTATCTGTTCGACATCCGGGTGCAGGGCGAGGACGAAACCGTCTTCCTCGACGTCTGAGGCCCGCCATGACCTTTTCCGCACTCGACTCCGCGCTTCTCGGGCCGCTCTTCGCGACCTCCGCCATGACGGCGGTGTTTTCCGACCGCGCCCGGATCGCCGCGATGCTGAGGGCCGAGGTCGCGCTGGCACGCGCCGAGGCCGCCGCGGGCCTCGTTCCGGCGGAACTGGCCGCGGCGATCGCGGCGATCTCGGCCGACGATCTCGATCCCGCCGCGCTCGGGGCGGAGACCGCGCTCGCCGGGGTTCCGGTGATCCCTTTCGTGAAGGCGGTCCGCAAGCGGCTCCCCGTCGCGCTCGAACCCTTCTTCCATAAGGGCGCGACGACGCAGGACATCGCCGACACGGCGCTGGTCCTCGTGATGCGCGACGCCTTCGAGCTGATCGCGACCGAGCTTGCGGCGATCATCGACGGTCTCTCGACCATGGCGGATGCCCATCGCATGACGCCCTGCATCGGCCGCACCTACGGACAGCATGCCGCGCCGATCAGTTTCGGCTTCAAGATCGCGGTGAGATTGGCGGGCATCGCGGATGCGGCCGCGCGCCTGCCGGAGCTGCGGGAGCGGGTGCTCGTCGCCTCGCTCGGCGGCCCCGTCGGGACGCTGGCGGGCCTCGGCGAACACGGGCCTGCGGTGGCGGCGGCCTTCGCGGACGATCTCGGGCTCCGTCCGGCGACCGTCGCATGGCACACGCGCCGCGGTGCGACGGCGGAGACGGGCACATGGCTCGCCACGCTTGCGGGGGCGCTGTCCGCCTTGGCGGGCGACGTGGTCGACCTCGCTTCCACCGAGGTCGGCGAGGCGGCCGAACCCCATGTTCCGGGCCGCGGCGGTTCGTCGGCGATGCCGCACAAGCGCAATCCCGTCTCGTCGACGGTGATCCTCGCGGCGGCGACCGCCGCGCCCGGGCTCGCCGCGACCCTGCTTTCGGCGATGACGAGCGCGCATGAGCGCCCCGCCGGCAGCTGGCATGCGGAATGGCACGCGCTTCCCCAGCTTTTCGGCCTCGTCTCGGGCGCGGCGGCGGAGGCCCGCGCGCTCGCCGAAGGGCTCGAGATCGATGCCGCAAGGATGCGGAGCAATCTGGATCTGACGCGCGGCCTGATCTTCGCGGATGCCGTCGCCGCTCTGCTCGCGCCCGCCCTCGGCGGCGCGGCGGCGCATGCTCTGGTCGAAGAGGCCGCCGCCGAGGTGCGCCGCTCGGGGCGTCCGCTCGCGGACGTCCTCATGGACCGGGACCTTCCCCCGCAGGTCGACCGCGACGCTCTCGCCGCGGCCTTCGATCCGGGCCCGTCCGTCCGTGCGGCGGCCGCGTGGATCGACCCGGTGCTTGCGGAGGCCGCCCGCATCCGTTCCCGTCTCTCCTCTCCCGCTTCCCGCTGAGGCCGCCATGCCGCTGATCGACGCCGCCGGTACGTCGCTGTTCTACGACCTCACGGGTCCCGACGACGCTCCCGTCGTCGCCTTTTCGAACTCCCTCGGCGCGACCGCCGAAATGTGGGACATGCAGGCGGCGGCGCTCGCCTCGCGCATGCGCGTGCTGCGCTACGACACCCGCGGCCATGGACGCTCGCCGCTCCGGCCCGGCCCCGTATCCGTCGACGATCTCGCCGACGACTGGGCGGCGCTTCTCGATGCGCTGGGCATCGCTTCGGCCCACATCGTAGGCCTTTCGCTCGGCGGCATGACGGCGCAATCGCTTGCGGTCCGGCATCCGGCGAAGGTCCGCAGCCTGACCTTGATGGCGACCGGCCCCTATCTCCCGCCGCCCGAGAACTGGAACGCGCGGGCCGCGACCGTGCGGGCCGAGGGTCTGCACGCGATCGTGGACGCCGTCCTCGCACGCTGGTTCACGCCCGCCCATCTCGCCTCGGCATCCTCTCGCGTCGACTTCTATCGCCGGAAGTTCCTCGACAATTCCGCCGAAGGCTATGCGCTGTGCTGCGAGGCCATTCGGGACGCGGATCTGCGGCCCGTTCTCGGTCGGATCGCCGCGCCCACGCTCGTGGTGGCGGGCGCCGACGATCCCGTCACGCCGGTCGCCATGGCGCAGGATCTGCGCGTCGCGATCCCCGGAGCCGACGTCGCGGTCGTTCCCCGGTCCTCGCATCTGCTTGCCATCGAGCAACACGCGGCCGTCACGGATCTCCTCGTGTCCTTCTTCGAGCGCGTCGAGGGGCGAGCTTTGCGGCCCGCCGACGGACGGAGCTTCGAGGCCGGCCTCGGCAACCGGAAGGCCGTGCTCGGGGTCGACCACGTTCAGAATTCGCTGGCCAAGGCGGGTCCGTTCGCGATGCCGTGGCAGGACTTCATCACCCGCGCCGCCTGGGGCGAGATCTGGGGCGACGACCGGATCCCTTGGAAGACCCGCTCCATGGTGACCCTGGCCATGATGGTCGCGCTGCATCGCGAGGAGGAGTTCAAGCTCCATCTGCGCCCCGCGCTCAAGAACGGCGTGACGCTCGACGAATTGCAGGCCCTGCTGCTGCAGACCGCGATCTATGCCGGCGTGCCCGCCGCGAACGCCGCCTTCCGCTGGGCCCGCGACGTGCTCGGCCCGGAGGCCGACGCGATCGCGCCGCCGACGTCGTCGAACTGAGGCGTGCGGGAAGACGCCCGGAGGAGGGGACGGGCCCTTCGACGGGCGCCGCGCTTCATCGGAAATACCACGCCTTCGCCGCCTCGGTGGCGGCGATGTATCCGGCGACGATCGCGACGACTGCGACGAGCTCGGTCGCCGACAACGGCACGAAGCCGAAGAGCGCGCTCGAGCTTCCGAGAAACGGAACGGCGAAGCCCGCGGCCGCGACCGCGAGCGTCGACCCGAGAAGCAGACGGCTGGGCCGGCTGCGGAAGGCGGGCTTGCGGGTGCGAAGGACCAGAACCACCGCCAGTTCGGTGAGGAGCGAGATCATGAACCACGAGGTCTGGAACACCCCCTGGTCGGCTTGAAGGACGGAGAGCAGGACGCCGAAGGTCAGCAGATCGAAGACCGAGCTGATCAGCCCGAAGACGATCATGAATCTTTGAATTTCTGCGACATCCCACCGCTGGGGACGAAGCACCCGCTCCGGATCGACATTGTCGCCGGAGATCGCGATCGACGGGATGTCGGAGAGGAAATTGTTCAGCAGGATCTGCTTGGCCGCGAGCGGCAGAAACGGCAACAGCGGCGCGGCCAGCGCCATGCTCACCATGTTGCCGAAATTCGCGCTCGTCGTGATCGAGATGTATTTGAGCGTGTTGGCGAAGGTCCGCCGTCCGTCCTCGACGCCCATGCGCAGCACATCCAGATCGCGGCTGAACAGGATGATGTCGGCGCTCTCTCGCGCGACGTCGACGGCCTCTTCCACGGAGATTCCCACGTCGGCCGCATGCAGGGCCGGCGCGTCGTTGATGCCGTCGCCGAGGTAGCCCACCGAATGGCCGGTGCTCTGCAGGGCGCGCACGATGCGCTCCTTCTGCTGAGGGTCGATCTCGACGAACAGGTCGGTTTTCGGCGCGAGGTGCCAAAGCGCCTCGTCGTGCAGCCCCGCGATCTGCGCGCCCGTCAACATCGAGGTCGAATTGAGCCCGACGGCCTGCGCCATGTGGGCGGTCACGTATCGGTTGTCTCCGCTGATGACCTTGATGGCGATGCCGAGGCGCCCGAGGTCCGCGATGGTCGTCCTCGCTTCCGGTTTCGGAGGGTCGAGAAAGACCAGGAAACCCCGGAAGGTCATGTCCCGCTCGTCGTCGCGGTCGTAGTCCGCCTTGATCGCGGCGCGACGCGTCGCAACCGCGAGCACCCGAAAACCTTCGGCGCCCTTCGCCCTGAAGACGGCCTCGAGATCCGCCCGTGCGCGGTCGTCCAGCGGAACCTCGACCCCGTCGCGCTCCAGCGAGGAGCAGATGTCGAGAACGTTCGAAAACGCCCCCTTGGTGACGAGCAGGCGTTCGGTCGGCGCGACGCCTTCCCCCACCACGATCGTCAGCCGGCGTCGGATGAAGTCGTAGGGGATCTCGTCGACTTTGCTCAGGCCCTCGGTGTTCAGCCCGACGCTCGTCCCCGCTGCGACGATCGCCGCGTCGAGCGGGTTCTCGATCCCGGTCTCGAACGCCGCATTCACGAAGGCGAGCCGACGCACTTCGTCCGAGCCGCGGCCTTCGGCGTCCAGCGCCTCGTTCAGGATGATGCTTCCCTCGGTCAGGGTGCCGGTCTTGTCCGTGCAGAGGATGTCCATGCTGCCGAGGTTCTCGATGGCGTCGAGACGCCGCACGATGACGCCGCGCTTGCTCATCGCGCGCGCGCCGGCCGAGAGCGTCACGCTGATGATCGCGGGCAAGAGTTCCGGCGACAGCCCGACGGCCAAGGCCGCCGCGAAGAGCAGCGACTCGATGACCGGACGGCCGAGCAGCAGATTCATCGTCAGAACGAAAATGACGATGACCACCATGACGCGGATGAGGAGATAGCCGAACCGGCGCACGCCGCCGGGGAAATCGGTCTCGGGCCGGCGTGCCCGCAACCGCGCCGCGATCGCGCCGAACTCGGTTCGGCGTCCCGTCCTGATCGCGAGCACCTTCGCCGTGCCGCTGCGCACCGACGCGCCGAGGAAGACGCAATTGGTCCGCGCCGTGATCGGCGCGTCGGCCGGGACGGTTCCGGGGCGCTTCTCGACCGGGAAGGACTCGCCCGTCATGCTCGCTTCGGTCACGAGGAAGTCCGCCGCCTCGATCACGACGCCGTCGGCGGGAATGAGGTTGCCCGCCGACAGAAGGATGATGTCGCCGGGCACGATGACGTCGACCGTGATCTCCCGCTCCGCCCCGTCACGGACGACGCGGCATGTCAGCGCCAGCCGTTTCTTCAACGCCTCGACGGCGGTGGAGGCCCGGTACTCCTGAAAGAAGCTCAGCAGCGCGCTGCCCATGACGATGGCGAGAATGATCCCGGCGTCGATCCATTGCCGAAGCGCCAGCGAGATCGCGGCGGCGAACACGAGGATGAGGGCGAGAGGACTTTCGAACTGGCGGATCAACAGCCGCAGGGCATTCAGTTGCGCCGTATCCTCGACGCTGTTGGGGCCGATGACGGCAAGTCGGGCCGCGGCTTGCTCGGACGTCAGCCCGCCGAGGCCCGAGCCGATCGAGGCCGCCAGAGCGGTCCGGTCCTCGCTCCAGTAAACGGCATGGCCGCCCGTCTCGCCCATTCGAAGGCTCCGATCATCGACGGAATGCGATCGATCCGCCGTACCGAAGAACGGGACGGCGGCGGAAACGATCCCGTCCGTTGCGCGGATGACGGTCGTGCTTCGGTGAAGGCGGCGCGCGACCCGAGACCGATCCGACGACCGGCCGAGAGCCATCGTGGATGGCGGGCGCCGGGCGGGTGGCTCCGGCTCCGGCTCCGCGACGGATCGATCGCAGCAGACGTCTCGGCAGACGGAGCGGCCCCGGTTTGCTGCTCGCCGGATATCGAGCGCTCGAGAACGGATTTGTGAGGATCAGTATCGGCGTGATACATTTCATTGCACAATGGTCGGATTGCCGGCTTGTCACGCCCAAGCCATGTTGCGGTATTCAAACTGTCTGACCGCCCGCCCTATTCCGCCCCTCAATTACTGAGGTTGGACATGGTCATTATCTCACACACTCTCTATCTGAAGAACGAGAAAACAAAGTCCGACATTGCCATCAGGCTCTACAAACCTGAAAAACGGGAGAAAGACTGGTCATGTCGCTACGAAATTGATTGGCCGGAAGGGCAGCGCGCATTTGCATCGATCGGCTTCGACGCCCTTCAGGCGCTCGTCTTGGCGCTTCAGATGATCGGAGCTGAAATCCATTCGAGCGAGTATCATCGCGAGGGACGTTTGCGCGCCTACGACGGCGACGAAGGCTACGGCTTTCCGGTGGCGGCTTCGCTGCGCGATCTCTTGGTCGGCGTCGACAAGGTTGCGATGTAACTGGACGCGTGCAGGAAATTGCCTTGCTTTGAATGATCGGGTCATCGGTTGACCGGCTGTATTCGAGCGCAACTGCTGTGACCCCTGCCTGTCATCCGGCGGCTGTCAGAATGGACGTAAGCCGTGAATGGACATGGCGGATTTGGATTGTGGGCTTCCGATGTAGCGTTCAAGCCTGCCGAGGTCATCGACATCGTGCTGAAGCATGCGAACAGGCCGGTTCGGAGCCACCCTGCGCCTTAAGTGATGAACTGCTGACCTCATGGTCGAAGGCTACCGGCGAGAGGGCTGCTTCTTTGGTGGCGTGATCCGGCCACCCTTTGCGAGAATGTGGTCGGCAATCTTTTGGCCAAGGGGATGTGGCCCCGCCCAGAGCATGTAGTAGATCGGAACTCCTCGCGTATTTCTGACGACGCTCGGCGTCGCGGCGTGGCCGAATAAAGTTTTCAAGCGGCCAACGTAGTGGTCCAGAAGCCGCTTCGCGGCATCATCTAACTTGTGGCGCGTCGTGTCGCCAAAGAGGTCCGTCCGCTCTGCATAAACGAGGCTTTCCCAGTCGGTGCCGCCGAAGCAACCGTTCAGCCCTGTGCGCCAGTTCTCTGGAATATCGCCTGAGCGCGTGATCAGTCGGTTGATGGCCATACCGAGCGGAAAATTGATAATGACTTCGAACTTCTTGGTTGCCCCGAGGGCTTCGACGGTTCGCCAGTTCAGGTGGGGTCCGTAAGGATCGAGGAATGCGACACCTTTCGTGCTTCGTCCCGCTATCCGTGGCACCAGCTTCTCGATCAATTCGTTCGCGTCACCAACCTGAACACTGATCTTTCGATCCGGATAGTCAGCTTTCAGACCACCAAGAAGCGCTGCGCGCCCGGCGTCCGCATCAAAGAAGTGGTACTGGGTGAAGGGGTGTTCGAGAGCAAGGGCTCGGTGCGGGGAGCCTTCGATGAACTGCTCTTCGGATCGAATGAACTCGTCGTCCAGAAGATGAAGGTCCTCATCGTCAGCGCCTGCCCAAGCATCGCGAATTCTTGAGCGCCCTGCGCCGGCGAACGCATCAATATAGACCAGTTCGAAGGGCTGATTCTTCAGCGCAACGGTGTATGCGTGCAAATATGCTTGGAGGCCATCGAGCTTCTGTCGGGCCCAAGGGCCAACTGTGTTCTCAACGTGCGACTTCTTCAATGCCCACGGCGCTCCATGCGAAATGAATCACGCTGAAATCTGATCGAGGATCGGCTCAGGCACGATCTGCCACGGAAAACCGTTCCATTCCTCCCCATCGAGCAGACGCCCGCCCGACTTGGGCCGGGCGCCGCCCCATTGCTTGAAGAAGAAGGCTACCTCGTCACGGTCGCAGATGTCCCGGATCTGTCTGGCCCACTTTTCGTCCATGGGGCGAGCCCGCGGCCCGCTCTCACCGCCGACGATGGCCCAGGCGATGCCGCCTAGATCGACGTCGCCGATAGAACCGAGCAGTGGCTCGAACGATATGAAGCGCGCATCCGAGTTGATCTGCTTAAGATGCTCGATCCGGCTCGTATGCGCTGCGTCCTCAACCGACACTCCGAGCCAGATATGGCGCGGGACCGATCCGCCGCCATACCGCTTCCGGACATAATTGCGCATCAGCGAGCTGCGCTTGGTCAGCACCTGATAGACATGCCAGTTCGCCTGCTCCATGGCATCGAAAACATTGTCGATGAACGTGCGGTCGATGTCCTTGTGGAACAGGTCGCTCATCGAGTTCACGAAGATCATCCGCGGCTTTTTCCACTGCGCGGGTTGCATCAGCCTTGATGGCCAGAGCGTCAGGTCAAAGCCTTGTTCGTAGGGGTGTCCAGCAACCCCGCGCCAACGTTCCGCAAAGCGTTCCGCGTAGCAGTTGTCGCAGCCAGGACCGATCTTGGTGCAGCCCGTCACCGGGTTCCAAGTTGCGTCAGTCCATTCGATTTCCGACGTTTGCGCCACGAGGCTGCCTCGTTATTGGACCTCATCTTATCCGAGGCGCGGCCCAGAACAAAGAACGAACATGCCGCCTTCGAACAAGAAAATGCTGCTTCGATTGAACAGCCTATTCCGGAGTGATTGAGGTTTCGTTAACCAAAGAAAACTCGAACTCCCGACCGGGCCTGATCGTCTAACCACATGAAGAAGCGAGGGTTTATGGCCGTATGGGGCCGGCTTCAGTCCACAGGTCGGGAGAGAAACGGGCCATTCGGAGAATGCGGCACGGGTTCATGGGCAGCGCGTTGCAGAGGTCGAACCTGCAAAGCCTTCGGAACGTCGCGCATTCTTCTAACGCGCCGCGCGCCGGGAGACGTTCTGTCTGAAGGGACTTGGCGGAGCGGGCGGGATTCGAACCCGCGAGACCCTTTTGGGGTCTGCTCATTTAGCAAACGAGTGCCTTCAGCCTCTCGGCCACCGCTCCGCAAGCGGCCTCGTGTATGCCCGAGGGCCGGGGGCTTTGCAAGGCGAAGGTGACGCCGAAGCGCGCCGCAAAGGCGCCGCCGCAAAAGCGGCGACGCCTCTCGTTCGCGGTCGTGCCGGGCCTCAACGGGCGGGCGTGCTCGGCGCTCCCGTTCCGGTTCCGGTGCCCGAGCCGCCCGAGGCCGGGCGGCCGAAGGCGGGCGCGTTCTGGAGGTCGGCCTTGGTCATGTTCTTCAGCACGAAATGATCCGGATCGACGGTGCCGTAACGCGTCGTCGCGGCGCTGCGCGCGGGGGCGGCGGTGCCGGACGCCGTCGTTCCGGTTCCGGGCGCTCCGCTTCCCGTGCCGGTGCCGCGCACGCTCGCCGTGATGTCGGAACGGTCGAGCGCGATCTCGAAGGCCTGCATCGGGATCGCGACGTATTTCTCCCCGATGCCCAGAAAGCCGCCGACGCCGATGATCAGGGCCGCGACGCGCCCGTCGCGCTCGATCAGGATATCGTCGACCTCGCCGATATTCTCGTTGTTCGCGCCGTAGACCTTCGTTCCGCGGATGTCGGAGCTCAGCATCTGCCCGGCGGAAGCGGTCGCCAACGGGGCGACGGATCCCATGACCGGGCTGCCGGAGAACGGCGCGGTCTGCGCGAGAGCCGGGCCGGCGGCGATGCTCGCCAGCAGGACGGCAGCCAATGTGTTTCGCATGATGTTCTCCCTTTCGATGAAGATCGTGCAGGTCAATGCACGAAAGCGTCGAAGGGTTCGGTTTCGCGTGCGTCTTCGGAAGCAAAAGCGGTCGGACACGCCGCTCTTGCCGCTTCGCCCGCGTCGAAGATCTCGCGTTTTCAGGCGTTTGCGAGCGCAGCGAAGGCATGGCGGGCGATCATGCGCTCCTCGTCCGTGCGCAGCACGAGCGCGCGCGGGCCGGTCCTCGCCCCGCCGGACGCTGCGGCGTCCCTGTCCTCCGCGATTTCGGCGAGGGGCGGAAATCCCGCCCAAGCGAAAGCCCGCAGCACGTCGGCGCGCAATGCCGCGTCGTTCTCTCCGATCCCCGCCGTGAAGACGAGCCCTTCCGCGCCGCCCGCCCATGCGATCATCCGGCCGATCTCGCCGATCAGGGTCCGCGTGAACAAGGCGATCGCGCGGCGCGCGTCCTCGGAGGTCTCCGCGGCGCGTCTCAACTGCCGCATGTCGCCCGAAAGGCCGGAGACGCCGAGCAGGCCCGAACGCGTGTAGAGCTCGCGCTCCAGGTCCTCCGCGCCCGCGCCCTCGCGCAGCCGGTGGAAGATCACGCCGGGGTCGAGCGCGCCCGAGCGCGTGCCCATCATCAGCCCGTCGAGCGCCGAGAAGCCCATGCTGGTCGCCGCGCTGCGGCCGCCCTCGAGCAGGCACAGGCTCGCCCCCGAGCCGAGATGCGCCACGATCGTCCGCCCCGCGGCGAGGTCCGGCGCGACGGAGCGGAGACGGTCGGCGACATATTCGTAGGACAGGCCGTGAAAGCCGAAGCGCCGGATGCCGCGTTCGGTCCACGCCTTGGGGACCGGGAGCAGGCGCGCTTCCGGCGCGAGCGTCGCGTGAAAGGCCGTGTCGAAGCAGGCGACCTGTGGCACGCCGGGGAAGAGTCTTTCGAGGATCGCGACGGGCGCGAGATTCTGCGGTTGGTGCAGCGGCGCGAGCGGCGCGAGCGCATGCAGCTTGTCCAGCGCCGCCGCGTCGATCCGCACCGGCGCGGTGAAGGTCTCCCCGCCATGCACCACTCTATGCCCGACCACGGCGACGGCCTCGTCGTCGAGCCTTCGGTCGATGCGCGCGGTCAGGAAGCGCAGCGCGTCTTCGAAACCGCCGTCCGCGCCCGCGGGCAGTTCGCATGCGGTCGTTCCGCGCTCCGCATCCGTCTCCCGGAAGCGCGGGGCCGCGGGCAGGCCGTCGACGGCTCCCCGGACGAGATCCCGCTCGCGCCCGTCCGCGTCGAAACGGAACAGGGCGAATTTGATGCTCGACGAACCCGCATTCAGAACGAGGGCATGGCGCGCCATGGCTTACACCATCGCCGCGGCGAGGCTTCGACGGCGATCGGCGGCGACGAGCACCGCCACGGCGGCCGAGGCGAGGCGGGCGTCCTCCGAGTCCGCGCGGCTCGTCAGCACGATCGGTACGCGCGCGCCGAGCACGACCCCCGCCGCCTCCGCGCCTGCGAGGAAGGTCAGGCTCTTGGCGAGCATGTTGCCCGCTTCGAGGTCCGGCACGACCAGCACGTTGGCGCGGCCCGACACCGGCGAGGCGATCTCCTTCGTCGCCGCGGCCCCGAGATCGACGGCATTGTCGAAGGCGAGGGGGCCGTCCACGAGCGCGCCCGTGATCTGGCCGCGATCGGCCATCTTGGCGAGCGCCGCGGCCTCGATCGTGGAGGGGATCTTCGCGTTCACCGTCTCGACCGCCGACAGGATCGCGACCCGGATGTCGGCGATCCCGATCGCCCGGGCGAGGTCGATCGCGTTGCGCACGATGTCGGCCTTGTCGTCCAAGGACGGGGCGATGTTGATCGCGGCGTCGGTGATGATCAGCGGCTCGCTCCGCGAGGGGAGCCGCAGCACATAGCCGTGGCTGATCCGCCGGCCGGTCCTGAGCCCGGTCTCGCGTTCGGTCACCGCCTCCATCAATTCGTCGGTGTGCAGGCTGCCCTTCATCAGGGCTTCGACCTCGCCCGCGCGCACGAGCCTCACCGAAGCTTCCGCCGCCGCATGGCTGTGGGGTGCGGCGACGATGCGGAAGGCCGAAATGTCCCGGCCCGCCGCCGCGGCCGCCGCCGCGATCTTGGCGGGCGGCCCGACGAAGACGGGCTCCATCAGCCCCATCCCCTGCGCCTCGACGGCGGATTCGATCGCGACGGCGTTGCAGGGATGCACCACCGCCGTCCGCAGCGGGGGCAGGTCGCGGCAATGCGTGAAGAGCGCGCGGAACGCGCCGGATTCTGCATTCGACATCGGACCTCCGGTTCGCCGCGGCGGCGCATCTCTCGGGTCGCCATGGTTTCCCTTCGCCGCGTCGCGTTCAAGCCGCCCGAACCTCCCGCGAAAGGCGTAGAGAGCGCTCCCGAGCACGCTTCCGCCGCAATTGCTCCGGATCGTGCCCGAATGCGCGGCCCTCCGGTTCCGTTCCTTCGCCTTCCGCTCGCCCTCGTCGTCCTCGCGGCGGCGGCGGCCTTCGCGCCCGCCGGCGCGCGGGCGGCCGACTGCGTCTGGGGACGGCCGGGCTATCGCGACTGCGTCGAGGAGAAGATCCGCCGTCTGCGCGAGAGCGAGGCGCGGGGCGATCGCCCGGAGACGGCTCCCGCCGCACCGTCGGGGATCCGCCCGCCGACGCCCCCGCCTGCGCCGCCGATGCCTCCGCCGTCGCCCGAACCGCCGCGGCAATGGCATGTCGGCCCGTCCTTCGACCAGGCGCGCTTCGGCCGTGACGTGGATCGGTTGCGCGAGCGGATCGACCGCACCGGGCCGTCGGCCCCCTCGGTCCGCGACGTCGATCGCGAATTGCTGCGCATGTCGATCGATTCATGGCGTCTGCCCGCGGGCGAGGCCAACGCGCGGCAATTCGAGACGGACATGCTCCGGCGTCGCGCGATGGAGCGGCGATTGTTCGCCGATCCGCCGGATTCCGGTCGCCTTCCGCTTCCATAGATGCGGATACGCCGCACACCGCTTCGCCGCCCGGATTCGGACGGAACGAGCTTCACGCCGCCGCGGCGCGGTCGGCAAGGCCGCGGGCCGAAGGATCAGGCCCGGCATTCCTCCACCAGACGGCCGACGAAGGCGCAGGCCTCCGCCAATTGCGCGACGTCGAGATATTCGTCGGGCTTGTGCGCCTGCGCGATGTCGCCGGGCCCGATGATCACGCTCGGGATGCCGCCATGCACCATGAACAGGCCCGCCTCGGTGCCGTAGGCGACCTTGGAATGGTCGTTCCGCCGCGCGAGCCGCTTGGCGAGCACCGTCGCCTCGTGTTCCGGCGCGATGTCGAGGCCGGGAAAGCCGGATATGTCGAAGAATTCGATCTTCGCCTCGGGCGCGACCGCCCGCATCGCGGGCTCGAGCACCGTCGCCGCGAAGCTCGTGATCTCGGCGACCGCCGCGTCGACGTCGTCCTCGCCGACCACGCGGACCTCCCACAGGAACTCCGCCCGGTCGGGCACGATGTTGAGCGCGGTCCCGCCCTGCAGCGCGCCGACATGAGCGGTGGAGAAGGGCACGTCGTAGAGTCCGTCGCGCGGCCCCTGCGCCGCGAAGCGGTCCGCCATGTCCGCGATCCTCGCGACGATGCGCGCCGCCGCCTGCACCGCGTTCACCCCCGAGGGCGCGAGGGCGGAATGGGAGGCCCGTCCCGTGACGACCGTGCGGATGCTGCGCTTGCCCTTGTGCCCGATCACCACGCTCATGCTCGTCGGCTCGCCCACGAAGCAGGCGATCTGCTTCACGGGCCGCGAAGCGAGGTCCGCGATCATCGGCCTCACGCCGATGCAGCCCACCTCCTCGTCATAGGAGAAGGCGAGACGGATCGGCCGGGCGAGCGGCGCGGCGAGCATGGCGGGCACCTGCGCGAGACAGGCGGCGAGATAGCCCTTCATGTCGCATGTCCCGCGCCCGTAGAGCCGCCCGTCCTTCTCGACGAGCGTGAACGGGTCCGTGCTCCAGTCCTGCCCGTCGACGGGCACGACGTCGGTATGGCCGGACAGCACGTAGCCGGGCACGTCGGCGGGGCCGATCGTGGCGAGGAGATTGGCCTTGTTCCCGTCCGGAGAGGGGATGCGGATGCAATCCACGCCCTGCGACGTGAGAAGCGCCTCGACCCGCGCGACGAGCGCGAGATTCGAGTTCCGGCTCGTCGTGTCGAAGGCCACGAGCTCTGAAAGGATTGATTTCGCTGCGGAAACGACGTCGTCGGACATGATGGCGGAGATCTTTCGTCGCCGGTGGATCGAGCGCTCCTCGCTATTGCACGCGGAGGACATGGATTTAAACTACCCTCACACAGGCGCGGGCGAAACCGCGCCGCGGGGGAAAGAGAACGCCATGTCGATCACGCGCCATTCGCTCGCCGCCCTTCTGCTGGCGGGTTCCGTCGCCGGGGCCGCCGCTCAGGACATCAAGATCGGCGTCGCCTCCGAGGCGACCTCGGTCGATCCGCATTTCCACAATGTCGGGCAGAACAACGCGCTGCGGCGTCACATCTTCCAGTCGCTGGTCGGCGCGGACGAGAACCAGAAGCCCGTACCGCAGCTCGCGACGTCCTGGCGGACGATCGACGACACGACCTGGGAGTTCAAGCTCCGTCCCGGCGTGAAGTTCTCGAACGGCAAGGACTTCACCGTCCGCGACTTCGTCTATTCGGTCTGCCGCATTCCGCTCGTCGAGAATTCGCCGTCGAACTTCACCATCGCGACCAAGGGCATCGAAGGGATCACTTCGCCCGATCCCTCGACCATCGTCATCAAGACCGCGACGCCCTATCCGCTGCTGCCGATCGAGATGTCCGTCTTCGGCATCGTTTCGGCCGACGCCTTCGGCGCTGCGCCGGAGGTGACCTTCGCGAAGTCGGGCTGCACGGGCGTCGGCACGCCGCCCAAATCGGCCGACTTCAACGATCCGGCCAAGGCGATCGGCACCGGGCCCTACAAGCTCAAGGAATACACCCGCGGCACGCAGCTCGTCATCGAGCGCAACGACGCCTACTGGGGCGAGAAGCCGCATTGGCGCACGGTGACCTTCCGTCCGATCACCTCCGCGGGTCCCCGCGTGGCCGCGCTTCTGGCGGGCGACGTCGACCTGATCGAGAACCCGCCGATCCAGGACTTCGACCGGATCAAGGGCGCGGGCTTCGACGTGGTCCAGGGCCTCTCGAACCGCATCATCTACGTCCATCTCGACCAGTTCGCGGCTCCGGACTGGAAGACCCCGGGCGTGAAGGGCACGGACAAGAACCCCTTCCTCGACAAGCGCGTGCGCGAGGCCTTCTCCAAGGCGATCAATCGCGACGCCATCGTCGAGCGCATCATGGGCGGCGTCGCCGTCTCGGCCGGGCAGCTTCTGCCCGTGCCGCTGTTCGGTTCCTCGCCCGACATGAAGCCCGACCGCTTCGATCCGGAAGGCGCGCGCAAGCTTCTCGCCGAGGCGGGCTACCCCAACGGCTTCGATCTGGTGCTGGGCTCGCCCAACGACCGCTACATCAACGACGAGAAGGTCGCGCAGGCCGTCGCGCAGATGCTCACCCGCATCGGCATCAGGACCACGGTCGACTCGATGACCGCCTCGACCTTCTTCTCCCGCCGCAACCGCTACGAATTCTCCGCCTATCTCGCGGGCTGGGGTGCGGATACGGGCGAAATGTCGAACTCCATCGTGGCGCTGGTCGCGACGCAGAATTTCGCGCCCGGCTTCGGCAACACCAATCGCGGCCGCTATTCGAACAAGAAGGTCGACGAACTGACCGCCAAGGCGCTGCAGACCATCGACGACCGCGCCCGCGAGGCGCTGCTGCGCGAGGCCTCGAAGGAGGCGATGACCGATTACGGCATCATCCCGCTCCACTTCGAAGTGTCGCCCTGGGCCTACAAGAAGGGCCTCGTCTATACGCCGCGCGTGGACCAGTACACGCTGGCCTTCGAGGTGAAGGCGAAGTGATGCCGCAGGCCCGGCTTCGGCCGGGCCCGGTTTCGCCTTGCATCCGGGGCAGGGGCCCCGGGTTCCGACCCCTCGGCCGGAGACGTCGATGCTCGCCTATTTCATCCGCCGGGTCGCCCAGGCGCTGCTGACCGTGGCCGTCATGGCCACGATCGTCTTCACGGCGATCTATGCCGTGGGGAATCCCGTCGACATTCTCGCCAACCCCAATGCGGACGCGAAGGAGATGGCGGAGATCGCCGCGCGTCTCGGCCTCGACCGTCCGCTTCACGAACAATTCGCCCTGTTCGTGTGGAACGCGCTGCAGGGCGATCTCGGCCGGTCCTTCGTGTTCAACGAGCCCGCGCTGAAGCTGATCGTCCAGCGCATGCCCGCGACGCTCGAACTCGCCTTCGTGGCGCTGGTCTTCTCGATCGTGATCGGCATTCCGCTCGGCGTCTGGGCGGGCCTGAAGCCCGACTCCTTCGCCGGGCGCACGATCATGTCGGGCTCGATCCTCGGCTTCTCCCTGCCCAATTTCTGGATCGGCCTGATGCTGATCCTGCTCTTCGCGGTCGAATTGCGTCTGCTGCCTTCGGGCGGACGCGGCCCGACCACGAGCCTCTTCGGCCTTCCGGTGACCTTCCTCACATGGGAAGGGCTGCGCCATCTTCTGCTGCCCGCCTTCACCCTCGCGCTCTACAAGGCCGCGCTCGTGGTGCGGCTCGCCCGTGCCGGCACGCGCGAGGTCGTGCTGCAGGATTACGTCCGCTTCGCCCGCGCCAAGGGCGTCTCGCCGCGGCGGATCGTGCTCGTGCACGTCCTCAAGAACATCATGATCCCGGTCGTCACGGTGCTGGGGCTCGAACTGGGCTCGATGATCGCCTTCGCCGTCGTCACCGAAACGGTCTTCGCCTATCCCGGAATGGGCAAGCTGCTGATCGACTCCATCGGCCGCCTCGATCGGCCCGTGATCGTCGCCTATCTGATGCTGGTGGTGGTGATCTTCGTCGTCATCAATCTCGTCGTCGACCTGATCTATGCCGCGCTCGATCCTCGGGTGCGGCTGACGGAGAGCGAAGCATGACCGACGCCCTCCGGACCGAGACCCGCAGCCCCGCCGCCGTCGAGAAGGGCGAAAGCCTGTTCCGACGCCGCCTGTCCGAATTCTTCGAGAGCCGTTCGGCGACCTTCGGCCTCGCTTTGCTCGTGCTGCTCCTCGCGGCTGCGATCTTTGCGCCCTGGATCGCGCCGCAGAACCCCTACGATCTCGCCCAGCTCGACATCATGGACGGCAAGCTCCCGCCCGGCGGCGCCTCCATGGACGGCCGGATCCATTGGCTCGGCACGGACGAGCAGGGCCGCGACATGCTGTCGGCGATCCTCTACGGGCTGCGCATCTCGCTCTTCGTCGCCGTCGTCTCGACGGTCGCCGCGCTGTCGATCGGCGCGGCGGTCGGCGTGCTCGCCGCCTTCAAGGGCGGCCGGGTCGAGAATTTCGTGATGCGCGCGGTCGACCTGCAGCTGTCCTTCCCGGCGATCCTGATCGCGCTCGTGCTGCTCGCCGCCTTCGGCCGCGGCGTCGACAAGGTGATCATCGCCCTGATCGTGGTCCAATGGGCCTATTACGCCCGCACCGTGCGCGGCTCCGCGCTGGTCGAGCGCAACCGCGACTATATCGAAGCCGCGCGCTGCCTCGCGCTGCCGAAGAGCCGCATCGTCTTCCGCCATCTCCTGCCGAACTGCCTGCCGCCGCTCATCGTGGTGGCGACGGTTCAGGTCGCCCATGCCGTGGCGCTCGAGGCGACCCTGTCCTTCCTCGGCGTCGGCGTGCCGGTGACCGAACCCTCGCTCGGCATGCTGATCAAGAACGGCTATGACTATCTGATGTCCGGCAAATACTGGATCTCCACCTATCCCGGCGTCGCGCTGGTGATCGCCATCGTGGCGATCAACATGGTCGGCGATCGGCTGCGGGACGTGCTCAATCCGAGGCTTTCGAAATGAGCGCGCCCGTCCTCGAAATCCGCGATCTCGCGGTCGAATTCGCGACGCGCGAAGGCGCCGTCAAGGCGGTGGACGGCGTATCCCTCCGGGTCGACCGCGGCGAAGTCCTCGGCATCGTCGGCGAGTCCGGTTCGGGCAAGTCGGTGACGGGGCTCGCGGTGCTGGGGCTGATCGATCCGCCCGGCCGCATCGTCCGCGGCTCGATCCGGCTCGAGGGGGAAGAACTCGTCGGCCGGTCGGAGCGCGAACTGCGCACGCTGCGAGGCCGCAAGCTCGCGATGATCTTTCAAGATCCGATGACGACGCTGAACCCGGTCCTGCGCATCGACACGCAGATGATCGAGGCGATCACCGCGCATGAGAACGTGTCCGCCAAGGCGGCGCGCGACCGCGCGGCGGAGGCGCTGACCCGCGTCGGCATTCCCTCCGCGCGGGAGAGGCTCGCCGCCTATCCGCATCAGCTTTCGGGCGGCATGCGCCAGCGCGTCGCCATCGCCACCGCGCTTCTCCACGGCCCCGCCGTCCTCGTCGCCGACGAGCCCACGACCGCGCTCGACGTGACGATCCAGTCGCAGATCCTCGCCGAAGTGCAGCAGCTCTGCGGCGAGACGGGCACCGCGCTCGTCTGGATCACGCATGATCTCGCCGTCGTCGCGGGTCTCGCCGATCGTCTGGCGGTCATGTATGCGGGCCGGCTCGTCGAGGAGGGCGCGGTCGACGCCGTGCTCGACGCGCCCCGTCATCCCTATACCGCGGGCCTGCTCGGCTCCGCTCCGAGCCGCAACGAGCGCGGATCGCCGCTCCGGCAGATCCCGGGCATGACGCCTTCGATGGCGAAGCTGCCGCCCGGTTGCGCCTTCGCCCCGCGCTGCGCCCGCGCCTCCGGCGAGTGCCGTGCGGCCGCGCCCGAACGCACGGAGATCGCGGGCGGCCGCGCCTTCCGCTGCTTCCACCCGCTCGATTCCGCGACGGAGGCGGCATGACTTCCGTCATTTCCATCGAAGGCGTGTCCAAGCGCTTCGTGAAGAGCGTCGATCTCGCGGGCAAGGTCGCCAATCTTCTGGGCGCGAAGAATCGCGAACAGGTGGTCCGCGCCGTCGACGACGTCACGCTCGACGTGGCGGAAGGCGAGGTTCTGGGTCTCGTCGGCGAATCCGGCTGCGGAAAATCCACGCTCGGCCGCATGGTCGCGGGCATCATGACGCCCACGTCCGGCGTCGTCCGTCTCTACGGCGAGGACGTGTCGAAGCTCACGGGCGAGCGTCGGCGCGAGGCCGATCTCGCGGTGCAGATGATCTTTCAGGATCCGATGGCCTCGCTCAATCCGCGCATGCGGATCGAGGAGATCATCGGCGAAGCGCCCGTCGTGCACGGCATCGTGGACGCCGCCCGTCGGCGCGACCATGTCGCCGAAATGCTGATCAAGGTCGGCCTCGATCCGGCGCTGATGGGACGTTACCCGCACCAGTTCTCGGGCGGCCAGCGCGCCCGCATCGGGATCGCGCGGGCTTTGGCGGTAAAGCCGAAGGTTCTGGTCTGCGACGAGGCGGTCGCCGCGCTCGACGTCTCCATCCAGGCGCAGGTGCTCAATCTCTTCATGAGCCTGCGCAAGGAGATGAACCTCACCTATCTGTTCGTCTCCCATGATCTCGGCGTCATCCGCCACATCGCCGACCGCGTCGCGGTCATGTATCTCGGCCGCGTGGTCGAGGTCGCGCCGACCGACGCGCTCTATGCCGCGCCGAACCACCCCTATACGCAGGCGCTTCTCGCCGAAGCTCCCCGCATCGACGTGCGTCGGAAGCGCTTCTCGACCATCAAGGGCGAGATCCCGTCGCCGCTCGCTCCGCCGCCGGGCTGCCATTTCCATCCGCGCTGCCCGCATGAGACGGCCGTCTGCCGCACGGGGCGTCCGCCCTTGCTCGCGGTCGGTGCGGATCACGTCTCGGCTTGCCGCCTGAACGAGAGGGCGGACGCCGCGGGCTCGCGATGAGCGCTTCCGCCCGGCCCCTCGCGGTCGCCCTCGGGGGCTGCTGCGCGCTCGCCGCGGCCATGGGAATCGGGCGCTTCGTCTACACGCCGATCCTGCCCGCGATGGTCGAAGGGCTCGGGCTCGCGACGTCGCAGGCCGGGCTGATCGCTTCGGCCAATTTCCTCGGCTATCTGATCGGCGGGATGACGGCGGGCTCGCCCCGGATCACGGCGCCGCCGCGCAGCGTGCTGCTCGTGATGCTCGCCGTCAGCGCCGGCACGACCGCCGCGATGGGCCTCGTCGACTCCTTCGTGCTCTTTCTCCTCCTGCGCTTCGTCGGCGGTGCGGCGAGCGCCTACGGGCTCGTCTTCGCCTCCTCGCTCGTGCTGGAGCGATTGGCGGGCACGGGGAGGGAAGGGCTCGTCTCGGTCCATTTCGCGGGCGTCGGTACGGGCATCGTCCTCTCCGCCGGGCTCGTTCCCTTGATCGGCTCCGGCGGGGACGATTGGCCCGCGCTCTGGCTGGGGGCGGGAGCGCTCGCGGCCTTGGGGCTCGTCGGCGCGGCCGTCCTGATCCCGCCCGCCGCCCGCGGCGCGACCGCGCTTCCCGCCGAAGGCCCGCACCGCGTCCCCTTCGCCTTCGTCGCGGCCTATGCGCTGCTCGGCTTCGGTTACGTGATCACCGCGACCTTCATCGTCGCCATGGTGCGCGACACGCCGGGTTTGCGCGTTCTGGAAACGCCGGTCTGGCTCGCCTTCGGCCTCGCCGCCGCGCCGTCCGTCGCGCTCTGGTCATGGGCCGCGCGGCGTCTCGGCCTGCTGCAGGCCTATGCCGTCGCCGCCCTCGTTCAGGCGGCCGGGGTGCTGGCAGGCGTCGTCGGCGGCTCCGCGGCGGGCCTTTTTCTCTCGGCGATCCTTCTCGGCGGCACCTTCATCGGCATGACGGCCTTGGGTTTCGGGGCCGCGCGTGCGCTGTCGCCGGACACTCCGCGCAGGGCGGTCGCGATCATGACCGCCGCCTTCGGCTTCGGCCAGATGATCGGGCCCTCGGTCGCGGGCTTCGGTCATGACCTGACGGGCAGCTTCCTCCTGCCCTCCGTCCTCGCCGCCGCGGGCCTCCTCCTGTCCGCCGCCATGACGATGCAGGTGGCGCGGCGGGACGGGCGGTAGGGGATTCCATCGCCGTCTTGTCCGCGCGGGCGAGGGGCGCGAGAAGGGAGCGGGCGGGAGCGACCCCTTACCTTCGGAAGATCCTGTCGAAGACGCCGCCTTCCGCGAAATGGAGGCGCTGAGCCTTCGGCCAACCGCCGAAATCGGCGTCGATGCGCAGCATCCTCACCTCCTTGAACCGGGCGAGGTCTTTCGGATCGGCGAATTCGGGCTTGGCGGGCCGATAGTAATGCCGCGCCGCGAGCCGCTGCCCTTCGGCGGAATAGAGGAAATCCAGATAGGCCTCCGCCTCCTTCCGGCTCTTCTTCGCCTCGACGTTCGCATCCACGAGCGCGACCGCCGGTTCCGCGAGGATCGAAATCGACGGCATGACGATCTCGAACTTGTCCCGGCCGAATTCCTCGCTCGCCAGAAAGGCCTCGTTCTCCCAAGTCACGAGCACGTCCCCGATGTCGCGCTGCGCGAAGGTGATCGTCGAGCCGCGCGCGCCGGTGTCGAGGACGGGCACGTTCCGATAGAGCGCTGCGACGAACTCCTCGATTTTTCCCTCGTCCTCGCCGAAGGCCTGCATCGCCCAGCCGCGCGCGGCGAGATAGTTCCACCGCGCGCCGCCCGAGGTCTTGGGGTTCGGCGTGACCACCTTCACGTCCGGGCGGATCAGGTCCGGCCAATCCCGGATCGTCTTCGGATTGCCCTTCCGCACGAGGAACAGGATCGTCGACGTATAGGGCGCCGAATTGTGCGGCAGGCGACGTTGCCAATCCGCGGGCAGCTTGCCCGTCCGCTCCGCGACCACGTCGATGTCGCTCGCGAGCGCGAGCGTGAGCACGTCGGCATTGAGCCCGTCGATGACGGCCCGGGCCTGCGCTCCCGATCCGCCGTGCGATTGCCGGATACGGACCGTCTCTCCGGTCCGCCGCTTCCACTCCGCCGCGAAGGCCTCGTTGATGCTGCGATAGAACTCCCGCGTCGGGTCATAGGACACGTTGAGAAGCGTGACCGACTCGGCACGGACTCCTCCGGCAGCGGTCAAGATCAATGAGGCGAAACCGAAAACCCGCAAAAACAGCCGAAAACTCACGACGATCGTCCTCCGCAAGGGTTCATTTGCTCGAGCTGTGCATTATCGATCGTCACGAATACGAGAGTCCGGGTGCCGCATACGAACCCGGAATCGAACGAAGCTGCCACATTGGTGACGCGAAATTGAACGAAAGGCAGAGTCCAACATAATCTAACGTTACGTAAGATCAAGTTCGCCACGGAGGCTCCGACGTGACCGTCACGGACGCGAACCGCTCGTCCCATGTCCGGGCCGCCTTGTCCGCGGTCCGGCGGAGCTTCGTGACCGTCGGGCTGTTCTCCGGCGTCATCAATCTTCTGGCGCTGACGAGCCCGCTCTACATGCTGCAGGTCTATGACCGGGTGCTGGCGAGCCGTTCGGTGCCGACGCTGGTCGCCTTGTCCCTTGCCGCCCTCTGGATGTTCGCCGTTCAGGGCATTCTCGACGTGATCCGCGCGCGCATGCTCGTGCGCATCGGCGCGGGCATCGACGAGACCTTGGGCGAGCGCGTGTTCCGCGCCGTCGTTTCGCTTCCGCTCAAGGACCGGCGCGTGAGGGGCGACGGTCTCCAGCCGCTGCGCGATCTCGACGCGATCCGCGGCTTCCTGTCGAGCGGCGGTCCGGTCGCGATCCTCGATCTGCCCTGGCTGCCGATCTATCTCGCGGTCGTCTTCCTGCTGCATCCCTGGCTCGGCTGGCTCTCGACGGGCGGGGCGCTGGTGCTCTGCTTCCTCACCTTTCTGACCGACAGGCTGTCCCGGATCCCGGCGAAGGAGGCGGTGCGCGAATCCGGCCTGCGCATGGCCGCCGCGGAGGCGGGGCGGCGCAACGCCGAAGTGCTGCGCGCCATGGGCCTGACCGACGCCATGACCGACCGTTTCATGCGCGCCAACGAGCGTTTCCTCGATCATTCCGAGCGCATGTCCGATGTCGCGGGCCTGCTCGGCGGGCTCACCAAGGTGCTGCGGCTCGCGCTCCAGTCGGCGGTGCTGGGCCTCGGCGCCTATCTCGTCATCAGGCAGGACATGTCGGCGGGCGCGATCCTCGCCGCCTCCGTCATCATGTCCCGCGCTCTCGCCCCCGTCGAAACGGCGATCGCCCATTGGAAGGGCTTCGTCGCCGCGCGCGACGGCGCGCGCCGGCTCGATACGGTCCTCGCCGCCTTCGGCGAGGAAGAGGATCCGCTCGCGCTCCCGCCGCCGCGCCTTCAATTGTCGGTGGAGAACGTGCATGTCGCCCCGCCGGGGCTGCGCATGCCCGTGGTGTTCGACGTGTCCTTCAAGCTCCGGGCCGGGGAGGCGCTGGGCATCATCGGGCCGAGCGCCGCGGGCAAATCGACCCTCGTGCGGGCGATCACCGGGGTCTGGCCCTGTCTGCGCGGCGAGGTGCGGCTCGACGGCGCGGCGCTCGACCGGCGGTCCGCCGCCGATCTGGGACGCCATATCGGCTATCTGCCGCAGGACATCGAACTCTTCGACGGCACGGTGGCGGAGAACATCGCCCGCTTCGATCCCGACGCGACGCCGGATCCGGTGATCGCCGCCGCCCGCGCCGCGGGCGTGCACGAGATGATCCTGCATCTTCCCGAAGGCTACGAGACCCGGCTCGGCGAGGCCGGAACCGCGCTGTCGGCCGGGCAGCGGCAACGCATCGGCCTCGCCCGCGCGCTTTATCGGGATCCGTTCCTCGTGGTTCTCGACGAGCCCAATTCCAATCTCGACGCCGAGGGCGAGGCGGCGCTGACGGAGGCCGTCCGCGGCATCCGGCGTCGCGGCGGCGTCGCCGTGGTCATCGCGCACCGGGCGAGCGCGGTCTCCGCCGTCGATCTCCTCGCCGTGCTCAACGGGGGGCGTCTTCAGGCCTTCGGCCCGAAGGAGGAGGTGCTGCGCGGCGTGATGAAGCCGCAGCCGGCTTCGTCCGACGAGCCCGCCCGCCTCGATGCGGAGCGCCGCCGCGCGGTGGCCGGGCGGCAGGCCCCGCCGCGTTCCGCGGGAGAGCCGACATGAGGCTCGCCCGACCGGCCCCCGCGGTCCTACCCTCCCGGTCCCGCGAGGCCGTCCGCCGCCATGCCCGCGCAGGCCTTGCGGTGGTGGTGCTGATGTTCGGCGGCGTTCTCGTCTGGGCCGCGACCGCGGATCTTTCGGGCGCGGTGGTGGCTTCGGGCTTCGTCACGGTGGAGTCCAACGTCAAGAAGGTGCAGCACCCGACGGGCGGCGTGGTGGGCGAGCTTCTCGTGCGCGAGGGGCAGGAGGTCGCCGCCGGGCAGATCGTCCTGCGCTTGGACGAAACGGCGACCCGCGCCGGTCTCCGGATCCTGAGCAATCAGCTCCGGCAGCTCGAAGGCCGTCGTGCGCGGCTCGAAGCCGAGCGGGGGGAGGGGCTCGATCTCGCCTTTCCGCCCTCTCTCCTCGCCGCCGCCGCGACCGATGCCGAAGCCGCCCGCGTGGTGCAGGGCGAACGCGCGGTGTTCGAGACGCGCCGCAACGCCCGCAACGGTCAGAAGTCGCAGCTGCGCGAACGCATCTCCCAGCTGGCGCGCGAGATCGAAGGGCTTTCGGCGCAGCTCGAGGCGAAGGAGAAGGAGCTCGCGCTCATCCGGATCGAGCTCAAGGGCGTCGAGGATCTCTATCGCAAGAACCTGCTCCCGATCACCCGCTTCACCCTGATGCAGCGCGAAGAGACGCGGCTTCTGGGCGAGCGCGGCGAGCTGATCTCGCGCATCGCCGCCTCGCGCGGCAGGATCAGCGAGACGGAACTGCAGATCCTCAATCTCGATCAGGACATGCGCAGCGAAGTCGCCCGCGACCTGCGCGAGGCGGAAGGGCGCATCGCGGAAACGGCGGAACGCCTCGTCGCGGCCGAGGATCAACTGCGCCGGGTCGAACTGCGTGCGCCCGTGGCGGGCTCGGTCAATCAGCTCGCCGTCCACACCGTCGGCGGCGTGGTGCAGGCGGGCGAACTCCTGATGACGATCGTTCCGCGCGACGAGCCGCTGACCGTCGAAGCGCGCGTCTCCCCGCTCGACATCGATCCCGTGCGCAAGGGCAGCGCGGCGACGGTCCGCCTGACGGCGCTCAACCACCGCACCACGCCCGAACTCGAAGGCGTGGTCGACAATGTCTCGGGCGACCTCGTCCGCGATCAGGCGACGCAGTCGGCCTATTACGCCGTGCGCATCACGCTGCCCCCGTCGGAACTCGCCAAGCTCGGCGCGTCGAAGCTCATTCCCGGCATGCCCGCGGAGAGCTTCATCCGCACCGATCCGCGGACCGTGCTCGATTATCTGGTCCGTCCGCTGCGCGACAATCTCGCCCGCGCCTTCCGCGAGCGTTGACGGGAAGGCTCAGAAGGCGAGCTGCACCTTCATCGACTGCGACTTGTCGGAGGCGAGGTCGAACGCCTCCTTGGCGCGCTCGACGGGCAGCGTCGCGCTGTGCAGAGGGGCCACGTCGATCCGCCCGGAGCCGAGCAGCGCCACCGCCTGTTCGAACTCCTCGTAGAATCGGAACGTGCCCTTGAAGTCGATTTCCTTCGCCACGACCGCATTGAGCGGGAAGGGCACGTCGAGGCCGCCGAGCCCGACCTGCACGATCGTGCCGCGCGGGCGCACGGCCGAGATCGCATCCGCGATGCCCGATTTATGGCCGGAACATTCGAAGGCGACGTCGAAGAAGCCCTTGTCGGTCTTGAAGGGATCGAGCGCGCCGGAATCGGCCGCCACGTCGAGCGCCGTATCCGCGCCCACCGTCCGCGCCACGCCGAGCGTCCGCGCGGCGACGTCCGTCGCCACGATCTCCCGCGCGCCGAAATGCCGGGCGACGATGATGGTGAGCGCGCCGATGGGGCCGCAGCCCGTCACGAGCACCCGCTTGCCCGCGAGCGGGCCCGCACGATTCGCGGCGTGAAGGCAGACCGCGAGCGGTTCCGCGAAGACGGCCGTCTCCGGGCCGACGCCCTCCTTCACGGGCACGGCCTGCGCCTCGCTGCAGACGAGCCTTTCGCGGAAGCCGCCGTTCACATGCGGGAACCGCATCGCCGAACCGAAGAAGCGCATCTCGAGGCAATGAGCCTGCAGGCCCCGCGTGCAGAACCGGCAGGTTCCGCAGGCGCGGCCGGGGTCGACGGCGACGCGCATGCCCGCGGAGACGCGCGTCACCCCCGGACCGACGGACGTGACGCGGCCAGCGATCTCGTGGCCGAGCACCATGGGGGCCTTGATTCGGACCGTGCCGAAGCCGCCGTCATGGTAGTAATGGAGGTCCGAGCCGCAGATGCCGCCGCGCTCGATCGCGACTTCGACCTCGCCCGGCCCGGGCGTCTCCAGGGCGAAATCCTCGACCCGCAGATCATGAGGAGCATGGACGACGACGGCGCGGACGGAGGCGTTCATAAGGCGTTTCCCGAGTTCCGGAGCTGTTTTCCCGAGACTGCCTCAAGCGGGAGGACGACGCTACGGCTTCCGTGTCGGTCGGGGCCGGGTGTGCGCCGTTTCTCCCGAAAACCGCAGAAATCGTTAGGAAACCATTAGGAGTTGCGGCCGGAATCGGGCCGCCGGAAGGGCGAGCGTGGCCATATTGCAACAGCCGGGGGTCAAAACGCCCTCCGGGGAGGCTTGAGCGGTAAAGTTCGATTGATCGACGAAAGAAGGCGGGTAGGTTCCCCCTACCGGCCGGATGCGAATCCGTCCGGGTCGTCGCGAAGCATCACCGACCGGCCGAACGGATGGTGAGCGGTGCTTCGGGGCGAAGGGTCCGGGACCTGTCGAGGCGGAGGCGAGAGCTTCTTCCGAGCGGAGCCCTCCCGACGGGTCTCACATCTTTTGGAGGTTTACCTATGAAGCTCGCCAAGAGCCTTCTCCTCGCTTCCGCCGCCGGCTTCGCCGCTTTCGGCGCCCAGGCTGCCGACCTTCCCTCGAAGAAGGCCGCGCCGGTTGAGTACGTCAAGGTCTGCAAGACCTACGGCGCCGGCTTCTTCACGATCCCCGGCACGGACACCTGCCTCCGCATCGGTGCTCAGCTCCGCGCCGACACGGTCTTCACCGAGCGCTTCGAGCAGTTGGGTGCTCGGGCTGCTAAGGCGGAGTTCGATTATCGCATGCGCGTTCGCATGGACGCCCGCCAGCAGACGTCGTTCGGTCTGCTGCGCGCCTACACGCAGATCGCCATCGGTGACGGCAATGGCCTCTCGGGTCAAGGCGCCACGTTGGGCAGCAGCGGCGTCTCCGACGACACGACCGACCACTACGCCTTCATCCAGTGGGGCGGTCTGACGGTCGGTAAGGCCGATTCGTTCTTCGCCTACGCGCCCGGCACGGCGGTGTTCTCGGCCCTCGGCCGCGTCGCTCCGCAGGTCATGGTCGCCGCCTACACCTTCGGTGACTCCAAGGCCAACCTGACGATCGCCGCTCAGGAGCCCCAGAACAACAACATGGCGGCCAATACCAGCGGCAATGCGACCACCTATTTTAACATCCCGCAGCAGCCGGATTTCGTGGTCCGCGGCAACTACAACTTCGGCCCCGGTACGGTTTACGCTTCGGGCGCGCTGCACCAGGTCAACCCGGTCAACGCCGTCGACATCAAGTACGGCTGGGCCGCGGCTGCGGGCTTCCAGTTCCGTGACTTCGCCGGCAAGGGTTCGACGTTCGACCTGATCGGCGCGTACTCCGAAGGTGCCATCGGCTACATCGGCGGTGGTTCGGTTGCCAACAATATCTATGACAACTACGCGAACAGCGCCACCAACGCGTCGACTGGCTTCGATATGGGCTCGGCCGCCACGGCGGGCACGAAGCTCAACACGGCTTGGAACGTGAACGGCCTCGTCGTCGTCCCCGTCACCCCCACCGTCAGCCTCCTCGCCCTCGGCGGCTATCTCGACTTCAACGACCGTACGGGTACGTTGGACTTCGAACGCTACACGATCGGCGCGGGCGCCGTGTGGACCGCTGCTGCGGGTCTTACGATCCGTCCGGAAGTTCAGTACAGCCAGCTGAAGATCAAGGGCTCGACCTCGGGCGACTACACCCGCGGCATCATCCGCGTTCAGCGCGACTTCTGATCCTTCCGCCTTCGGGCGAAAGGGAAACCCCGGCGGGCGACCGCCGGGGTTTTTCGTTTTTCGGCCGCCTCATCACGCCGGGCCGTGACGCGCCGGACGGAACGAAGGCTTCTCCCGCTCGTTGTCGTCGGACTTCGACAAGCGGGGAGAGGCGGCCATGAGGGCTCTCGGGATCGTCGCGTTGATCGCCGCCATGGGTCTGGCGACGGGCGCTCGGGCGCAAGAGAATTCCGGGGGATCCGGCGGCGGCTCGCAAGTCCCGAACAACGGGCCCGGAAACGCGACGGATACGACGGGGACGACCCGTTCCGGGCCGATGAGCCGTTCGGATTGCGAAGCCTGGATGAGCCGGTCGCAGCAATCCGGCGGCGCGCAACTCTCCGGGCCGCAGCGGAACCGTTTCATGTCCGACTGCATGGCGAGACGGAAATGAGTTCGCTCCAAAAGAAAAACCCCGGCGGTTGCCCGCCGGGGTTTCCTGATCACGCAGTGAAGCGTGGATCAGAACTCGCGCTGAACGCGGATGATGCCGCGGGTGTAGTCGCCCGTAGCCGAGCCCTTCACCTTCAGCTGGCTGTACTGGACTTCCGGACGGATCGTGAGACCCGGAGCGGCGGTCCACACGGCGCCGGCGCCGATCGTGTAGCGCGTGGCGTCGCCGGTGTTCGCAACGGAGCGATCGTTGAAGTCGAGGTAACCGGCGTTCGCCAGCACGCTGACGGTCGCAGTCACCGGGACGACGATCAGGCCGTTGACGTTCCAAGCGGTGTTCAGCTTGGTGTCGGTGGCCGTGCCGCTCATGTCACGCAGGTCGGTGTTGCCGGCGTAGTTGTCGTAGGTGTTGCCACGGACGCGGCCGGCACCGATGTAGGCCGTCGCGCCTTCCGAGTAGGCGCCGATCAGGTCGAAGGTCGAGCCCTTGCCGGCGAAGTCACGGAACTGGACGCCGGCAGCGGCGGCCCAGCCGTACTTGATGTCGCGAGCGTCGGTCGGGTTGACCTGGTGCAGCGCGCCCGAAGCGTAGACCGTGCCGGGGCCGAAGTTGTAGTTGCCGCGCACGACGACGTCGGGCTGCTGAGCAACGTTGAACGTCGTGCCGTTGTTCGAGTTCGGCTCCTGAGCGGCGATCGTCAGGTTCGCCTTGGAGTCGCCGATCGTGAAGGCGGCGAGCATCGGCTGCGGGGCGGTACGGCCGAGGGCCGAGAACACCGCGGTGCCGGGAGCGTAGGCGAAGAACGAGTCCGCCTTGCCGACCGTCAGGCCGCCCCACTGCGTGAAGGCGTAGTGGTCGGTGGCGTCCGTGTCGCCCGCGATCGTGCCGCCGACGCCGTTCGTGTCGGCAACGGAGATCTGAGCGTAGGTGCGGAGCAGGCCGAAATCGGTCTGCGTGCGAGCGTCGAGGCGCATGCGGATGCGGTAGTCGAACTCGACCTTCGCGCCTTCCGTGGCGGTCTGCTCGAAGCGCTCGGTGAAGACCGTGTCAGCGCGGAGCTGAGCGCCGACGCGGATGCAGGTATCCGTGCCGGGGATCGTGAAGAAGCCGGCGCCGTAGGTCTTGCAGACCTTGACGTACTCGACCGGTCGCCAATAATAAGCGCGAAAACCCAATACAGGCATAAAAAAACAAAAAAGTTATGGAGAAAACAAAATGGGTTCCATATCTCCAGACTTCGTCATATCGGCCGATCTGAGCGCCGGAGAAGAGCGTCGACTTTTGCGGGACTGCGAAGTCCCGACGCTATTCCTCGACATTTCCCCGGCGGGAAAGGTTTGGCGGTCGGCGCGCAACGTCGCCGGAAAACGGCGATTGTCCTTCATCGCCGACGCGACGATCCTTTCGCTCGAAGATGCGCGACGGATCGCGATCGAGCGCGGGCGGGAGGAGGAAGAGGACGGAAAGTCGAATGCGACGGCGATGCCGTTCCGGAATTTCGTCGAGACGGTCTACGGCCCGCATGCCAAGACCGTGAAGCGTTCTCACCATCAAGAGATGCGGGTCATCCGCAATCACATCTTGCCGGCATTGGGCGATCGTCCGATCGCGGCCATCGGAAAGGCGGAAATCCGCGCGCTTCTTCAGTCGAAGGTCGCCGCCGGCTACGGTCCGAGCATGGTGAACCGCATCCTCGCGACCGTGAAATCGATCTTCAGCCGCGCGGTGGATTGGGAGACGGAAGGGGTCAAGGAAAGTCCCGCCCGCGGGATCAGGCAATTGCCCTGCCCGAACCGGATCGACGCCTTCCTGACGCCCGCGGAGGCGCAGCGCTTGCAGGTCGCCGTCGCGCAGAGCGAGAACCCGCTTCTGCGCCACATCATCGCCTTTCTTCTGCTCACCGGCGGGCGGAAGCGGGAGGCTCTCGACGCGCGCTGGGAGAACGTCGATTTCGACCGAAGGATCTTCACCGTTCCGCTCTCGAAATCCGGTCGTCCGCGATACATCCCGCTGTCGGACGAAGCGATCCGGGTGCTTCACGCCGCAAGACGCGAATTGGCGCGGGTCGCTCCCGAGATCGCGGCGTCGACGCCGTGGATCTTTCCCAATCCCGAGACCGGAAAGCCCTTCGTCAACATCTTCACGAGCTGGAACAATGCTCGGAAGCGCGCGGGTCTTGACCATATCCGCGTGCATGATCTTCGCCACTCCTTCGCCTCGGCGCTCGTGAACGAAGGAATGACGCTCTACGACGTGAAGGAGATCCTCGGTCACGCCAACATGGCGACCACGACCCGCTACGCCCATCTCTCGCGCGAGCGCCTCCGGCAGGCGGCAACGGTCGCGAGCGATCACTACAAGTTGAAGATCTGAATTCCGGCGCTTCAGAAGCGATCAGACACTACTTTCGTCGGCGATGTGAGGTGAAGTCTCTCCTGTGCCGCAGATGCTCGCGGTTCTCGACGAAAGTATCGGATTTCGATCGACGCCGAAGACATTGCACAAAAGCAGGGCACGGTTGCCGATATTATCGCCTTGTGACACGAGGCGTTTCGTCGGAAAAGTGTCGTCATCCCGGCCGGCATTTGTCGGCGCTCATCGACGGAAATCGCCATGTCCGGACGTCTTCTTGCAGCCTGCTCCGTTCTTCTCGCGCTCGCGGCTCCCGCTTATGCGTCGGATCTCCCGTCGAAGAAGAAGGCCGCTCCCCCGCCGCCGCCCCCGGCCGTTTCGCCTTGGGACTTCGCCTTCGGCGGCAAGGTCCAGTCGGACTATAACTTCCGCGGCATTTCGCAGACGGACCGGAAGCCCGGCGTCATGGGTTACGGCGAAGTCCGCTACGACAACTTCTACTATGCGGGTGTCGCGGCCTATTCGGTCGATCTGCCGACCAAGCCGCTCGCGGAAGTCGACGTGACGGCCGGTATTCGGCCGACTCTCGGTCCGGTCAGCTTCGATCTCGGCGGCATCTACTACTACTACCCGCGCGAAGACCGCCCGAACACGGGTTACGTCTCCAATTCGGACTTCTTCGAACTGGCGGCGAAGGCTTCCTATGTGTGGAACGAAAAGGTCACCTTCGGCGCCAATGCCTTCTACACTTGGAACTGGCTCGGGACGGGCGCCGACGGCACCTATATCTCCGGCACGCTGAAGGTCGCGCTGCCTTACAATCTGTCCGCCTCGGGCGAAGTCGGCCGTTACTTCCTCGGCACGCAGACGAAGCCCGCGGCGGCCAATCCGACGCGGCTCGCCGACTACACCTATTGGAACGCCGGCCTGACCTATACGTGGAAGCAGGTGTCGCTCGACGCTCGTTATCACGGCACCGACCTGACCAAGGCGAACTGCTACACGCTCACCGGCGATCCCGGCGCGGTGAACAATCGCTCCAAGTGGTGCGGCGACACCTTCATCGCCACGCTCGCGGTCGACTTCGTCTACAGCGATCTGAAGAAGTAAGCCCCGCGCTCGAGAACGTCTTCCGAACGCCCGCCGAAAGGCGGGCGTTTCGCGTTCAGGCGGCGGGATCGACCTCGTCGAGGAAGGCGCGGATCCGGGTGATCGCGGCGTCGTCGCGGAGCAGGGGGGCATGCCCCTGTCCCGGCACCACGAGGGTCGCACAGCGCGGATGCCGCCGCGTCATTTCCGTCAGCGTCTCCTCGGAGAGGAGATCGGACGTCTCGCCCCTGATCGCGAGGAGCGGGACGGAACGCAGTCCTTCGAAAGCGGGCCAGAGATCGGGCAGCGCATCGAAATTCATGGTCGCGAAGGACAGCATCAGGGCCGGGTCGTAGGTCAGGGCCAATGTCCCGTCCTCTTCCCGCCAAGTCCCTTCGGCGAAGGCCCGCCAATCCTCGGGCGTGACGTCGGTGAAGCTGCCGCCCGTGGTGAATTTCAGGAGTTCGATCGCCTCGTCCCATGTCGAGGGAGGCTTGAGCTTGCCGACATAGCCGCGGATGCGCTCCAGGCCGCGCCGGTCGAGGACCGGGCCGATGTCGTTCAGCACGGCGCCAGCGAGCATGTCCGGGGCCACGGCGGCCGTCGCCATGGTGATGAGCCCGCCGCGTGACGTGCCGATGAACAGCGCCTTGGCGACGCCGAGCGAGGCGAGTTGGGACAGAACGTCGCCGGTTTCGACGCCGACGTCGTATTTGCGCCAGTCGACGTCCCGGTTCGAGATGCCCCGGCCGCGGTAGTCGACGGCGACGACGCGCCGCGCGCCCGGACCGGTCGAGAGGGCGTGGGCGAGCCGATCGAAATCATGGGAATTGCGGGTGAGGCCGGGCAGGCAGACCGCGGGCAAGCGATGCGAGACTTCGGGTCCGTAGACGCGGGCGCGGAGCATCAGGCCGTCCGGCGCGGGGGAAAAATGGTTCCTGTAGCCCGCGCCGTCCGTCATCCCGTCCATCCTCGTCAGCGACCGCCCCGCTTCAGGTCCGAATCGAGCAGCAGCGTCGTCTTCTCGCCGAGCCGACTACGATAGACCTGCAGGTTCTCCAAGACCCGCTGAACGTAGTTGCGGGTCTCGGAAAAGGGAATGCGCTCCACCCAATCCACCGGATCGACGGACGGGTCGCGCGGATCTCCATAGGCCTCGATCCATTTCCGGACATTGCCCGGACCCGCATTGTAGGAGGCGATGGCGAGAATGTAGGAGCCGTTGAAATTGTTCACGAGGTCGCCGAGATGCGCGGCCCCGAGCGTGACGTTGTAGGACGGCTCATGCAGGCGCGACGCATCGAAGCCGATGCCGGACTTGCCCGCCTGGATCCGCGCGGTCGCGGGCATCAGCTGCATCAGGCCACGGGCGCCCGCGGAGGAGACGGCCCGCGGATCGAAGGCGCTTTCCTGACGGGTGATGGCGAAGACCAGCGATCTTTCGATGGGGCTCTCGGAAAGAGCATCCTTCGGAATGCCGAAGACCGGAAAGGCGTGCTGGTTGAGCGCGAAGCCGCGCTGCGTCGCCGCCTTGCCGACGATCAGAACGGCGCGGGCGTCTCCGCGGGCGGCGGCGATGTCGGCCAGCGCGTCCAAGGAACCCGGATCGGTGAGGGTCTGGGCGAGATCGGAGATCAGCGGGATCGCGAGGTCGCGTTCGTCGGCCTCGTAGAGCATCGCCACGGCGCGGAGCGCCTGCACCCTGTCGGCGGCCGGCGCGCCCTGCACCGTCTGGATCGCCATGTCGCGATGGTTGATCTTGGCGCGGGCGAGCTGCCCGTAATAGGTCGTCGGATGCGCCGCGGCGCGCTGATAGAAGGCCGTCGGGCTTCCGGCCCCGGCTTCCGCCGCGCGGCCCTGCCAATAGGCGGAGCGGGCGATGGAGATCGGCGTGGTCGCGACCTGCGACGCGCGGGTGAAGTGCTTCTGCGCGGTCGCGGCGTCGTTGAGCATGCGCAGCGCGATCCAGCCCGCATGGAATTCCGCTTCCACCTTGGACGAGGCGGAGACGGCGGCGTGTCCCGCGGCCACGCGATAGGCGAGTTGCGTGTGGCCGCCGTCGAGGAGCTTGCGTGCGACGAGCCGACGTTCCGTCCACCAGGCATCGCCGTGATGCGCCTCGACCGCATGCGGAACCGCGGCGAGGGCTTGGGCGGCCTCCACGGCGTTGTCGCTGCGGCGCAGATGCTGGGTGCGGGCGTAGAGCGCGAGCGGCTGCGTGCGCGCGGCGGCGGGAACTGCGGCGAGCGCGGATGCGGCCGAGCCCGATTTCTGCCCGACGGCGGCGGCGGCACGGGCCACGGCGACTTCGGCGGGGCCGACATAAGCGGCGGCGCGGAGCGCGCCGTCATGGTTTTCCGCGAAAATCGCCATCTCGACCCGACGATGATGGTCGGATTTGCGGATCACGCCGCCATAGGCCGCGAGGAAGCGCTGTTCGAGATCCTGGCCGAAGCCGTCGGTCGTCCAAGCGTCGCGCACGAGTTCGACGGCCTGTGCTTCCTGACCGGTCGCACGCAGGGCGTTCGCCAGTGCGAGCTTTCCGCCCGGCGTCACGGGCTTCGCCTTGGCGAAGAACTTCTTCACCTCGGCGGGCGAGCGATTCTCCGAGACGAGCGCCTCTTCGGCGCGGCGTCGCATGTTGTTGCGGGTCGGCCAGTTCGGGGCGGCTTCGAGGAAATCGCCGATCCGTTCGAAACCCGCTTTCGATCCGGCAGCGCGGATGGCCGCCCATTCCGCCAGCAGGCGGGCGGTGGGATCCTGCAGTTCGCGCGCGATCGCGTCGCCGGAGGAGACTTCTCCCTGACGATAGGCGGTGAGCGCCCTTTTCAGACGACCCGACTCGGCGGCGGACAGGCCGCGGATGTCGGCGGTCCGGCCCGTCGCGAGGGATCCTGTCCGGTCGTTCGAGGACGGCGAAAGGAAGGAGAAAAGGCTTTCGAAGGCCGCCGCGGGCTGCGGCGCAACGGCCGCTCCCAACAAGGACAGCGCGACGAGGGTTCGGGTGGTTCGGGTCAACTTCATGCCGCCTGGTGTCCTCGACGCAAACGCTCCCGAGAGGTATGGCGGCGTTCTGGTTTCCGAAATGCTAACCAAGATCGCGGCGCGGGTGGGGCGCCGGGTGATCGCGGCGACGCGGAACGCCCGAAGGACGGTTCGGCTCCCCTTTCCCCGACCCCTTCGACGGTCTATGTGTCGGCTCGACGCTTTCGAGCGAGAAAAGCGACAAGGGCGGGATGGAGAGGTCGATGACGAAGAGCCGCATGTTCAAGGGATCCTATACGGCTCTGGTGACGCCGTTCCGGAACGGGGCGGTGGACGAGGACGCGTTCCGCAAGCTCGTCGATCGGCAGATCTCCGAAGGCACGCACGGCCTCGTGCCCGTCGGCACCACGGGCGAAAGCCCGACGCTCTCGCATGACGAACACAGACGCGTCGTCGAGGCCTGCATCGCCGAGGCGAAGGGGCGCGTTCCGGTGATCGCGGGCGCGGGCTCGAACAACACGCATGAGGCGGTCGAGCTTTCCAAGCATGCCGAGAAGGCGGGCGCGGACGCCGTCCTGATCGTGACGCCTTATTACAACAAGCCGACGCAGGAGGGCCTTTACCGGCACTTCAAGGCGATCGACGAGGCGATCGGCATCCCGATCATCATCTACAACATCCCGCCGCGTTCGGTGGTCGACATGTCGGTCGAGACCATGGCGCGGCTCTACGAGCTGAAGAACGTGGCGGGCGTGAAGGACGCGACGGGCAACGTCGCGCGCATTTCGCTGCAGCGCAGGGCCATGGGCCCCGATTTCGTCCAATTGTCCGGCGACGACATCATCGCCATGCCGTCGGTGGCGGCGGGCGCGCACGGCACGATCTCGGTCGTGTCGAACGTCGCGCCGCGGCTCTCGGCGGAGCGCATGAATGCGGCGCTTGCGGGCGACATGGCGAAGGCGCTCGAACTGCAGGACAGGCTGGTGCCGCTCGATCAGGCGATCTTCCTCGAACCCGGCCTCGCCGGGGCGAAATGCGGCCTCGCGCTTCTCGGTCTGGGCACCGAAGAGGTGCGGCTGCCTTTGATGCCCGTGACCGAGCCGACCAAGGCGCGGATCCGGGAAGCGATGGTGCATGCCGGCCTGCTCAAGGCCTGACGGAGACCTCCGCGCGCGATGACCAAGAAGGACAACCCGAATGCGAGGATCGCTGCGGACAACCGCAAGGCCCGCTTCAACTATGAGATCGGGCAGACCTTCGAAGCGGGCATCGCGCTGACCGGGACCGAGGTGAAATCGCTGCGCGGAGGCAAGGCGACCATCGGTGAAAGCTATGCCGACCAGAAGAACGGCGAGCTCTATCTGGTGAACGCCTACATTCCCGAATATCTCGAGGCCAACCGCTTCAATCACGAGACCAAGCGGCCGCGAAAGCTGCTCCTGCACCGGAGCGAGCTCAACAAGCTGCTCGTGGCGGTGCAGCGCGAGGGCATGACGATCGTGCCGCTCAAGGTCTTCTTCAACGACAAGGGCCGCGCGAAGGTCGAACTCGCGCTCGCCCGCGGCAAGAAGCTGCACGACAAGCGCGAGACCGAGAAGGAACGGGATTGGAACCGCGACAAGGCCCGCCTCATGCGCGACAAGGGTTGAACGTGGCTCCCGACATTCTCGACGGCTGCGGCGAACTGCTCGCCCGCTACGATCTGCTCGTCTGCGATCTCTGGGGCGTCGTCCATGACGGCGTGAACGCGCATGAGGCCGCCTGCGACGCCCTGCTGCGTTTTCGCCGGGGCGGGGGCACGGTCGTTCTGCTGTCCAACGCACCCATGCCGTCGCATGTGACGGCACGGTTCATCGAGCGGATCGGCGTGCCGCGGGACGCCTATGACCGGCTCGTGACCTCGGGCGACCTCACCTTGGCGGTGTTGGCCGAAAAGGGTGTCCGACGGGTGCATCACATCGGCCCCGACGGGCGGGACGATGCGCTTTTCGCTTCGATCGAGCGGGTGGCCTTCACGGAGGCCGAAGCGATCGTCTGTTCCGGGCTCGAGGACGACGTCAACGAGACGGCGGAGCATTATCGCGAAAGGCTCGTGCCGGCTCTCGCCCGCGGCATGACCCTCGTCTGCGCCAATCCCGACCTGGCGGTGGAGGTGGGCGGGGTGGCCTATCCTTGCGCGGGCGCGATCGCGGCCTTGTACGAGGCGATGGGCGGCCGGGTCGTCTGGTGCGGCAAGCCGCATCCGCCGGCCTATGTCGCGGCCTTGGCGGCGGGCGAGGCGGCGCGGGGGCGCCCCGTCGACCGGACGCGCGTTCTCGGGATCGGCGACGCGCTCAGGACGGACGTCGCGGGTGCGGGGCGCGCGGGGATCGATGCGCTGATGATCGCGAGCGGTCTGCATCGCGAAGAGATCTGGACCGACGGTGTGCTCGACCCCGTGAAGGCGCGCAGCGTGGTGGCCGGCAGCGGCCTCCCGTGCCGGGCGGTCAGCGCCTGGTTGAGCTGGTAGGGCGGCGGGGGAAGGCCGCGGGCTTCGCTCCTCTCGATGAGGGAAGCGGGGCGGGTCAGCCCTTCGCGCCCTTGATCTTCTCCGCCAAATCCCGCCATGCCCCGCGGAAGGGCCGGAAGACGAAGCGGACCGTGTGCTTGCCCGGCGGAAGGACGACGGCGCGGAACAGCAGATTGGCCCGGATCAGAGGCTTCTCCTCTCCTGCGATCTCCACCGCCCACCAAGGATGCCACATGTCGTTGAGGACGAGGACGCCGCCCGCGCGGCTCTCCGCCTCGATCACGACCTCGTTCGTGCCGTAGCGGGCGATCCGGGCCGTGCCGCCGGAGCCGGGCTTCACGGCGGCGGCGTCATGCAGGGAAAGAAGCGCCGTCGTCCGCGGATCGAAGGCGGGCCAGCGCCCCGTCTTCAGGATCGCGTCGAAATCGGCGGGGCGCGCGTCCGCGGCGAAGAGCACGCGGGGCAGCGCCCGGGGATTCTCGTAGAGGAAGCCGTCGGCCGTGCGGCCGACGAGAAGCAGGTCGCCGGGCTTCAGGTTCTTGTCGATCTCGCCGATGGGCGCGCCCGTCACGATCCATCGCAGGCCCAGCATGTCGGCGAGCGGCGAACGGTAGGACGGCATCGCGGGAGCGAAGGTCTTCTGGCTCGGGAGCGCGGCATGGTCCTGTGCGCCGGTCGCGGCCGTGTAGAGGCCGAGCCGGAGGGGATTGTAGCCGAGCGTGTTGTCGAGCCCGTGCACGAGCGAGGCGTTGGGCCAGTGGAAGCCGAGCGCGACGAGTTCGACGCGGTCGCGGCGGTCGGGCGATTTCGGTTCGCCGAGCTTGCGGTGGAGAAGCGCGATCGTCTCGTTGCGGCTTTTCGGCTCCAGCACCTCATAGGTCGAGGGCGGCAGGGCGGTCGACTCGTTGGGGCCGTTGTTGAAGGCGAGATCCGCCGTCAGGACGAGGGCGAGCAGAAGGGCGGGAACGACGGGGTGCCGGTTCCGGAACCGCTCCGCGAAGAGGAGCGAAGCGCCCGACAGGCCGAAACAGACGGCTGCGATCATGATGGGAAGCGCCGCCAAGGCGATCCGGTCCTTCCAGACCGCCACCGCCGCGGCGGCGGCGAGCGCGCCCGCCATCGCGGCCAGCGTGCCGAGGAAGCGGCGGGCCGTGGGCGAGGCGAGCCCTTCATTCATCAGACGGGACACGCAATAGCCGCCGAGAACCGCGATCGCGGTTCCCAGATGGAAGGTCGCGTCCGCCGGGCGGCGGAACATGTCCGCGCCGGGGAGGAGCTTGAACATGAAGGCGAAGGCGAGCGTGTAGCGTCCCAGCGCATAAAGAAGCAGAAAGGCGAAAGCGATGAGCCAGGCGCGGATCTCGCGTGATTTCAGCGCGCCGCGGGCGATGCCCGCCCAGAGGATCGCGACGATCGGCAGGGCGCCGGCATAGATCGCGCCCATGTTCCGGGCGAGGAAGAGGTCGACCGGTCCCCAAGAGGGGCTCGGCGGCCCCCAATGGTCCGAGAAAGGGCTGCTCACGCCGTAGAGATTCGCAACGAAGGCGGTGAGCAGCGACGCGGGGTGAAGCGAGCCGCGCTCGGCCCCGAGCAGATCGATCGACGGCCGGTTGGAAACGCCCGAGAGCAGGGCCGTCAGCGTGAGGGGCACCGCCGCCAGAACGAGGCCGACGCCCAACGCGGCGAAGATCGAGGGCAGGCTGAAGCGGAGCCCGAGAAGGAAGGAACCCGCCTCCATCCAGCGAGCGACGGCGAAGAGGATCAGCAGCCAGACGCCGAGCCAGGCGACCTGATCCCGACCGATGAGCATGAGGGCTGCGAACAGACCCGTGAGCGCGCCGTAACGCCATGAGGTGCGGTCGATCGCCCTCGTCATGGCCCAGAGTGCGAGGGGCCACCATGCGAGGCTGATCACCTGCCCGGTATGCTGGATGCGCCAAGCCGCCGAACCGCCATAGGCGAAGGCGATCGCCGCGACGAGCGCTCCCGCCGCATGCCATCCGCGATCACGGAAATACAGGATGAGGCCGACGCCCCCGACAAACAGCATGCCGAGAACGGCCGCATCGGCCGCGCGGAGGGTGGGTTCCCCGAATGCGGCGAGCAGGAGATGCGGAAGCGAGAAGACGAGCGACTGCGGGTCCGCCACATGCGGCGTTCCGGCGAAGACATGCGGATTCCAAAGCGGCAACTCGCCCGCGCGGAGGGCCGCGGCGAGAAAGGCGAGCTGAGGCTGGAAATGCGCCTTCGCGTCCCACGGGATCGTGACTTGGCCCGAGAGCCAAGGATATCCGAGGGCGGCCCATGCGAGCGCGAAAAGCGCCGTCGTCGCCGCGAGCGGGAAAGGCGTTGCTGAACGGCGTCTCACGCCCGGGACTGAAGGTCAGTCCTGAACGGAGAGGCGCGCGGTGAGCGCCTCGACGTCGATCAGGTGGCCCGCGCGGTCACGCTTGGACGTGAGATAGAGCACGTTTTCGGCCGTCGGCCGTCCGATCACCCGCTCATGCGACGTGATCTCGATGCCCGCCCGCTTCACCGCCCCGATCTTTTCGGGGTTGTTGGTCAGCAGCGTCACGCGCTTGACGCCCAGCGCGTTGAGCATCTCCGCCGCGAAGTCGAAACGACGCTGGTCGAGATCGAAGCCCAGCACCTCGTCGGCATCGTAGGTGTCCCAGCCTTGGCTCTGCAGCTTGTAGGCGCGGATCTTGTTGGCGAGACCGTTGCCCCGGCCTTCCTGATCCAGATAGAGCAGGATGCCGCCGCCGTTCTCGGCCATGAAGCGCACGGTGCCGCGCAGCTGGTCGCCGCAGTCGCATTTCAGCGAACCGAAGAGGTCGCCCGTCAGGCAGGCCGAGTGGAGACGGACGGGGACGGGCTGGGAAAGATCCGGCTCGCCCACGACGATCGCGACCTGATCGCGCAGGCCTTCGCCGCCGCGGAACACGACGAATTCGGTGGGCGCGGCTTCGAGCGGAACGGGAGCGCGGCTGACGATGTGGAGCGTCTTCGTCGCCGATTTGCGATAGGCCGACACCGCCTCGACCGTGACGGCGACGAGCGCGTCGATGCGCGCCGCGGCGGTCAGGGGAACGACGATCAGCGCGGGCAGAATGAGCGAGAGAGCCGCGAGTTCGATCGCGGCCTTGTCGACGACGGTCGCGGCGGCGACGGGCGCATCGGCCTTGGCGTCGAGCTTGAGAGCGAGGGTCTCGATCCGATCGCGATCGAGTTCGGGAAGCGCGAAGCTGCCCGCGGCCTGACGGTCGAGGCCGAGGCGGCGCAGGCGCGCGGCGGGGAGAACCAGGCGCGCCTTGCCCAAGGCGATGCCCTGGAGTTGGGCCGCCAGCTCGATTTCGAAAGCCTCCACGGCGAGCACGATCACGTCGCCCTCATGCGACTCGATCAGAACCGGCCTCCCGGAACGGAGTTCGGAAACGGCGCGCTCGACGGCTGTGGTTTCAAGATTACCCAGCAAGCGAACGACGTTCTGCGGTCTATTCATGCAAGCGTCTCTGAACGCATGGCTTCCCCGGCGAGAACATAGGCGGCGTCGGAACCGCTTCAAGTCTTCATTCCGGAGGCGGAAGCCGACCTTCCCCGGCGCGTTGCATACACCATAATCTCGGAGATGCTGAGTAAAATTTCTGCGCGCGAGGCGCGCTACCCGCATTGGAGGATCATTCGATGGAGTCCGAAGCTGCAACGGCTGCCCGAACGGAGTATGCCTCGCCCCAGAAGTGGGTGCATTGGCTTCACGCCGCGATGATCCTGACGCTCATTCCCGTAGGGATCGTGATGAGCGACGCGCCGGAGCCGACGCCGACGGTGAACGCGATGTACGAGCTTCACAAGAGCTTCGGCATTCTCGTTTTCGTGCTCGCCGTGGTCCGCGTCGCCTACCGCGTCGGGCGCGGCGCGCCCGCCTATCCGGAGAACATGTCCCCGGCCCTGAAGAGAGCCGCCGCCGCGGTGCATCATCTGCTTTACGTGCTGATCTTCGTGACGCCTGCGCTCGGTTTCGTCGGGACCTCGATGTGCTGCAAGCCGGTCAATCTGTTCTGGACGGTGCCCGTTCCCTTCGGCTTCGACGGAAGCGAGGCGACGATCAAGGCGGTCTTCACGGCCCACAAGATCGCCGCGATCACCATGGCGGTCCTCGTCATCGGGCATATCGGCGCGGCTCTTCATCACGGCCTCGTTCTCAAGGACGGCATGCTGCGCCGCATGCTGCCGCATTGAACCGGGCGTCACCTCGACGGCAAGGCGAGGATGTCGAGGTGACCCACGGTCTGCTTCGTGATCGAGGCGGTCGCGCGTTCCCATGACGTCAGATCCGACGGGTCGACGAGGCCCGTCTCCCGCGCCGCCCCCGCGATGCCTTCGCTCAGGGACCGCATGAGCGCGAAATCCGCAGGGGCCGAGAGCCGCCAAGGGCTCGCCGCGGTCCGGACGACATAGCCCGCCCGCGCGAAGGCTTCGGCCATCAGGGCGGCCGCCTTCGGACCCGCCGAAGGACCGAAGCCCTTGTCGGTCGCCTGATGGTGGTGAAAGGCCTTGAACACGGCCCCGTCGGCGGGATGCGCGGGCTCGCGCGTCTCCACGCCGTCATAGGTGAGCACCGTGTAGAGCGGCAGGTCGCGTGCCGCGAGCGCCGCTACGAAGCGGTCGATCCAAGCAGCGGAAACAAGGTCGAACAAGGCGGCCGCCGTGACGAGGTCGCCCGCGTCGTCGAGCACGGGTTCGAGCCCCGCGACGAGATCGGCCTGGCGGAACCGCACGGCGATCCTGCTCTCCGCCTTGCCGAGGATCAGGACGTCGCCTCGGTCCTCCGCGTGGTCCGCCCATGCCGACAGGCGCTCCCGGGCGGCGTCCAGCAACCGCGGATCGTGATCGACGAGCGTCCAAGCCTGATCGCGTCCGAGAAGCGGAGCCATGGCGCGGAGATTCGAGCCCGCGCCGCAGCCCAGATCGGTGATCCGGACGGTTTCGCGGCCCGCGAAGACGTCGGCCATAAGGGCCGCGAGCGCGGCGTCGCGCGAACGGTGATCGACGGGCTCCCGCAAGGCGAGCCATTCGGGGCTGAATCCGCTCATCGGGCGATCCTCGTGATGACGGCCGCGATGTCGGCGGCGGTCTCGTTCCAGCGGGGCAGGGCGGTGCGGACGGCGAGGGCGGCGCGCTCGGCCTCCTCGCGCACGGCCACATCTTCGAGCAGCGGGCGCAATGCCGCCGCCAAGGCTTCGGCGTCGCCCGGCGGCACCCTGCGCACCGCGGGCGGCGAGAATTCGGATGCGGCGGGCACGGCGGTCGTCGTCACGCAGGGGAGCCCGCGCGCCAGCGCCTCGGTCAGCACCATGCCGTAACCCTCGTAGAGAGACGGAAAGACGAAGAGGTCGGCGGAACGCAGCAGCGGATCGATCGCCGCCTCGTCCACCGCGCCGGGGAAATGCAGTCGTTCGGCGAGACCCGAAGCGGCGGTCGCGCGGCGCAGAGCCTCCGCCGTCGCCGGATCGAAGGCGTCGCTGCCGGCGACGGTCATGCGCCAAGGGCGATCCGCCAGACGGGCCATCGCTGCCACCAGCACGTCATAGCCCTTGCGCGGGGAGATCGCGCCGAGGGCGACGAGATGCGGAGCTTCGCCCGGAGACGAGCCGGTCGCGGCCTCGGCCTCGTCGACGCCGGGCTCGGCGATCGAGATCCGGGCTGCTTCCACGCCGAATTCCTCGACGAGCCGGCGGCCCGTCGCCTTGCTGGAGGCGACCACGGCGACCGCGCGGGCGAGAGCCGCCTTCTCGCTCTCCGCGAAGGCGGCGGCCTGCCGAGCATCGATGCCGGTCTCATGGGCGAGAGGGTGGTGCACCAGCGCGACGATCGGCCCCCGTGCGGCGTCGATCTCGCGCGGCGAAAAGGCGCCGTAGGCCAGCCCGTCGACGAGGAGGGGCGTGCCTTCCGGCAACGCGGCGAGCATCGCCGCCGTCCCATGGCGGGCGTCGTCGTCGGGCCGGGGCCATGCGCCGGGGAGCGCGACATGCACGGGCGATATGCCGTGCCGCGGCAGGGCCGCGATCACTTCCCGGTCATAGCGATAGCCGCCCGTCGGGCTTTCGAGATCGCCCGGAACGACGAAGCCGATGCGGATCATCGCGCGACGGGGCCCTCGAACCAGGCGCGGGCGACGTGGCTCTCATGCAGGGTGACGCGGATCTTCACGATGCCTTCCGATCCCGGGCCGAGATCGCCGGTGCGGGCCGCTTCCGCCATGCGGTCGAAGACGTAGCGGGAGAGGAATTCGGTCGTGGTCTGCCGTCCCGTGAATTCGGGCGCTTCGTCGAGATTGCGGTAGTTGATCGGAGCGATGGCCGCCTTCAAGGCGTCATGCGCGCGGCCGATGTCGACGACGACCTCGTATTCGTTGAGCGTCTCGCGGAAAAAGGCGACGTCGATCACGAAGGTCGCGCCGTGGACGCGCTGCGCGGGGCCGAAGAACTCGCCCTTGAAGGAATGGGCGATCATGATGTGGTCGCGGACTTCGAGCGCGTACATGCGGGCAGCCTTTCGGGGGTTTCAGTAACGGAGCGCCACGGCGAGCGCATCTGCGTCCGCGGCGAGGAGGGCGGGGAGACGCTGCGGCGCGTCGGCGAAGGGGATCTCGTGGGTGAGGAAGGCGTCGAGGCGCGGATCGTCCAGAAGATCCAGCGCCTTGCGCAATCTGCGGCCGTAATCCCAGCGCGGACGGCGCAGGGGCGAGACATGGCCGACCTGCGAGCCGACGATGCGCAGCCGCTTCGAATGGAAGGCGCCGCCGAGCGGAACGGGCGTGACGCCCTCGCCGTACCAGCTCAGTTCGACGATGGAGGCCTCGAAGCCCGCGCAGGCGACGGCGGAGGCGAGGCCGGCGGGATGTGCGGAGGCGTGGAAGACCACGTCCGCATCCTGCGGCGCGTTCTCCGGCAGGGCGAAGCCGACGCCGAAGGCCGTCGCGAGCGCCTCGCGCTTCGGCGCGCGGTCGACCAAGGTCACGTCGGCGCCCGGAAGGCGGCCCGCCAGAGCGGCGACGAGCCCGCCGACGAAGCCGCCGCCGACCACGACGATTCGGTCACCCGGTCCCGCGCCCGAATCCCAAAGCGCGTTGAGCGCGGTTTCCATGTTCGCGGCCAGCACGGCGCGGGAGGCGGGAACCCGCTCCGGTACCGGATGCAGCATGTCGGCGGGTGCGACGAAACGCTCCTGATGCGGATGGAGGCAGAAGACCGTCCGGCCTTCGAGCGCGGCCGGGCCACGCTCCACGACGCCGACCGCGGCGTAGCCGTATTTCACCGGTCCGGGAAACGAGCCCTCCTGCAGCGGGCAGCGCATGCGCTCGTATTCCGCCTCGGGTACGCGGCCTTCGAAGACGAGGCGCTCCGTGCCGCGGCTCACGCCGGAAAAAAGCGTGCGCACGAGGGCTTCGTCCGCGGCCGGGACTTTGACCGCGGCGCGACGAAGCTCTAGTCGTTGCGGGCCCGCGACCCATAAAGCGCGGGCGGCGTTCGCGTCGCCTGTTTCCGTTCCGATCACACGGCCCCCCAATGACCGAGAGTTCCGCTTCCGTCTCGACCGTCGCCACGGATACGACGCCGACGGGCATTCAGTCCATCGCCGAACTCGCCGCAAGGCGACGCGTGGTGCTGTGCCTCAACGTCGTGACTTATCTGGCGCTCTGCGCGGCGGCGGCGAGCGTGCTCGGCGCGGGCGGGTGGACGGCGATCGACGTCGTGCTCATGCTCTGCTTCGTCGTCGCGGCCCCGTGGACCGTTCTCGGCTTCTGGAATTCGGTGATCGGCCTGTGGCTGCTGCACGGCGTCAAGGACGGTTTCGAGCGCGTCGCCCCCTATGCCGCGGCGGGCGACACCGACGCGGCGCTGACGGAGCGGACGGCCGTGCTGATGACGCTGCGCAACGAGGATCCGGCGCGGGCCTTCGCGCGCCTGCGGGTGGTGAAGGATTCCGTCGACGCGACGGGGCAGGGCGAAGCCTTCGGCTGGTTCGTGCTGAGCGATACGACCGATCCGGCCGTCGCCGCGGCCGAAGAAGCCGCTTTCGCGGCGTGGCGCGCGACGACCTCCGGGGCGGACCGCCTCCATTACCGTCGGCGCGAGCTCAATACGGGCTTCAAGGCGGGCAACGTGAAGGATTTCTGCGAGCGGTGGGGCGCGGACTACGCCTTCATGCTGCCGCTCGACGCGGACAGCCTCATGTCGGGCGCGTCCGTGGTGCGCATGGCGAGGATCATGCAGGCGCATCCGCGGCTGGGCATTCTGCAGAGCCTCGTGGTCGGAGCGCCCACGGAGAGCGGCTTCGCGCGGCTCTTCCAGTTCGGCATGCGCCATGGAATGCGGCCCTACACGATGGGGCAGGCGTGGTGGACGGCCGATTGCGGGCCCTTCTGGGGCCACAACGCCTATGTGCGGATCGCGCCCTTCGTCACGGAATGCGGCCTGCCCGTGATCCCGGGCGGCCCGCCCTTCGGCGGCCACGTGCTGTCGCATGATCAGGTCGAAGCGACGCTGATGCGCAAGGCGGGATACGAGGTCCGGGTGCTGCCCGACGAAGGCGGCAGCTGGGAGGACAATCCTCCGACGGTGCTCGAATTCTCCCGTCGCGACGTGCGCTGGTGCCAGGGCAATCTTCAATATCTGAAGCTGCTCGATCTGCCCGGCCTGCTGCCGATCAGCCGTTTTCAGCTGGTCTGGGCGATCCTGATGTTCATCGGCGTGCCCGCTTGGACGTTGATGATCGCGCTGGCGGCGCTGAAGCCGTTCGAGACGGCCGATCTCGCGGGCGGCTTCCCCGCCGCGCTCGCCGTCGGGCTCTACTGCACCTTCCTCGTGATGTATCTGGCGCCGAAGCTCGCGGGCTTCGCGGACGCCGCTCTCGAGGGGACCGCCCGGTGGGGCGGCGGCCTGCGGTTCGCGGCGGGCGCGCTGGCGGAACTTCTCTTCTCGTTCCTGCTCGGCGCGATCACCACCTTCCGGATCGCGATCTTCATGACGGGTCTGCTGTTCGGCCGAACCGTCGTCTGGAACGGTCAGGCGCGCGACGCCCATGCGCTCTCCTGGGGCACGGCGGTGAAGGGGCTCTGGCCGCAGACGCTGTTCGGCGTCGTGGTGCTGGGGCTGATGGCGTGGAATGCGCCGACGCTCGCTCTGTGGTCGCTTCCCTTGACGCTCGGCTTCCTGACCGCGGTTCCCTTCGCGGTGCTCACCTCGTCGGACGAACTCGGCCGGGTGCTGCTCGCCGCTCGGCTCTGCGCCATCCCCGAGGAGTTCGACACTCCGGCCGAAATCGCCGCCTTGACCGCCGCTTCGGAATGGAAGCAGGCCGCGGCATGAGCATGTTCGCGGGTCTCCGAGGGCTTCTCCGTTCCATCGCGGTCTATCACGGCGACAGGGCGCGCCATCGCGCGATGGATGCGCTGCATTCCCGCTTCGTGAAGCCGGGCGACCTCGCCTTCGACGTCGGATCGCATGTCGGCGACCGGGCTGCGAGCTTCAGACGCCTCGGGGCGAAGGTGGTCGCGCTCGAGCCGCAGGCCGGGCCCGCGGCGGTGATCCGCACGCTCTTCATGTTCGACCGCAACGTGACGCTTCTGCGTTGCGCGGCGGCGGATTCCGAGGGTGAACTCGTCTTCCGCGTGAATACGAAGAACCCGACGGTCTCCACCGCCTCGACCGAATTCCTGAGCGCCGCGGACGGCGCGGAGGGCTGGGAAGGGCAGGTCTGGGACAAGGAGATCCGGATCCCGTCCACGACGCTCGATGCGCTCGTCGCGCGCTTCGGCGAGCCGTCCTTCGTGAAGATCGACGTCGAAGGTTTCGAGGATTCGGTTCTCGCCGGGCTCAGCCGTCCCCTGCCCGCACTCTCCTTCGAATTCACGACCATTCAGCGCGACGTCGCGGCACGCTGCATCGACCGGCTCGCCGCGCTCGGGGATTACGGCTTCGATCTTTCCATGGGGGAGACGCAGAAGCTCGTCTTCGGATCCTGGATCTCGGCCGAGGACATGAAGGCCCATATCCGCGGTCTGCCGCATGCCGCGAATTCCGGCGACGTCTATGCCGTCAGGCGCTGACGCCGACGTTTCCGCTTCCTATCTCATGGCGACGCCTCACCCGTCGGAGACCGCATGATCCGCCATCTCTTCGCCCTCGCCGCCGCGCTCGCCGTCTCCACCGCCGCGCAGGCCTATGATCTCAAGAACGAATTGCCCGTCAGGGTCGAGAACCGCAGCGAGCCCGTGCTCTGCGCGGAGAAGGACAATATCGACCTCTCCTTCATCTCGCCCGACGTGAAGAGCTTCCGCATCCAATCGGTCCACCCCGCCTATATCGGGACGATCGTCGTCGACAAATGGGCGCCGGACTTCACCAGCTGCGACATGTCCTACGACCCGTCCTTCGCGGGACAGGCCCGGCGGGTGACCTTCTTCGAATCGACCGAAATCTGGCTGACGGGCTACACCTTCCCGTCCTTCTGGCGTCCCGCGACGGTGCCCGTGCGGGTCGGCGACCGGGTCGAACGCGGTCTGCACGTGGTTCAGCTCTGGGTGCGGCACAACGAGCGGGCCGAGGAGGTCATGGCCTTCTACCCGCCGGACGGCTATTGGCGCGCTCGTCCGCTGCCGCCGCCGAACCTCCGCTGGACGGCCTACGGCTCGTCCTTCCTCGTCGGTCCCGTGGACATGCAGCTCCGGCCCGTCGTGGAACTGAACGAGATCGCCTTCGATCCGAAGACGAAGACCTTCACGCTCAGCTTCAAGGCGGGCGGAAAGGCGGAGATGCGGATCGACACGCTCGATCCCGACCGGATCGTGCTGGACGTGACCTTCGACGGGGTGCCGCGGAACAAGCCCTTCGCCTCGATCCGCTCGATGTACGTGACGGAGGCGAATTCCGACACGGCGCATGTCGCCTGGCGCACCAAGGGCGGCAACGCTTGGGGCGAGGCGCGGGTGCTCGACTTCAAGGGTGCCGACGCCACAGAACTGTGGACCGGACGCATGATGCCCTCCCGCCACAACACGAGCGCGCCGGACACGGTGTTCAGCCGTTTCTCGAAGGGGCTGCCGGAGCCGTCGAAGCCGGCGGTCGGGACGAAGTAAGGGCGGGCGAACGCGTCCGTTCTCGTCATGCCCGCGCATGCGGGCATGACTTCGGAGGGGCCGGGACGGCTCCGCTCAGCCCCGATCCAGATAGGCCCGGACCGCCGCGAAGACGCTTCGGAACATGTCCGCCGTCAGCCGGCCCGTATTCGTGTTGTAGCGGGAGCAGTGGTAGCTGTCGAAGAGCCTCACGCGGCCGATCGCGTGTTCCGCGCCATGCCCGAAAACGTGGGCGGACGGTTTGACGCCGAGCGCCCGTACCGTCGATTCATGCGCGATCCGGCCGAGCGCCACCACGGCGGTGAGGTTCGGCAGCGCGTCGATCGTGGCGGAGAGGAAGCTCCGGCAGACATTGATCTCCGCGCCGATCGGCTTGTTCTCCGGCGGTACGCAGCGGACGGCGTTGGTCAGGCGGCAATCGGTCAACACCAGTCCGTCGTCGGGCCGCGCCGCGAATTTGCCGTTGGCGAAGCCGTATTCCGTCAGGGTCGCGTAGAGGAGATCGCCCGCGAAATCGCCCGTGAAGGGGCGACCCGTCCGGTTCGCTCCCTGAAGGCCGGGGGCCAGACCGACGATCAGGAGGCGCGCATTCCCCGGCCCGAAGGAGGGGACGGGGGCGTTGTGCCATTCCGGCGCACGGGCGCGCGCCGCCGTGCGGAAGGCCACGAGACGCGGACAGAGGGAACAGTCCCGAGCGGGTTCGGTCGCCCGGGAAGCCTTTTCCGTCCGCATCGCGATCTCAGACCTCGGAGCCGTCTTCGGTCGGCGACGCCGCGCGACGCTCGTAGCTGCGCTGGATGCGCTCGGCGCGCTCCTGCGGGTCGCGACCGATCTTCGGCATCAGGGTCATGATGTCGACGAACTCGTCGCACTGGCGGCGAAGCTCGTCGGCGACCATCGGCGGCTGCGACGTGATCGTCGAGATCACGGTCACGCGGACGCCGCGGCGCTGCACGGCCTCGACCAGCGAGCGGAAGTCGCCGTCGCCGGAGAACAGAACCATCTCGTTGATGTGCGGGGCGAGTTCGAGCGCGTCGATGGCGAGCTCGATGTCCATGTTGCCCTTCACCTTGCGGCGACCCGTGGAGTCGATGAACTCCTTGGTCGGCTTGGTGACGACGCGATAGCCGTTGTAATCGAGCCAGTCGATCAGCGGGCGGATGGAGGAGTACTCCTGATCCTCGATCAGCGCCGTGTAGTAGAAGGCGCGCACGAGCTTGCCGCGGCTTTGGAATTCCTTCAGCAGACGCTTGTAGTCGATGTCGAAGCCGAGAGCCTTCGCGGTGGCGTAGAGGTTCGCGCCGTCGATGAAAAGAGCTATGCGGTCAATGTTCTGCATTCGAATGTTCCGTTCTCGACCGGGGTTCGGGACGACGACGTCCCGGGCCGGGTTGGGTGACCTTTGCGGCAGCCCTTTCGAGGCAAAACGCGATTCGGCAATTGAAGATGCAACCGAAAATACGCATTACCCGATCAGTGCTACTATTTGTTAGGGATCGCGCACGACTCGCGCGCTGTCAAGCGACGGCGGGCCTTCGCGGCTTCATCGTGAGGGAGGTTCGCTCCGGTCATGAACCGGCTCGGGGCGCTTTGCACGTGATGAGCGCCAATTCGGGAAAAACCTTTCGGCAATGGAATGACGGGACTGCTTGCGTCGCAATGACCGCGAGTGTATCAGACGCCCCAGAACCCCGAAACCGCCCAAACGGAGCACGGATCGCGCATGGCTCGCGTTACGGTTGAAGATTGCATCGACAAGGTCGACAACAGGTTCGAGCTCGTTCTGCTCGCGAGCCATCGCGCCCGGATGATCTCGGCCGGCTCGCAGCTGACCGTCGATCGCGATCGCGACAAGA